>NZ_CP083371.1:906250-1208333 GCF_017488845.2 Ensifer canadensis
GTCCAAATTACATATATCCAATGCTTCATGCCTTGGAACAGGACCGCCGGTTCCATGATAAAAGCAATTTGGCGATCGATATCGTGTATTATGGCGAGCCTGTTTCTGCTGATTTCTTGAAAGCGATCGAGTGGCGCGTGCGTGAGAGACATGGGAAAACCGTGTCGGTTTCGCAGACGAGCGTTAATTCGATTATGGAGCGTTGGGTTCCCGACGAACAGTATATCGATACCCTGTTCGCACAGATCGAGAAAATAGCGAGCTTGCAGGGGACCGAAAATATCCCGGAAACCGTTATTCAGGAAAGTGTCGAATCGGTATGCAGTGCCTATTCTGCTTTCGTGCAGTATTTCGGCGCAAGTAATGTGCAGGCTGTTTACACGGCTAACGATCAGTGGCACCCGACGTCATCCGCTTTTGCTGCCGCAGTGACCTCTGGGGTAAGAACTATCTTGTCTTACCACGGAACGATACCTGAGTTCGCATTGTATTCGTATGCAGATACCGTCTATTACTACAGCTACAGAATGGATGCCGAAACCGTTTTTCCCATTCAATCCGCACGCTTCGTTCCATTTTCGACACCCTTGGATATTTACCAGTTTGAATTGAAACATCCCACGCTCCTGTTTGAGAGCGTGCTTGAACGGGATGTGGCGAAACGCGGCTCGACCCTCGGCATCGTTGCCGCATTGAGCGGCGATCTGACATATTCGATCACCGACTACGCCAGTTCGTTACAGCAATGCCTGCAGGTCGCCGCGAAGATCCGCAATAGCGGAGCCAGCAATCTCCAAGTGCTGATATTGCCTCATCCATCGGACAAGAGGAGCAATTACGAAGCAGCCTACAACGACTTCATCGCGCGCTCCGGCCTTCCCCTGGACAAGGTCAAGGTCAATTATGGCATGGACTTGCTTGATTTCGCGACGCGCTGCGGACCGATCATAGGATGCCCTTCGACAGCGTTCGATTCACTTTTCGCGTGTAGTTATCCTGCGCGAGTCGTTGCATCCGAGATGTTGCTGCACGAGGTATTCGGTTACAATCCGTATGCGAACTCGCCCGTTCATTGTGACGACACGGCAGACCTTGCCGTTTTCGCTCGGCAATTCCTGGAAGGTTAGCGGTCCATGAAGTTCTCTATCGTCCTGAATTCGTTCAATCAGGTGGCAACGATCGAACGCACGATTGTGTCCTGCATCAAGCAAGCGGTTGACAAGGAGATTATTCTGGTCGACGCCGGAAGCACCGATGGCACGCTGGAGATTGTCGAGCGGTATCGGAACCAGATCGACAAGATCATCGTTAACACCTCGGTCGATCTTGGGCAGTCACACGCCATCAATCTGGGCTTCGCTAACTCCACAGGCGACATTCAATGCTGGATCAACTCCGACGACTGGTTTGAAGACGACGGCCTTGAACGGATTGAGCCTATCTTCAGGGCTAATTCTCATCCGTTTACCTGGGTAATAGCGTGCTGCAACCTTTACAACGAGGAACAGAAGGAGATTTTCTCTGTCAGGCGGGTCAACCATCTGGATATGGGAGTCGCGCTTGAGTACGGCTCGCGCTTCTGGGTACCGCAGCAGTCTACATTCTGGCGACGCGAGATGTTCGAGACCGTGGGACCACTTGTTGTTCATGATCACGTGACGATGGACGTTGAAATGTTCATGCGTTTCACGGCAATGCGTAAGCCCTACCTCTCGAGCGAAGTGGTGTCGAATTACGCTTTTCACAACGCTTCAAAAGGCTCGGTCTTGCGCATGGAAAGCTTTGTGTCGCAGAATAAGCTCCGGATGCACTACGCGGCGATGTTTCAATCGTACTTCGCGACGGAAGGGCTCGACATCGGCAACACACCTGTACATTTCCGCCGGGCACTTCAGAGCGACCTCCAGCGCTTTGTTAGCCATGTTAGAAGTCGAAACGCCGCGAGTTGAGGTTAAAACAGGCTCCAGAGAACTGTCGCCCGGGTTCTTGGTGTGCAGTAGGAGTCGCGGACGAGTTTGATCTCGTCTTACCCACGCGATCGAATACGTGTCCCGCAGTCCTTGCCGTGGCAGTTCAATGGAAATCAGGACGATTAGATGACAGTTAGTCTCGATATATCTTTTGTCGGCGCATCGTGTACAGCTCAAAGGAGCAATCACACAACGCAGGAACTGACAGGGTATGTCGAATATTTTCGCCGTTTTTTGGCTCGCGAACTCGGCATCTCGGCGGTCTATCAGGACGCATACCCTGGCAACCGTTTCGCGGGCCCCGGTCCTGTAAAAATTTCAGATGTTGTCAGTCGCCGCGGTGGCGGCATCTGCGTTCTCGAACTGCTGATCGAGGACCACTCCCGGGGGCGTGCTTCCTCGAGTGAAGATTATCTGAGCGCTTGTAAATCCCTGATGGATGCAAACATTTTGCCGATATTTCTTAACCTTCCGAAAGGTGGGGTCCTTCCGTTGGAACAATGGCCTCAAGCTCGGATGATCGCGGAGATCAGCGCGGAGTGCAACATCCCTTCCATAAACATAGTGCCAGTCGACAGTGCCAAGGCGATTGAAAAGTCCATGTTTAATGGCCCCAATCACACTAATTTTAATGGCGCGAAGTACTATGCAGAAACTATTTCGCAATTTCTTATTTCTGTTCTCGGCGATCGCGATTTGCGTCTGCAAAACATTTCGATTCCGGAGCGGGTACAGTCAAAGATCGTCTCCCGAATTCCGGCCGAGACCCCTCGTGATTCCTTTCAAAAATTCAAGCTACAACTGAAACGCGGCCAAAACCAAAACGACACCTTTGGAACCTTGATCCATCTTCACAAGATCGGCCCGTTCTCGCCGGTCGTGTCCTTCAGGGCAAGCAATGCCGGTGGATTGTATTATGAGACCAGCATGTCGCTCTGGGACGAGTTTTGTCATTATGACAGGTATTCCTATCTTGATTTTAAGTTTCCATTGAAAGGCAGCGACATTTCTGTCGAGTACGAAGTGTCAGATATCTTACCCAAATACGAGACTTGCCGTAGGGAGCACGATTTTTCGGAGTTTTTCGACAAGTCGAAGCGCGTCATGCACGCTCAGGGAGACGCATTCATTTCGGCGTACGAACCGCTTCCGGGTTACTCTTCACTCCTTTAACGAAAACACTGGTCTCCGACATTTCTTTTTGCATGGAAACCGCGTTCTTTCCTCAATCAGATATGCAATACGCTATTTCGCAGTCATGTAGAACGTAGCGTAGTTGTTCTGAGTGCGGATCCCATCAACTGCCAGCGGTTTAAATCCACAGCTGGCAAGGATATCCCAGAAGGCATCGATCGCGTAGGAGTTAGCAACAATATGCCGCTCCGCGTACTCTTCAACAGACTTAATGCCGCTAAAGGTCGGGTTGCCGTTGTCGAATCGTATCTGGATGACGCCTGCCGCATCAGGCTTGCATGCCTTCCTGATGGTCTTCAGCACCTGTACGCCATAATCTTTGCTCGGGAAGTGTTGGAAGACAGCCGTGCTCAAGAACATGTCGATCGGCAGCAGCTTGTCCGCAATTTCTTCCGGGGGGCCTTCAAGGAGAACAGGCTTGAAAAGACCCGTATAGCCTTCCGCAGAAATCATGCGGCCGGCTTCTTGTAGATTCTTCGGCGAAATATCAACGCCCTGATATTGGCTGGCAACCTCGCGAAGCCCGAAGACGTTAGATCCGCCACCTTGGCCCCATTCAAGCACTGAAAGGTCTCGCATTGCTGACGGCGCGCGTTCTAGTATCCTCCAGAGAAACTTGAAGCGATCAAGTGTCAGCGCGCCTATTGATTGCCATGCTGCGTCATTCGCCCACCGTCCCACGCCGCGCCAGTGGGATTGGTCTTGCCGATAGGCTTCATCGTCCTTGTCGTTCCAAACTGCTTTTATCGTATCCAGCAGGTCAGTCATAAGCGCACCCCTCTAGATGATGAGGACACAATCAAGCCTATTGGCTGCAGAAAAGCAACCGCAGCGAACAGCGCTCGACGGGCGTATTTAGAATTACCCATCGAAAGGAAACCACCATGACACGACGCATCAACGCGGCGAGCCTTGCGCTTGTCAAACAGTGGGAAGGCCTGAAGAAGAAAGCCAATCGGGATGTTGGCGGGATCTGGACGTTCGGCTACGGCCACACCAGCGTCGCGGGCGCGCCCGTTGTAAAGCCGAACATGGTGATTACCGAGGCAAAGGCCGAAGAGATTCTCCGCGGCGATCTGACCAAGTTCAAGGAGCGGGTCGATGCTCGCTCTGACGCACTTTTCGTGACGGCCTGCGGCGGGTCGTCGGAATTGACCTAGTCGGCGCGCCAGGGGCGATGCCCGCGGATCAACCAAAGATAGATGGGACTGTTGTCGGCCACTGCACCGGGGGCGTCTGGACGAATGCGGAGTGCGTGCTTCACGGCGAAGCGCGTTGATTATCACGGCAGACCGACACGAGGGGCATGATGAGGCAGGAGAATGGACTAATGGAACTCCCAAGGCGTCCTCAAAATCTTGAATGGAACCTCAACACGATCAACCAACTGGTGACGCTGCTCGGCATTTGTGTGGGTGGCGTTGCTATCTGGGTCGAGAAGAGCCGGGATCTCGAAGAGTTGCAGAATTGGCGCGCGGGCCACGAGCTCCTGCATAATGAGCGCCTGGTCGAAGTGAAGGCCATCGAGGCGCGTAACGAGGAGCGTTTCCGCTCGCTCGAATCCGAAGTGCGTAAGTTCGAAAGCATCACCTATAGGGTGAAGATCATGGAGCAATCGAGCGGGTCGACCACGGCCGCTTAAGGACCTGCAACGATTCTTTTGCAGGATTTACGTGTCATGTTTATCGCTGGTATTTAAACGAGCTTGGATTTTCGGCCATGTGGCAGTTGTATTTGAAGTCTAACGAAGGTACGGGCGTGCCTTCGGGGAGGAGCTTCATTGGAGATATGTTCTACGTCACTTGTTTAACGTGAATCCCATTGTTCAATTCGTGTTGAGTATCGCAACGATTTGTGGCTATGTGATGTAAAGTATCCTTAGGAGGGGCAGTTCCGTGGTGAAGATTTGCTATCCGCCTGGCCATTTTTTTTCGCCAATAGTTGACCCGGAACAACTTCGGCGCGTTGTCCCAAAAACCAGGCCTATGCCGCCAAAATCATTGCCTGATGTGGCGATCGACGACGCGGCTATGACCAAGTTGTGGACTGATGTCCTCGCCCCTATCGCCAATACGGCGACCTTTTCAGACGAACCCGGTAAAGTTCACCGTTATCACTATAAAAACCCTTCGTACTGCGTTGGGGATGGCACTGTGCTTCGGGCGATGCTCCTTAGCATCAAGCCAAAACGCATGGTGGAGGTGGGGTGTGGGTGGTCCTCGGCGTGCACTATGGACACCATCGAAGAGGGTGAGCTAACAACTCAAATCACGTTCGTTGAGCCGTTCCCCAAGCTTCTCCGCGATGTTCTTCGCGAAAATGATATTGCCCGCGCGCGAATTATTGAAGCTGGCGTGCAAGATGCTCCGATGGAGATTTTCACAGAACTGGAGGCGGGCGACATATTGTTCATCGACTCCACTCACGTTGTTAAAACCGGTAGCGACGTTGCCTACGAGTTGGCAGAAATTCTGCCTCGTCTAAACCCTGGTGTGATCATCCATTTCCACGATATCTTCTATCCATTTGAGTACGGTTACAAATGGATCATGGAAGACAACCGCTCTTGGAATGAAATTTACTCCATACGCAGCTTCCTCGCGTTCAATAGCTGTTTCCATATAATGTTCTTCAATGACTACATGGCCCAACTGCACGGCGACCACATGTTGAAGACATTCCCGCCGTTCATACGAAATTCCGGCGGCGCGCTCTGGCTTAGGCGTCTGTACTGAGCCATTTTTGAGGCGGGCGCTCCAATAGTTCGCAGGCGTAAACGCACGTCGCGCAGTGGCTGAAGCGTCTCGGCGCAATTTGCGTTGTCGACCGGGCGGCCGAGGCGCGAGCACCCCAAGTCGAGCATGCGCCGACACTGGGGGATACAACTCTGAGATTCCGGGGGGCTTGGGGGGTGGTAGGTAGCCAGACGGTCCGGATTCCGCGTTAGGATGCCTCCACAATGCGCCAACGCTTATGCCTTTAACACGCGGGTCGCCGGGGCATTGTTGCGACAGCAAATGAGCGGCGGATCGGCCACAGTCAGGTCCAGCTCAATCATGCCCAGCTTCTAGCTCTGTGGACGGTATGGACTGGAAACGAGTTCGGTCTACGCCGATCAGGCCTCCTGAGATTGTTGGGTAAAACGGCCGCGGCGAAGTGAATCAGCGGCCTGAAGCTACGGGCGGATCTTGGCAAGATATGCTCTGATCAAGCCCATGACGCTGCCCGATATCGAACTCCCGGATGACGTAGAGGCTCTGAAAGCCATGGTCCTTGCCATGGCCGAAAAAGCAGCCCGCGTCGAGGCCTTGGAGAGACAAGATCGATGATCTCGAGGCCCGCAGCGCGGACGCCGATGAACGGATCGAGCGGCTGACGCAAATCCTGAAAGCCTTCGATCGAGCCCGATTTGGCCGGCGCTCGGAAAAGCTCGCATCATCTACCCGCGGCAGGGTCGCCTGCCAGAGAGTAAAGAGGTCTTTGACGATCGCTGCAGAGGTCTCTTGACGCGCTGCGATCTTCATCAATGCCAGCGAAAGTGCCGCCGGCCGCGCTTAAGCGCAAGAATGCCGTGTTCTGCAAGCCGTCACCGAGATCGCCTATGGCCGACAATGTCGACGTCTTCGAGCTCAAAAATGGGCCCCTGCGGGAGGGGCCGAGGGTTCGAAAGCGGCAGCGGGGTGTCTGCCTGATGTCACGTGGAATGTCCCGAAAAGCGTGTCTCTAAGAGGATTGCTCCTTCCTTTAGTTTTCATTTGAAATAACGCCCCAGTTTAGGCAGTTGGTACTAAAATTTGTCTTGGTGAATGGAGTTTACATTGCCGGTGAACGCGCTTTTTGGCAAGAATAAATCGCAATATGCTCAAGTGTTACTTTATGTGAACTAATTCGACTTTTGCCCTGTTGCGAATCAGGAGCACCTAACATTCACAGAAACGGCGATTCGACCGGTCGCACAGAGAGTTTTCGAGGGGGTGTTGACAGCCATTCCAAGATCTTCCATCTTTTCACGATATTCCGAGGGGTGCACATCTTGTGCTGAGATGGCGGTGAGCCGGACCCTTGAACCTGATCCGGGTCATGCCGGCGTAGGAACGGGAAAAGAGCCGATTTCGGCAAACTAATCGCGTCTTCGCTTTCACCTGGATCTCCGTGATATTTTGTCTGGAGATCGATCGATGCTGTCTTTTGCCAAGTTGCCGCCGAATGGCGGGTTTGCAATTCGTCCGGGTTGCTGCGTCGGCTGACCGGCGATGCGCCTGGCGTTCACATTTGTTCGCAGCCTTGTTGTGCTTGCTGCTCTCTGGCAGACGGCGGTGGGTGTGTTCGCGTTACCGCGCTATCTTTTACCAACGCCGATGGATGTACTGGCCGTCTTTGCGCGGCAGCCAGAATTTCTGCTCGAGCAGAGTCTCGTGACGATCGCCGAAATGCTGGCCGGGCTCGCGTTCGGCACGGCGTTCGGCGTTGCGACGGCAATCGGGCTGGCGGCTTTTCCGCGGTTTGGAAAGCTCGTCTGGCCTTTTGTGCTCGTCCTTCAGGCCTTTCCCGTTTTCGTCATCGCACCTTTGCTGGTGCTGTGGTTCGGCTTCGGCATGGTTTCGAAGATCGTGATGGCGGCGATCATCATTTTCTTTCCCGTTGTCTCTGCGTTTTCGGACGGTCTGCGCCGTACAGATACGCAGATCCTTGATGCCGTCGCGCTCACCAAGGCGAGCCACTGGCAGGCGCTGCGGCTTGTGCGATTGCCGTTGGCGTTGCCCGGCTTAGTGACTGGCCTCCGCGTTGCTGCCCCGTTGGCACCGCTCGGCGCCGTCGTTGGCGAGTGGGTCGGCGCCTCGGCCGGCCTCGGCTTCGTTATCGTCCAGGCAAATGCCCGCATGCAGACCGATGTCGTCTTCGCTGCGATGGCCATTCTTGCCGTGCTTGCCGTCGCCCTCAGGCTGCTCGTCGATGAGGCAACCCGTCCACTCGCGCACTGGGCGCGGGAAACCTGAATTTCTGAGATCAATTGGGAGAGTTCATAACATCATGATCCGTAAATCTCTGCTTTCCGCCAGCCTCGCACTCGGCGTGGTCTTTGCAGCTGGCTCAGCAACTGCCGCTGAAAAACTGACAGTGATGCTGGAGTGGTTTGTCAATCCCGACCATGCGCCGATCGTCGTCGCCAAGGAGCTCGGCCTGTTCGAAAAGGCGGGGCTCGATGTTGAGCTCGTGCCACCGGCAGACCCTTCAAGCGTGCCGCGTCTCGTCGCTGCGGGGCAGGCTGATATCGGCGTGCACTATCAGCCAAACCTGTACCTTGACCATGCTGCAGGCCTGCCTCTGGTTCGCATTGGCACCCTGGTCGAGACGCCGCTCAACACGGTCACTGTCCTTGACGACGGTCCGATCAGAAGCCTTGCCGACTTGAAGGGCAAGAAGATCGGCTTTTCCGTCTCCGGTTTCGAGGATGCAATGCTCGGCCGAATGCTTGCCTCGGCCGGTCTCAAGAAGGAGGACGTCGAACTCGTCAACGTCAACTTCGCCCTGTCTCCGTCCCTGATCGCCGGTAAGGTCGATGCAACGATCGGCGGCTTCCGGAATTTTGAACTGACGCAGATGCGGCTCGAGGGGCATGCGGGCCGTTCCTTCTTCCCAGAAGAGCATGGCGTGCCTGTTTATGACGAGCTCGTCTTCGTTTCCGACAAGGCAAAGGTTGCCGACAAGCGCTTGCGGCCCTTCCTGGTCGCGGTGGAGCAGGGTGCGATTTTCCTCACCAATCATCCGACTGAAGCCTGGAAGCTGTTCGTCAAGGCTTATCCGAACCTCGATGACGAACTCAACCGCAGTGCATTCACGGACACGCTGCCGCGATTCGCCAAAAGGCCGGCGGCGCTCGACCGTGGCCGCTACGAGCGGTTTGGCGCTTTTCTTGCCGAAAGCGGTTTGATCGGCAAGGCACCTGATGTCGACGATATCGCGGTGGAAATCCGATGACGGGTACATCGGACTTCGTCGAAAGTGTTGCCGCATCGCTGGCGCTTGTGCGGCAGCGCCGCCCCCGCGTGCATTGCCTGATGAACACGGTGGTGCAGAAGTTCGTAGCCGATGGACTGGCAGCTCTGGGTGCGATCCCCTCGATGACATCGGCCCTGGAAGAGGTCGAGGCTTTTGCCCAGCGAGCCGATGCGCTCGTCGTCAATCTCGGTACGCTTGATGAAGAGCGCCGGAGGGCGATCCGTTTGGCAGCGGCGGTTGCGCGCGATGCCGACAAGCCGTGGATCGTCGATCCCGTGCATTGCGACTATTCGCCTTCGCGGCTTGTCTTCGCCCGGGAACTCATCGCAGCTGGCCCTTCCGTTGTTCGCGGCAACGCAAGCGAGATGGATATCGTCGGTAACGCCAATGGCGCGCTGAGGATCAAGACCGGGGCAGTCGATGAACTCACACTGGATCTACATACGATCCGGGTTGAGAACGGCCACCCCCTCATGGCGCAGGTCACGGGTACCGGGTGCCTCTCCGGCGCCTTGATCGCAGCTTTCATGGCGGTCGAGCCGGATCGCCTGAAGGCCGCCACGGGTGCACTGCTGACGAGCGGCATCGCCGCCGAAATCGCTGGGGAGCGTTCGAGTGGGCCCGGTACCTTCGAAGCTCTCTTCCGTGATGCGCTCGCAGCGCTGCGCCCCGAAGATATCATTGTCAATGCCAGGATTTCCCATGCCGAAAGTTGATTATCGCCTCAATGCCCTCGTCGATGCCCGCCTTGGCGACAAGGCGAGTTTGGCTGATCTGGCACGCATCGCCGCGCTCAATGGTGCGACGCTGATCCAGTATCGCGACAAGACGAGCTCGACACGGGAAATGATCGAACAGGCGCGGGCGATCGCCGCTGCTCTTGCAGTCACCGGTGTGCCCTTCGTCGTCAATGACCGCATCGATGTGGCGTTCGCAGCCGGTGCTGATGGTGTTCATCTCGGCCGGGACGATATGGATGCGGCAACGGCGCGCTCGATCATGGGCGATACCGCGATTATCGGTCTGACGGTCAAGAACGAAGCGGACGCTGAGACGGCGATTGCCTCGCCGATCGACTATGCTTGCATCGGCGGGGTCTATGAGACGCTGTCGAAGCACAACCCCGATCCGCCTGTTGGCCTCGAAGGGTTCGCCACACTTCGTGCCACGTTTCTGGCGGCCAAGCCGGACCTGCCGGTCGGCGCCATTGCCGGCATCAGTGCGCAGCGCGCCGCGGAGGTCATTGCCGCCGGAGCCGATGGTGTTGCAGTCATCTCCACAATCTTCGCCGCTGTGGATCCAGCGGCGGCCACGCGCGAGTTGCGCGCTTGTGTCGAGAAGGCTCTGGCGGAGTCTTCGCGATGACCGCCATTGCTGTCACCATTGCGGGCTCGGATTCCGGTGGCGGGGCGGGCATCCAGGCAGACCTCAAGACCTTTTCGGCTCTCGGCGCCTATGGCGCGAGCGTTATCACCGCGATCACGGCGCAGAACACCAGGGGTGTCACGGTGGTCGAGGATATCTCGCCGGCAATTGTCGAAGCACAGATCGATGCGGTGTTTTCGGATCTCGCCATTGGCGCGGTAAAGATCGGCATGGTGTCCTGCGGCGAGACGATCGCGATCATAGCCGACGGACTCCGCCGATACGGCAAGATGGCCGTGCTCGATCCTGTGATGGTCGCCACATCTGGCGACGCGCTGCTACGCGCAGATGCAATTGCTGCGTTGAGCGACCAACTGCTGCCTCTGGCGCTGATCGCCACGCCCAACCTGCCGGAGGCGGCATTGCTGACCGGGCGCGCGATCGCGACGGACGAGGCCGAGATGGGCCGCCAGGCCGAGTTTATTCTGAAGGCCGGCGCGCGTTCGGTGCTAATCAAGGGCGGACACGGGCACGGCCCCGAGGCGACGGATATCTTTTTCGACGGAGGAGACCCCGTCCGATTGACGGCGTCGCGCATCGAAACGACGAATGATCACGGCACGGGATGCACGCTGTCGGCGGCGATCGCTGCCGGGCTTGCAGGCGGAATGTCACTCGCAGACGCCGTCATTGCCGCCAAGGATTATCTACACGGTGCCATCGTTGCCGCCGGCGATCTCAAAGTCGGGCAGGGACGGGGACCAGTCCACCACTTTCATCGCTGGTGGCAGCCCGATGTTCGCTAGCGCGGCGCAGGCGTTTTCGCTGCAACTGGAGCGAACGCCAGAGCTTGCCGGAGCGTTTCTGCTTGCGCTCCTGCTCGTCACCATCACGCTCACAGTTGTTCTCCGATATGCGGCGGCAAGTGGATTTACCGGGGCAGAGGAAGCGGCGAGCTGGTTGCTGGTGGCACTTGTCTCGATCGGGTTGCCGATTGCCTCGACCGCTAGGGGATTACGATCGATCTGTTTGACGGAGGACTGGCGTCTGGTCATGGCCACGACAATGCGCAAGTTTTACGCCGCTCGTCGCAGTTCGTTGGGAGTGGCAACGCCGAATCGTGGCTCTGGCCAAGGCACATCGCACTTCGGGATCTGCGTGCATTGTTCTCCGGCACCATCATTCTGCTTGCTTGTATCATCCTGATGTCGGGCAGCCGTAGAGCGGCGCTCAATCTTGGCGGCGTTTCGCCGTCGCTCGGCCTTTCCGAAGGGCTGCGTCCGGCGGTGCTGAGCGCCGGGGGCGTGCTGGCGATTGTTGCGGTTCTGCTCCACCACCTCGCAGAGCGCCGCTTTCTCGCATTCGTTTCGATGCTGGTGGTTGCCGCCGGAGCGCATTGGGCGGTCGGCGCCGCGCCGATCTTGAGCCTGGCATCGCCCAGCGTCATCCTTTGCTGTCTTGCACTTGCGGCAATTTTCGCGGGAACGCCGCTCCCTCATGCCTTTATCGCTGCGGCCTATGTCGCTGTCGCTTTCGGCGCGCCGATGCCGGAGGAGGCGATGGCGGCGGCCACTTTGTCCGGCATGTCGCGTTATCTGCTGACCTCTATTCCATTCTTTCTGCCCGCAGGCGCGCTTTGGACCGCGTCCGGGATTGCGAGCGACTGGTTCGGTTCGCCGCCGCCCTTGTCGGCCATCGTCGCGCCGGGCTCGGACAAACGGTGCTGCTGAGCGGCGTGCTTTTTTCCGGTGCCTCCGGATCGTCGATCGCCAAAGCGGCGTTCGGCACCGCCGCTTTCATGCCGCAGCTGACGGCGCGTGGCACGCCGCCTGAGCGCGCAGGGGCGCTGATCGCTGCCGTCTCGGTGCTCGACAACATCATCCCGCCATCGATCGCCTTTCTGATCCTTGCCGCTGCCGTGGATCTATCGACCGGCAAGCTGCTGGCCGGGGGGCTTTGTCGCAGGCCTGGTCACGGCGGCAACGCTTGCCGTTGCCATCCATTTCAACGGCGCGACGACTGCGAGCGCCGACAGGGTATACGCCGGTGAGTGCCGACGATTTGGCGTTCGAGCTCTGCCCGCCTTCGGTCTTGGTGTCATTGTCGTTGCCGGCATTCGCGCTGGTGTGGTGGCGCCAACCGAGGCTGCTGCACTTGCGGCCTCCTATTCCTTGGTCGCGGCCATCTTGAAGCGAACGACGATTCAAGAGATTGGAGCTGCCTTCCGGCAATCGGCGCGCGAACCGCAGCAATCTTGTTGTTGATCGGTTCGGCCGCGCCCTTCGCGTTCCTAATTGCCGTTGATGGCGTGGCCGCTCAGTTGTCGTCGGCAGCGGCTTGGATCGAATCCAACCCGTTTATGGTGATTGCCGCGCTCAATGTTTTACTGCTGGGCGTTGAACTGTTCCTCGATATCGGTGCGGCGATTCTGTTGCTTGCACCGCTCACCCTGCCGGTCGCCGTCTCGGCCGGTATCGACCCCATTCATTTCGGCGTCATCCTCGTCGTCAATCTGATGATCGGCGGTTTGACGCCACCCGTGGGCATCGTCGTGCAGACCGTCGGCAACGCTTCCGGTGTCCCCGTTGTGGAACTGTTTGCCGCATCGCGGCCCTATCTGCTCGCGCTGCTGTCGGCGCTGGCACTCCTCAGTTTTTCTGCGGCGCTGGTCGCCTGTTTTTGAACCCCAAGGGAGGGATGGATATGCTTCGCCTCAATCGCCGTGAGTTCAACCTGGGCCTGCTTGCCACCGGCGCTGCAGTGCTCGCCGCTCCGGCTTTGACCGGCCGGGCATTGGCCGCCCGCCCCGTGCTCATCGCGTCGCTGCTGGGTCAAAACAAGCCGGAGACCAAGGTTTGGCTCAAGATACGCGATTTCGTCGAAGCCAAGCTTCCGGGACGATTTGCCTTCAACATCGTGCCGAATGCAGCACTCGGCGGCGAGAAAGATGTCAACGAAGGTCTGCGGCTGGGTGCCATTCAGGGGAGCCTCTCCACCGTTTCGGCCCTGTCTGCCTGGGCGCCGGAGAGCCAGCTCTTCGATATGCCGTTTCTCTTCCGCGATGCCGACCATGTCCGCGCGACGGTCGCTTCCAAGCCCGGAGACGCGCTAAAGGCGAAGCTCGAAGGGGAGGGTTTCATTGTTGGAGATTATGTCAACTACGGTGCACGGCATCTGCTTGCCAAGGAACCGCTGACGCGTCCCGGCGACGTGGCGGGAAAGAGATTGCGCGTCATTCAGAGCCCGCTGCATGCGACGCTGTGGGAGAGTTTCGGCGCCGTCCCCGTCGGCCTGCCGATCACCGAGACCTACAACGCGCTCGCAACCGGTGTCGTTGACGCGATGGACCTGACGAAGTCGGCCTATGCCGGCTTCAGGCTCTACGAGGTCGTGCCAGATGTGATCGAGACCGGTCACATCTGGGCATCGGGCGCGATCATTTTTGCCAAACCCTTCTGGAACGGCCTGACGGCCGAAGAGCAGGACGTCTTCCGGGATGCAGCCATAGAAGGCGCACGGCATTTCAACACATTGATCGTCGCCGATGAGGCGGCCTCGGGCGAGGTAGCGAAAACGGCGGGTGCGCGCTTCCTAGCCGCCGAAGATCGCGAAGAATGGGTCGCGGGCGCACGAAAGGTTTGGGCTGCATACGCCGACAAGGTCGGCGGCATGGAGGCGATCGAGGCTGTGCGGGTAATGGGTTAGGGCGGCATCTGCTGGCAAAGCGCTAAAGCCGAAATCTTCTAGTCAGTTTCATAATATCGCTAGGGTTCTCATTGCCCTAGCTTCGGTCTACATTGCCGCGAATCATATGCCACAAGTTGACGAATGCAGGGCCCACAACATGGTCACGCGCCGATGAAGTCGAGTATTGCTCATCTCCCTGAGCGTAAGCAGCGTGAGCTCGCGCGCGTTGTCGAAGTGTTGCACGAGGAGTTCGAAGATGCGCTAAAGGACGGTACTGCCGACTTCAAAAAACGTGGTCGAATACTGAAGGTAATTCTGTTCGGCTCCTACGCACGCGGAAACTGGGTGGATGAGCCGCATACCACGAAAGGCTATCGCTCGGACTACGATATCCTGGTCGTTGTGAACAACAGCAAGCTGACTGACTTCGCGCGCTATTGGTCGAAGGCACAGGACCGCTTGCTGCGTCACTCCGGAATTGAAACACCCACTAGTTTGATTGTCCACTCGCGCCGTGAAGTGAATACCGCGCTTTATGATGGTCGCTATTTCTTTGTCGATATTCGGCGCGATGGCGTCGTACTGTATGAAATAGACGATGAGCCACTCGCGGAGCCAAAGCCCCTGACGCTGACCCAGGCTTATCGTGTGGGGAAAGAACACTTCGACAGCCGCTTCCCTTATGCGCGTGATTTTTCCAAGGGCGCACGATTCTACGCGAGTGCCGGCAATCTAAGCTTAGCTGCATTTGAACTGCACCAATCGATCGAACAAGCCTACGCCACGCTTCTTCTGGTACTGACAAACTACAGCCCAGCATCCCATAACCTGAATTTCCTACGTGGTCGCGCCGAAGAGCAGCATCGCGAGCTGGCGGTGATCTGGCCGCGCGATCAGCAGCGCTTCGCTGCGTGGTTTAACATTGTCAACGAAGCCTATGTAAAAGCGCGTTATTCCCGGCACTTTGAGATCAAAGAGGAAGCACTGTTATGGCTACTGAGCCGGACCGAGGCACTCATCGATCTCGTCGAAAATGCCTGCCGCATCCACCTTGAATCTCTCAAATCAGAAACTGGAAGCCCCAAAGAACCAAGCGAATAAAGCACGATACCAGGTGTCTGGCGGTATCTTGATCATGCATCAGTTTCTGTGATGGGCGCCAACGGATCCGGGTTGCACCATTGTGTGCTCGCGGCATGCGGCGTCTCCTGGGCGAAGGTGGTAGCGATGAAGCTAGAGATGACACGGCGGCCGGGCTTGCCGGCATGTGTCAGCACATTGCGCATGAAATGCATCCGGCCCTTTACCATGGCGCGCACAGAACCTTGGTGACGGCCGCCTTGAGCCCTTTCTGCGCATCGGAAAAGAGGAGCTTGACGCCGCGCTGAGCTGGTCTCGTCCAGGAAGAGAGGGCCGGATCTTAGATCATAATTCGTCCCGACTAGGCCTCGCCCTGCTCCATCGCCAGCTCTGCCTCGAGGCTCTCGGTGTCGCGGAAGATCGTGGCGACCGCCAGCACACGGCCTCCGCGCCTGAAGCGCAGGCGACAGTCCCTGGCGGGAATGTCGCCCTCGACCTCGATCTCGTCCCATCCCTCGGCATGGCCGACATAGTTGATCGGAACGTCGTAATGTTGGCTCCAAAAGAACGGCACATCGGTGAACTTCTTCCGGCGTCCGAGCATGTTGATTGCGGCGGCCGCACCTTGCCGCTGCGCCACCACCCAGTGCTCCACCCTGATGTTCTCGCCACTGTGGGGATCGGGCCACCGGGCGATATCGCCGGCCGCATATATGCCCGGCACGCTGGTCTCAAGATATGCATCGACCAAAACGCCCCGATCGGTGGCGATCCCGGCCGATTCGGCGAGAGCGACCCGCGGCCGCACGCCAATGCCGGCGACGACCATGTCTGCGGCCAGGATGCCGCCGCTGCTCAGCTGGATCTCCGTTGCACCGATGCTCGTCACGGTATCCCCAAGGTGGAACATGACGCCATTTTCCTCATGTAGGGCGCGGATGAAATCGCCGATCTGCGGCCATAATATCCGTTCCATCGGCCGTTCGTCGGGCGCCACCACATGCACCTGGAGGCCGCGGGTCCGAAGGGTGGCGGCAACTTCGAGGCCGATGAAGCTGGCGCCCAGGACGACGGCGCTGCCTGCAATGCCGGTTTGCGCGATGATCTTCCGACTATCGGCAAGCGAGCGCAGCGTGTGGACATGAGGCTGATCGGCTCCGGGGATGGCAAGGCGAACCGGTTCGGCGCCCGTTGCCAGCAACAGTCTGTCGAAGGCGACCCGAGCCCCATCGGCGAGCAAGATTTCGCTGGCGCGTACATCGATGCCGGCAACCCTGGTGCCGAGGCGCAAGTCGATGCCGTTCTTGGCATAGAAGCCCTCCTTGCGCAGCGGGATCCAGTCCTCCGGAGCCTTACCGGCGAGATAGTCCTTCGAAAGGTTAGGGCGGTCGACGGGCAGCGCCTCGTCATCGCTGATCATGACGATGGCGCCCTGAAATTGTTCGCGCCGCAGCCTCTCGGCGGCGGCAAAGCCGGCGGCGCCGCCACCGACGATGACGACCTTTTCGGGAGCCGCCCCGGCATCGCCTTCGCGTGGGACAGGCGTCTGCTTCTTGCGCTTCTCGCCAACGATTACTTTGTCGCCGCGCTGTTCAACCGACCAGCATGCGAGCGGCGATAACGCCGGAGCACGCAGGGCCTCTCCGGTGCGCAGGTCAAAGCAAGCGTGATGCCAGGGGCAGCGGACGGTGTCGTCGGCGACGAGGCCATCGGCCAGCGGCCCACCGTAATGCGAGCAGTTGGCGGCTATCGCGAATATCTCGGATCCGCGGCGCAAAAGAAGGACCGGCTCACCATCGCGATGACCGACCAGCTTGCCGCCATCGGGAAGATCGGTGAGCGCAATGCCGAGGGCGAGGTCGGGTCTGGTCGGGTCTGAAGTGAGCGCAACGAATGGCCCACGGCTTTTGTGATTGACGGAATAGGTTTCTGGCGCTCGGTCAGAACTTCTGCTTTGCCCGCTTCGGCATAAAGTAGGTTCGGATACTGACGAGTGCCCCGGCGACGTCAGCAGCATCTTGGCTTGTCGCTTTCCGTTTTGCCTCGCCCAGCTTGCGGATGGGTGCGATGATATCCCCGGTGACGGCATGACCTCGAAGGACGGGCCTCCAAAGCTTAGGCGCGTATCCTCTTCCCAGCAGAAAGCAGAGGTCCCAATCGAAGATATCAAAGGTCTGATCATCGATCCTGGTGAACCTGGGCCGGTGGTCTTTCGGTGTTTCGGAAAGGCTTGCCGAGATGCGGTTATACTCTGCAACGATCGTCTGCACGGCTTGATGTTCGGTTGTTTCCATCGGCAGGTTCAGGGCATCCGGACCGGTCAACTCCGGGATCCATTGGCGTGGGTCGATGAACTTGGGACCGATGATGAGCGCCGCAAGGTAGCCATCGAGACCGCTCATGGACCAAACTGGCGATGCCGGACGACGTCCCCTGATAAAAGCTTCGAACGCCTCGTCGCCGAGCTTTGGTCGTTCGGTCGTCTGCTGACTGTTCTGTGTCATGCCGCCCGTCGCTCCTGGTGTGTCATCGCTTCACGCTCAGCCTTCCAGGTCCAAGGCAGGAGACTTTCCATCTCGTTGGCTGTCACTTTGCAGGAGATGATCCGCTCCAGCACATCGGCAAGCCAGACCTCGGGATCCACGCCATTCAATTTACAGCTGTTGACGAGGGATGCGATGACCGCGAAGGTCTTGCCGCCGCCGGGACTGCCTACGAACAGCGAGTTCTTTCTCGTCAGAGCCACCGACTTCATCGAACGCTCGACTACATTGGAGTCTACCTCGACGCGGCCATCATCGAGGAAGGCAGTCAGCCCGCCCCAGTGGTTGAGTGTGTAGGAGACCGCCTTGCCAAGCGCCGACTTCGCCGACACCTCGTTGCTCAATTCCGTGAGCTTGGCCTTCAGCACTTTCATGACGGGAGCGTATCGCGACGCCTGACGATAAGCCGGGTATCGGCATTTTCCCCGCGCAAGTCCGCTTCGATGCGATAGATTTCGGCGATCCTGGCGAGGATCGACAAAGCCTCCGAAGAGCCGGTCAGTTTGACGACATCGACGAACTTGCGTCGTGCATGGGCAGACAGAAGGCCAGTCGCATGGGCGACATTGCTCTTTCCACGACGCTTGACCATGGTTTTATAGGCTTGGTACCCGTCTACCTGAAGCACGCCGGCAAACGACGACAGTTGCCCCTCGACCTCGCGAGCGCTACGGCTTTCGGCAAAAGTGTAGGCCACCGCCGGCGCGCCGGACCATTCCATGGGCGATCGTCGACGCTTGCGCCCATAACTGGCAGACCTTGGTTCGTTTGCGCCCCGGATCGAGCCGCGGAAGCGGCGTCTCATCACAGAACACCCTCGGCTGCGAGCGGATGAAGGCGGTGAGCGCATCGTAGAGAAGCTCGAGCCACCAGGCGACCCGCGTGACCCAGGCGCCGAGCGTGCCTCGATCAATGGTCACGCCGCAGGAGGCCATCATCTGCGCCTGGCGATGGAGCGGGAGATGCCAGGCGAACTTCGAAACCGCGATATGAGCTGCGAATGCCGTGGTCACCATGCCGCCATCCATCACGCGTGCTGGTGCGGGCGCTTGGACAATGGCATTCTCGCATGCCCGGCAGGCATAGCGTGGCCGGGTCGTCCGTTTCACCCGGACAACGGCAGGCACGATGTCGAGCGCCTCGCTGACATCCGTGCCGATGCAATGAAGCTCGAACGAGCAGCACGGGCAGACCTTGCTCTCCGGCTCGATGACCTCGTCATAACGCGGAAGGTGCTTGGGCAAGTGGCCGATGTTGCGAGCTGGCGATCGCCGTGCTTGCGTTTTGTATTCACCGACCGGCGCGACATCGTCATTGGCAGCAACGGGAATGTCGCTCAGATCGCCAAGGTCAAGGATCGCCTGCGTCGGATCGATGGTCGTCATCTTCTCCGATTTCGTCCCAAAAAGCTGGCCCTCAAGGAAGGCCACGCGCGCCTTAAGGTCGGCATTCTCTTCGTTGAGCGAGAGAATGATCCGGGTCAATCGCGCAGCGTCCTGGGGCAAGGGATTGTGTCGAAGCGGCATGACGGATCCTACCACGAAGGCCGGAATCATCAAGCAAAACCAATAGGATCAACCTGCTTTCAAGGGGCGTTTTACCGGGTTCTGCTTCACCCTTGTCCAGTCAATGCCGGCCAGCAGAAGCGAGAACTCTTCGCGCGTCATCTGCATGGCGCCACCGCGGATCGGCGGCCAAACAAACTTGCCCGCCTCAAGCCACTTCGTCGCCAGGATCATGCCGGATCCATCCCAATAAATGCAGCGAAGTCGATCGAGACGCTTGGCGCGGAACACGAACACGTCGCCGCAATACGGATCAGCCGCAAGCGCCGATGCCACCAATGCCACCAGGCCATTCATGCCGCGCCGGAAGTCGACAGGCTGCGTCGCAACCATGATCTTCACTCCACCAGGGGAAAGTCCGATCACCGGCGACCCCGCAACGCCGCCACGATCGCTTGCGCCAACTCGGGCGCCACCGTACCGATCACGGTCATGCGCGCGCCAGCAATCTCGATCTCAATCCGACCTGCGGCGAAGTGGGCGGCATCCGATTGAGAGCCCTGGTGGGCCGCTTGATCGCCGACCACCGTTACCGGCACGAACATCGCCTGCTGCGCGCAGACCTTGGCCGAGGGACGAGTGGTCAGCCCAGCCTCCCGACGCCAAACATTCAACAAGCCGCGATTGACGCCCCAGCGCCGAGCAACGGCCGAGATGTTCACATCAGGTTCCGCGCTTTCCGCAAGGATGCGCGCCTTCTCCTCGTCAGTCCAATTCCGCCGCTGGCGACGACCGGTGATCACCTCGATCCGACGGTATTTTCCCTCATGCCTGGCTTCATGCATGTCTTCATCCATGACTTCAAGCATGGCATCAGCGCGATCTCCAACCATCCTGTTCCGCTCCTATCGGTGAAGGAGCTTATCTCGCGGCCTCGATCACAAAAGGAAAGGTGGGCTGTTCGTAGCGCTCACGGTCTGAATGGTTAGCGGCCATCTTCTCCTCCGTCGAAGGGCAGCTGCCGGTATCGTCCACTGCGACGCTGGGCTTACCTACCCAACAGGCAACCCCTCCGGGATTGTCCGCCATTCCGGCTCCCAGGCAAGTGAATTTGACCTGCAGTTGCGTGCAATTTTTGCGATAATGCCTAATCGGAGAAAAGCGTAATCGTTCCCGCGCCGGGGGCAGTCGCTAAGCCCGGGACGTATCACCCAGGAAATCCTGGCGCGTCAGTGCAATGTCGGCAAGCGTGTAACGATCGAGCGTGTTCTGGAACGACGACAGCGCGTCGCTCAGCATGTCGGAAAGCTTGCAGCAACGCGTGATCGTGCACTGGTTGCCGGTGGCAAAGCATTCGACCCGGGCGAAGTCCGGCTCGGTCAGCTGGATCACGTCACCAATGCGGATGTCTTCCGGACGACGCCCGAGCGTCAGCACATCCTATAGCCTGAACTGCAAAGTGCCGCTAACAGCCCATAGACTGATACAATCCGTGTGAAATCAGCCTATGGCCTGAAAGACCGTTATGACACGTGTAAGAGGCAGAAGTGGAATGGGATGGAGGGAGGAGGCGCATCTGCCGTCTTCAGGGTCCTGCGGTGCCAGCCGATCATGGAAGGGCTCTTTGCGTTGGTCTTCAAAAGTTTTCCGAGGGCTTGGTCACGCATCACGACGACGGCAACATTGTCTATGGCACAATGGGTAAGGGATCTTGTCCAAGCAAGGTGTCGGCCATCACGTGATTGTCTGGCGCCGAGGCTGCAAAGTGCGGCTGGTTGAAAACCCTATGATGAGTGAAATCACGCAGTTGCTCGACTTAGATCGCGCAAATGAATTGTCGTCGCTGCAGCCGGTGTCTGAAATCGTCGCTGTGAGGATCGCAACGCGCCACCCCAGCATTTCCAAACAATACTTTGAGTTCATTCGTGCGGTTGGGGTGGGCTCAACTACGCGAGATTTCTATATCTACGAGCCCGAGCCCGCGTCCTCCGTCGAACAGCATCCCTCCTTTCAGCTTTACCAGTCTGCCTCCTACCGTGCACTGTCAGGCCCACGTCCCGAAGGGCATCCTATCCCCGCCGATGCGGTCGCTATTGCGGACAGCGGTGCCTCTTGGAGGTACTGCCTTTGCCCCTCTCTCGGCGAGGGGGTCTATTGTCTCGACATGGCTGGTCCCACATTCGAGCCGGAGGCTGACGACTTTTTATCTTTTGTGGCAAACACCGTGTGTGTGAACTAAGTCCAAACCCTTCTCAGGGTATTGCAAGCTGCAGCAAATCGATAGCGGTGGCACGGCCGCTTCGGTCCATCAGCCTCATCGGTGGCACTTGCTACGCAAGACCGAAGCGGGCGACGGCAACCGTCCCGATGAACCTTCCACATCGGCAACTCGCAGATCGGCGTCTTCTTCCTTCGATAGCCCAAGGTGCAGGTTGGAGGGGAGGCATTCTTATACCGCATACCCGAGAGCTTTAGTTCTACTTTTGTTGGCCGCTTTTGCTCTTGATAATCAGCAGAAGCAGCGCGAATACGACAGCCGCGACCGGCCAGAAATCGGTGCTTTGGTCCCAACTCCAAAGCCAAAACTTATAGGCGTCCAAATGTGGCGGTGGCATGTGGACACTCATTTCAAAGTCGCGTTTCTCACGACCGTGAAAGTGCCCTGCAGCAAACGCCAAGCCGATGATCGCAGCATCTCTTCGTTTGAAAACGCAGACCCCAGCACTGTAACCACCGTGGCGATGCAAACGGCTTCGACGATATGTCCCAGCCAGTCGTAGTTGTTGTGGATGTACTGCCAACTAAATTCCATGCCGCGTCAAAGCACATTGAAAGGCAAAATTCTAGTGGAGACCGCCGCCAGCTGTTGTTGCAAATTCAGAGGATTCAAACGCCTGGCGTTGAGAGAGAAATTAGCAACAGAGCGCCAGCGACAACCGCTAAAGCACCGACCGTCGTGAAGACAATCAGCAGCAATTCTCTATCGTACTTGGGCATATATCGCTTCGTTCACTGCGCGTGGGATGTTGCTGCAGCCCCTAGTACAAAAAACATGATTGAACAATCACCAATCTTACGTCCACCAAGATGCTCTGGTGGCAGACATCACTCAGTCTGCGGGCTGATTGTTTCCCCTCAACCTGTAGCCTGAAAGAAGCTGAAGAGGAAGATGGTTACTGATGACCATTGCATTCTTCTACGGCATAAAACAACACAAGGATTTGTCGCGCTGGCATTTAGGCGGCGTGGACGACTTAGTCTGTCAGTGCACATTGGCCGCGACCAGCGAACCTGTTAATCGTGTTCCACATGACCTGCTCACGTTGCGAAGAAATGGACGAGCATGTGCGCATCAGGACACCACGCGAGTTGTTCCGAACCATTGGCGTGATACGGAAGGCTGTATCGGATGGTGATGTAGAAGAGATTGATCCCGGGCCGATGAAAATCACTTTGGCATTCAACGAAATTTCTGAGGCCGGCCCGCTCGAAGATCTCCTGCTCTACAGGTTTCGATGCTCAGAATGCGGACAGAACTTCGAATTGGTAGCTGAAACATATCATGGAAGCGGCGGGTCGTGGAGCAAAGCGGTGCCACTGAAAACAGCATGATTGACGTCGCACGAAAGAGTTGATTCACGCCTGCCCTTTGAAAGTAGCTTTGAGCCGAGGGGATCTGAGCGAAGCGGAACGGCGTCTTTGAAAAGCTTGCTGCCAATTGAGGCGGCGATGGGAGGGCGAGGTCGGCGGCCCGAGAAGAACCTTTCAATTGTCAACGGGATACTCTAACGGCTTCGCTGCGGGGCTCCTTGGCGCGATGTGCCACCGACGTGTGACAACTGGAACACAATCCATCGCCGGTTCCGGCCATATAGCGAAGCCGGGGTATGGGAGACCGTGGCGGTGACGCTGGCCGAGATCTTGGTGGACTGTAATCACTACAGCATCGACAGCACCACGGTTCGCGCCCACGTCTCGGCGCGCGGAAAGGGAGGACTCATCAACGAGCCCTTGGCCCCCGATACCGGCTGAAATTTCCCCAAAATTGCGGAAGTAAAATTCCCCAAATATGCCGACGTGGGCGCCATGGAGAATTGGGTTTTTTCGGTGGTGGACCGCGTGGACGTGGCGGCGGGGCTGCCGATTGCAAGCCTTATGATGCTTTGATCTTTGATCGACCTGCCCGAGCGCGCCAAGGGCTTGATTGCGGAGAAGGCTACGATGCCGACGCGATTCGCTCGGACCTTGCAGGCCGGGACATCTGGGCCGTCGTTTCAGGGCGCTCAAACCTCCGTGTGAGGGTGGAGCATGATCGAGCCCTCTACTCCCTTCCCGAGCAAGAGAAAATGAGGATCATGCGGTTGTCAGTTGCCTAAAACTTCCTGAACCGTTCCAAGCGGTTGTCGGCGATGTATTTTTCATGTGCGGTTAGCTTAACCATTAGCTTGTCGGCATCTCTGGTGCGGCCATTGGCAATTGCGTCCTGGATCTGCTTAGCGATGCTGTCCCTTTGAGCCAAATAGTTCCTCGCAAACAGTACTACCGTCGATGTATGTGACCTATCGGTGTCGCTCACGCTTACGTTTCTCCGGTTCTTGATTCCTCTGCATCCCCAATCCCAATTGCGTCAAACATGGTTGAAACTGTGACCAAAGCGACGCTTGCTTATCAAGATCGATAGTACCCCGGCGTCATCTGCAGCAACGAACCTCGATAAGCCGTCAAGCCGACTGGTGCCTCCGCTCACACTGGACGGGCCGTCGGGAAGTCTTGAGACCGAGGCGGCTAGCTTTTGGGGCGGTGTTGAAATGAGGTTGGCTGCGATGCCCACAAGGCCTTGCTGCCGGTCGAGAGCCTCGGACGTTTCTTCAACCTGCAGGATAATCACATTCGCGCTTTCCGGCTAGAAGTCGAAAGGCTGACGGTGGAATCAGCGAGATCGTTGCCTGGGCTGAACGGATTCGGGGCAATCCCGGCCCTTGGACGACAACACGCCGCAAGCAAGTGCCATGGCGACGCTCAACTGGGAGCATGCGCGGACTGTTCCACGACCGGCTGGTTACGCACCACACCAGGCATCTGGACACGCTTTCGCTGAATTTCGAAGAACGCCTGTTGCGCGCGCAACTAAAGCAATCATCTGGAGCGTTGAATTTCTTGCTTATCCTCAACAGCTCGGCATCAACCCTGGAGAGGTCCGAGGGGGGCATAGCTCATGCGATATTCGGAGAAAATGTTGGAAAGAACTTCTCGGTGCGCAGATAGCGCTGCTTTCAATTCTTTCATTTCTTGACTGTGCATATTAGGCTCCGGGCGGAAATTATAATCAGTTGAGATCGAAACTGTCTCGCTTGAGCCCCAGGTCTTCCTTGAACCGCTGATCCCAAGGGTTGAAGAAGCAGACATCGCTGCCTTCGCCAAACAGCGGGGCGTCAGCCTGCTGATCCGACCTCTTCTGCTCGCGCCGTTCGTTGGCGTCCTTTTTCATCTACCTCTCCTTGCATTAGGCCAGCTTTGAACACATTGAGGGAGAATTTTCAACTCAGGATTATGTCAATTTGTACTGGTTCATGAGTGCTAACCAAGGACAAACACCCAATGATCCCACCACGGCGTGGCAGCGCCCGCCGCTCTCGATAGCCCGGACAGGAGCGCGGCATAACTCAAGCCTATGCGACTATCGCTTGATTTCGGGCAACTACGGCGCGCATACTAAAGGGATGGCGGACCTACTGCGTAAGATAATCGATGTCGCGATGTTCGGATCGACAGAGTCCTCCGAACTGCAAGCTCTCGATGAAGAGCGAAAGTTCATGCTGAAACAATATCAATTGGGCTTGATCCCGGAAACCGATTGGCGGGAACTGCTCGACAATGATCCCGTCCTCTCAGCGCACCTTAGCGGCCGCGGCGTGCGCTGAGTAGCAGAAAAGTTGGTGAGTTGTGTCGTTGCGCTATTGCGATCAGGTTTGAATTGAGCAACATCGTAGCGTCTGTGAATTCGAACGCTCAGACGGGGCCCCTTTCTCTTGCTTGCAGGAGAGGGGGCCTTTTCGTTTCCACATGCGTTGCGACGCTAGACAAGCGAACCGTCAGAGCGGCTTCAAAGTCCGGCCATCGTACGCATTTTCTGGAGCCTCGGCGTCCGAAGGGGCTGCTGGCGGCGTCTTTCAAGCCACGATGCTACCGCCAACCGTACCAGGCAGCCAACGACGAATGTTATTCCTTGAATCGGCAGCGCAATGTTTGTCTTGGCTTGCATTAGTGCCTTGGCAATGCAGACCGGAAGGGTGCCGATGGAAAAAACAGGAAGGCTATGCCTGCCGGCTGCACAGACCATTTGGAAGGGAACGATGCGGAGGTTCCATGCGAGATACAGGATCGCCAGCACATTTAAGATGCGCAGCGGGCCACTGTTCGTTTTGGAGACCAACTGATGGTACAGTTCACCGAGCGGCGGATCTACATGACCAAGATATACGGCCAGGTTTGTTGGGATGGCCGCCAGCGCAAAAAAAACGGGCTGCAAAGAACACTGAACGATTGTAGCGTAGCACAGGTTCCGACCGCTTCATTCTGATGCCAATCACGATCCCGATCACAAAGAGAAACTGCCACGAAAACGGGTCGAAATACCAATGGCGGTCTTCTTGCGCCCAGTTCGGGCAGAATCGTTATTTTCTGATGGGCGCCAACCGGTTCATTTTTAATGAAATCGCCGCACGCTCTGCCGCGCCATCTCAATCATAGCCCATCTGCCTGCTCCGCCGGGCTCATGCCGTTAGTGTGATGATCGGCCATGCCCCAACAACGAGGAAACGCCGATCAACGCGGGCGCGTCTGGAGTAGGCCAGCTTGGCAACTCTCATGTTGTCGGGTCGCTTATCAATCGAACTGCTTCGCATTGTTTGCCGCAGCTTTCGATCACGATTGCCAGGCAACGTTGCCTCTCTAGCATCATAGCCTCTGCGACCATCTTTAAAGGGTCACGCTGACCACGCGAGAGGTGGCGAGCCGAAACGCTCCACGCTGCCTGTGCTATGTCGTCTGGAACCATAATGCGCCTCAGTTGAATTCAACCAAGCGTAGGCCCTCGAGCTTTCGTGAGGGTTGCGTGCCAAATCCGTCCAAAAAGGAAATGACATAGACATGAATCAGCATCAGGTGGCGCGGGCTATCGATGCCAGACTTCCCGTGGCTGCCTCCACCACTGGACAACGCGATCTTGGTGTCATGAGCGTTCTTCATAATCCGATGGACCTGACAGTCAGGTTGATGGCGACCGCGAGGCGATATCCGACAGCCATTTTTTTTGGTCGCCTAGACGACCCTTGAGATGCTTCTGACCCGCACATTTGCGGGGTAGAATAATGTGTGCGTGCCGCTATCGTTGGCCCTTTCCAAGGGGGCCAACATGCATGAACATCATATTCCTGCGTTCGTCGCGGACGTCATCGCAATCGGTTGCAACATCTGGGCAGTTGGTGATGACATGTACATTTTTGGCGATTCCGATCTGCCGGTGGAAAACTTCGAGCGGATCGCCCCGGAACTCGACCGAATTCAGCGGCAGTACGGGCCACGTGACCACCTGAAGCTTGCGATTATCGCGTACCTGCGCTCGACTGGCAGACACTCAACGGTCGATGAGCTTGTTGCGCAGGTTCACTCGCACTTACGCCACGATCACAAGCCGACAACATAGGTCCATAGCCTCCGCTCCCTTTCACCGTGGACTGCGTGGGAGGTTTGCTGTGGGCCGTTGACGGCCGTACCACGCGGGCGGACCGGCCCGAGTATGCACTCGGTGTTCATTGTGATCGGAGCCCAGTTGTTTTTAGTTTTGCACTGCCAGAGAATGGTGGTCTCGCCGGCCGGTACAGCGTTGGTATCGGCCAATGTGAGCGCGGTGTCTCCCTGGCTGCGGCTCGGAATGGTTCTGCTGGCGCCATTCAACCGGTCTGGCGCTCGAGAAAGCGGAGCGGCTTGCCGGGGGTAGTCGGTCCCGGTTCCCGGCCTGCGGCCGGCGCTTGCGCTGAACCTCCTGCGGCGACCCTTTTAACCGGTCAAGCCGCGCGCGAACGGGCTCTGGCCGCGATGGCGGCCGCCTCCTCCAACTTTGACGTTTGGAGACCCAGATCTTGGAGCTGGAAAGATAGAGACACGTCCAGGCGATCGCAAAGGAGCTGTCGCAAATGCCGTCGTTCCCACCGTCCCTACGCCAGCATGAACTGGATCAGGTTCAACGGGTCACTGCGCTGCGGTCGAAAGAGCCGATCCGCCCAGCAATATCTCAGCCCCTTGTCGGGACCCCCCTGGTGAATGAGCCGAGTTGGCCAATGCCGTGCTTTGTCAAGTGTTGCTAGCTTATTCCCAACGGGGACGCTTCGCGAGCAGGGAGGTGAAGCGTGAAGAAGCACGCCACGATTCATTTCGCCTGCAACGATCATCGCGACGGTTCATTCGCAGGAAAGGTCAATTTGGCGGCCTACGCGGAAAACGACTTGGAAACGCCAGGCATGGCTGAAGTCCGGTTCACCGGTGGCGATGATTTCATTCTTGCGCTTCATTGCTGCCTCGCCCTAAGCCTCAAGCAATGTGTCATCGCGAGGAAGTTGGCATCGGAGATCTGTCTCCGGTGCCTTGGCAGCCGCATCATCATGCGGGCTCGCCCGATCTTTTCAAAGTCCATTGCGCTCCCAGCCTGCCGGCTCGGAGGGATTTTCTCCGACAAAACAGAAAGTAGCAACATGAACACGAACCGACGCATCAATGCGGCGGGCCTCGCGCTCGTCTAACGGTGGGAAGGCATCAAGGAGCATGGCGTCTAGTAGAACAGGCGCTGCAGCGTGAGCTTTGCTCTCAGGCATGTGGAGGCATCATCTGCAACACTGCAATCAATGTCGCGAATGTTCTCAAGCGATTCTTTTCTCGCTTCTTCATTGATGTCGCTCAAAGACCTTTCATGGTTGGTGCCGTCCCTGGAAGTGACAGTACACGCATTTCCCAAACACACCGTCGTGTCCGCCTGAGCGGGCGCGCCCGAGGCGATGAGAGCCACGGTAATAAACGTGCGCATGCAGTTCGACCATTTCTCTTCGGTAGATCGCCGTACCGCATCCATCAGAGTCCCCCGTCTCGAGTGGTTCTCGGTGCAACGCCCGGTCGGTAATTGGCCAACATCACTAGTAAAAAGGAAAATCCGAATGAGCGCCATATCTGTATCTGTGCAGCAAAGCGAAAGGGCCGGTCAATGCAAGCAACCTCACCTCCCTCATGATCGCGCTGCTGCTATCACGTTTTGGAAGTGGCCAACGGTGAAGCTCGGGAATTTGGTGGGAAAACGACGCGCAGTTGTTTGCATCCCGCGGCCGGGTCCAGGTCGTTTTCTACGATAAGTTTTGAATTCGATTTTGTTCCCGCAGCGAGTTAGCATCTGGTCGCTAATACACGCCATCACGGTTCGGAGGGAAACATGAATATTTCGCGTCGAGCATTCACGACATCTGCGTGTGCGGGGCTCGCTATGGGGATCTTAGCGGGGCCTGTTGTTGCGCAGGGACGGTTCGATCGGCGACGAGCTGCTGGGACGGACCGACTTCTGGACAGCGCTTGAAGCCCTTTGGCGAAACGAAGAATTGACCCCCTCGTTCTGAAGCGAGGAGAGATGGATGACGATCTCGAGATTGGCCGGTTCGCGGCTTTGGCTCGGCAACGGCGTGGCGAGCGAAAGCCCGAGACCTTCGCCTTCCTGGGCTTCATTCACTATTGTGGAGTGACCCGTGATGGCAGGTTTATCGTAAAGCACAAGACGGAAGGGAAACGCCTGACGCGAAAGCTGAAGGCGTTGCGCGAGGGAACATGGCGGCACATGCACATGGCGTTGGCTACCCAGCACAAGTGGCTTGCCGCTGTGCTGCGTGGACACTACGGCTACTACGGCAGGCCGCATAACTATCCCGCGCTCAACGGTTTCTATCAGCAAACACGCCGCATATGGTTCCGCTGCCTGAGGCGGCGAAGTCAGAAAAGCCGGCGAATGAGTTGGTTGGAATTTGAAATCCTCACCTCACGCTTCGCGCTGCCAGTCCCGCGTATTACTCGAACTTGGGCGCAGGCCAGGAGATGACGCGGGTTACCCTCGGGAAGAGCCGGGTGCGGGAAATCCGCCCGCCCGGATCTGTGAGGGTGAAGCCGAATGGCATAGCTGCTCGACCATGATCTAGCGTTGCCCTACTTCGAGATGTATCGCACTCCGGAATCCGCGTATTCTATGCTTCAACGCGATGACAAAGTGGCCAATTTGAACTCTGCGCTACGCGTGAAGCGTAGGATAAGGGGCGCGGCATTGGCGTTTCTGCTCGAGCTTGAGCAGATGGACTTTTGGTTGTCTCGGGCCGCTGAAACGTTGAGTGCTGCTCAAGACGTGCATCTCGATCAATTCGAGCAATTCGCAAGCGCACTCGTTGCTCATCGCAACAATTGAGGGACCTCTCCCCACGCCGCTTACACAGAGCAGCTCAAATCTAGCGCCCTTTTCGCTTTGAAGGTAAGCGCGAATTTCCCCGCACCTTCTGTGATTGAGTGAGCTTCGGCATGAGGTGTCCACCTAAAAGAGGTGGACACCAAATGATGGAAGAAGGTCAAAAACTTGTCGTGCGGCTCGTAGGTCGGAATGGACGAGGCCGGTTCGATCCGGCATCGAAAGACCGACTTATCGCGGCCTGCCTTGAACCTCGCGCATCAGTATCGGTGGAATGCAATGATGTGGACGCGTTAGCGGCAATAATCGGAGCGTTGGGTCATGTTCAAGCTAGGCGCTGACCTCAAGGTCTACCTGCATCGTGAACCGATTGACTTTCTGGCTGGCATCAACAGCCTTGCGGTCCTGGTTCAGGAGACGATGGAACTCGATCCATTTGCTCCTGCAGTTTTTGCGTTCTGCAACCGCCGGCGCGACCGGATGAAGCTCCTTTTCTTCGACCGATCGGGCTTTGTGACCGAGGACAAGTTCCGATGGCCGTGCCGTGAGGTGCCGGTCGTCACGCTGACGACCGAGCAGTTCCACTGGGTTCTTGACGGCATTGATATCGATGCGATGGTCCGTCATCCGGTGCGGCAATACACGGTGGCTGGCTGACGGCCGCGAGTTGAGCGGTTGACGCGGCGGGGCGGTTCAGATTCAAAACTACGATGAATCGAACCGGCGAACCTGATGTTGCAGAGTTGAAGGCGCAGTTGGCGGCACATGCTGCCGAAATCGCCGCCCAGGTTGCCGCCATCGGGAAGGTCAGTAAGCGCAATGCCGAGGGCAAGGTCGGGTCCGGTCGGGTCTGAATGGTTAGCGGCCATCTTCTCCTCCGTCGAAGGGCAGCTGCCGGTATCGTCCACTGCGACGCTGGGCTTACCTACCCAACAGGCAACTCCTCCGGGATTGTCCGCCATTCCGGCTCCCAGGCAAGTGAATTTGACCTGAAGTTGCGTGCAATCTTTGCGATATGCCTAATCGGAGCCAAGCGCGGTCGTTCCCGCGCCGGGGCAGTCGCTAGGTGCGGGGCGTATCAACCAGGAAATCCTGGCGCGTCAGTGCGATGTCGGCAAGCGTGTAACGGTCGAGGGTGTTCTGGAACGACGACAGCGCGTCGCGCAGCATGCCGGAAAGCTTGCAGCAACGCGTGATCGTGCACTGGTTGCCGGTGGCAAAGCATTCGACCAGGGCGAAATCCGGCTCGGTCAGCCGGATCACGTCACCTATGCGGATGTCTTCCGGACGACGTCCGAGCGTCAGCCCGCCCGATCTGCCGCGAACCGCCGTCAGGTACCCGGCGCGGGTCAGCGTGTTGGCCACCTTGTTGAGATGCGCCTTCGACACGCCGAAGGCGCGTGCTGTTTCCTCGATCGTAAATAGCCGGTCCCCAGCGGACGCCGCGAACATCAGCATGCGCAGCGTGTAGTCGGAAAAGTTCGTCAGCCTCATTTCGCTCCAACCTTTGCGCATGCCGATCCTGCCGACTGCCCCGGAAGGTCATAGGCTGTCGGCCGTGATCGGCTCGGCGGACAACGTGTTTTCACCGCGATTGTAGGCCAGTGCAAGGCGGAAGGAATGCGCGATGCGCAATGCCCGTTCCATGAACAGCGCCGCAATCTCCGGCGGGCAGAGTTTTTGGACTGTAGCGCGAAACAAACCCAGCCATTGGCGGAAATGCTGTTCGCCAAGACCAGGAAGCGCCAGATGCGGCGGCAGTGGGCGGCCGTCATAGCGGCCGCTGCGAAGCATCAAAGACGACCAGAAGTCGCACATTTTCGTCAGATGCTGTGGCCAGTCATGCCGCGCGATGGCGCTGTTGAACACCGGCCCGAGCAGGGCATCCTTGCGGATCTCGTCGTAGAAGCCGTGAACCACGTCGTGGATCATCTGCTCGTCTAACTGCTCGGGTAGCACCCGGCCGTCGATAACGATGGTTGATTTGTCCATTGCGCCTTTGCTCATGCCTGGATTCAGCCCTCAGTCAGGGCGATGCGGCCCTTTGTCGTCCAACGACGATGGGTGTGTGATGAGAATACGCTTCACTATGCGGATCAAAACATATATCGTCAATATATCTTTAAGCTGCATAGCGGCGTACATTCGATGAGGGGGGCCAGATGAGGCTCGAGCTTGACCAGACCGGAGATTATGTTCTGGACCCGGCATTCCTGGCGGTGCGGCTTTCGATTGAGGCGAGCGAACTTCGGCGCCGAATGCGTCTTGGTCTTGTGACCAGCATAGTGGAGCGCGGCGTCGACAGCGACGCAGGCCGCAAGCGCCTGACTGTGCGCAACGGCAACTCGGTCTGGCGGGGCATTGTCGACGCCGACAACTGCATTGTCAGCGAGGAGTCCCTTGATCTCAGGCGACCTTCGACCTTGGGAGGCTAGCTGCGTTCGTCGACCATCCTCGTCGTCCCGCAGAAAGCGCTCGGCAGGGCCCCACCAAAGTCAGTTAGCCAAGACACGAAACCAACAAATAGGCGGAATAGCAACATGAACGATCGTCAGTCGGAAAGTACACTCGTGCCAATGCTGGTCGTTGGCTTATTGCTCGTTATCGTGGGCTACATGGTCGTTATGATGTTCGTGTAAGCGAAACTGCTGCGCTGTTGGCGAGGCTTCTAATCGATTGATTTCGCTCATCCAGGATTGGCGGTCTTGTCCCGCAGTTCCACTGGAGCTTTCCACCCCGAATTGACTCCGTTCATGTTCGGAAGCTCATGGGGGATAGAAGGTGTTCGTGAACGTATTGACCAGAAGCCAGAAAGAAAGTTCGTTCGTGATGTAATAGGCGAGATTTCCTCGACTTACGCGCCAATCCGCTTTGCTGATCGACGATCGCCAGCAACAAGTAACGGTGCAGGTCAGCCATTTCATCGGGCATTCGTCGTTCGCTCAGATCGAGCTAGCGAACACGATCGGCCATCAAGTGGGCTGGAGGGCGTAAGACGATATCGTGTCTGCAAGGGCTCTCAGTTTGGTACTGATTTCGCGAGCCTGATGCTCAGTCAGTGCAAATTGGAGTGCTGATACGTCGGTGTTATCGGGATTGACGCTGAACTCGAGCCTAAGGAAGATGTCGGCTTCGTTGTTGATCAGCGTTGCGGCCTTCCAGCCGACGACCGGTGATACTCTGACGCTGCCGCGCCCGTCCTTGTTCCAACCATTCATCGTGTTGCAATCCTCCGGCTGAGGAAGTCAGATTAAAGCAAAACAATGACAGGTTGTCGACTGCCGCCACGATTTCATGGCAAGGCAGGCTGATGCTCTGGCCGCCTGGCCGCACCGATCGTTGCCACTTCGACGTTTGTCGCTCCCCGCGGCGCCTCCGGATTTTAGAGTATGCAATCAAGGATTGTTTTTCGGGGGCGGTTTCGACGAACTACGACCATTGCCGAGGCAAGGCGTGCGGGAATGTCGCTGAACCTTGATCTGGCGCAAGGTGGCTCGCCTAGCAACGGGTATCAATAGAGTGTCAAATCGGGAGATTTCATTTGTCACGGGCTTATGGAAAATGGGCGACCTATCTGCGCTTGCTGTGCGCGATTGCCCTGTTGTCCATATCATTTGCCCATAGGGAGGCTCCAGCTACCGCGTTCGTAGCTGTCGGCTTTGACGTTTCCGCGTTTGCTCTTCCAGATGGCACGGCGCCGGACTTATGCCTTGCCGGCGTCCATGACGGTGAAGAGGGGTATGGCGCATCGGGAGCCTGCGAAGCGTGCCGCCTCAGTGCCTTGCTGCTGCTTCCGTCGCCGACAGACACGGTCGGGGTGCCGGTAGGCTCAATTCGAGAGCATAGTTTTTCCGCACGCCCGAACACAGACCGGCGACCTGTGCGAACCGCCAACGCGTCGCCGCGAGCGCCTCCCGCCAGCGTCATGGGTTGATCGTACCGCCGCGCCTTGCGCCGGCGGATAGCAATCTTGGCGGCTGCATCGCACTTGCACGAGCAAGCCCGCGGCCGAACGCCGGAAAAAATCCATGCTTAACATCTCGATGCCTGTGGAGGCAGCGCTTGCGCTGCCGCCGAATTTCGCAGGCTTGCCGTTTTCTCCATTATTTGTCGGCCGTCGCCGGCTGTTTTCACCCCGAACGACGATTTACGACCAGGATGAGACCGCTGTCCCCATCTACCGACTGGTGGATGGTTGTGTCGCGCTCACACATTCACTCAGAGACGGTCGCCGACAGATCCTCGACATCATTGGTCCCGGTCGCTTGTTCGGTCTCGTCTTTCACGAAGACAACCATTGCGGCGCTCAGGCCCTGACGTTCAGTCAAGTCGAAAGCCTTGGTCGAACGGTCGACCAAGGCATTCTCGACCAGGCTCTGGTGCAGATGCTGAACCGGGCTCACAGCCTTGCAACCCTGCTTGGACGCAAGACAGCGATGGAGCGCGTGAGCTCGGCCGTGTTTGATCTTGCCCAACAGTTCAAGCGCGCATCGCGCAACCCTCAACGTGATGCACCGACGTTCAATCTGCATTTGACCCGCGCCGATCTCGGCGACTGGCTCGGCTTGACGATTGAAACAGTCAGCCGATGCCTCAACCAGCTCAAGCGGGACAAGGTCATCGATTTCTCACACCCGGAAATCGTGAGGGTGCTGGACACGGACAGGCTGCAGGCGATGGCCGCAGGGGGACGCGGCGAGGTCCGCAAACGTCGAGCCTGAACCGGACTTCACACAAGATACTGGAAATGGATCATTCCCATGAAAAAGACACTTGCACTTATCGTCACCACTTTTGTCCTGGTCTTTGCCGGACAGGGCCGCGCGGAAATCAATGTCACCGATGTCAAGGGCCGTCACGTCACGTTGGCTGCTCCCGCGCAACGGGTCGTCCTGAACTTCTATTATGAGGATTTCATCGCAGTCGTTGGTCCAGGCGCCATGGACAAGGTGGTCGCGTTGTCGCTCTCCACCTGGAAGGACTGGCGGCCGAACCAGTTTGCGGCCTATCTCGACGCAATTCCCTCCCTTGCAGCACTGCCGGATGTTGGCGATACGGAAAACGGCACGTTTTCGATTGAGAAGGTGCTGTCGGTGAAACCGGACCTCGTCATTTTATCCGCCTGGTCTTTCGACGCGCTTGGCGAGGCCGTCAAACAGATGGAGACGGCCGGCATTCCTGTGGTCGTGCTCGACTATAACGCCCAGACGGTCGAAAAACATGTCCAGTCGACGCTTGTTCTGGGGGCGGTCATGGGATCGCGTGACCGTGCGCAAAGACTTGCTTCCCAATATGAGGCCGCAATGCAGGATATCGACAGGCGCATCGCCAACGCGAAACCGACGAACAAGAAGGTCTATGTCGAGCTGGCTCAAAAAGGCCCGTCCGAAGTCGGAAACAGCTACGGCAATGGTATGTGGGGATCGCTCATCGACAGACTTGGCGGGACCAATATCGCCAAGGGGCAGTTCGAAAACTGGGGCCCGCTCAGCCCGGAATACGTTCTTGCACAGGAACCCGATATCATCTTTCTCGCCGGCTCTGAATGGTTGGACAAGCCACAAGCGGTCACGGTCGGGTTCGGCGCCTCAGAGGAAATCGCACGCGACCGCATGAAGGCCTATATCGCCCGACCGGGTTGGGACGGGTTGCCGGCGGTTAGAAACTCCGCCTTGCATGCGATCTACCACGGCGGTGCGCGAACTTTGTCTGACTATGTCTACGCGCAATATATAGCCAAGCAGCTCTACCCGGATGCTTTCAGCGACGTAGACCCGGCAGTCGAGATTAAACGCTACTACGACACCTGGATGCCAATAAAAGCAGATGGCGTTTTTGTGCTCCCCTATCGGGCCGACGGCCAATGAGCGACGCGGCCCTTAAACTCGATATCTTTCGCTCGCACTATCGCCGCGACGTTTCCCTTCGTCTTGCGGCACTTGCAGCCGCGATGCTGGCGCTTGCATTTCTGGTGCTGGTTGACCTGGCAAAGGGGCCATCGGGCATGGCACTGGCCGAAGTCTGGGCGACGCTTTGGGCTGGCCCTCATGGCGCAGATCGAATGGCGGCGACTATCTTGTGGCAGTTGCGCATGCCCCAGACGGCTATGGGCGTGCTCGTCGGCGTCTGCCTCGGGGTTGCCGGATTGCAGATGCAGACGATACTTTCCAATCCTTTGGCAAGCCCGTTCACGCTCGGATTTTCCGCTGCCGCAGGGTTCGGTGCAGCGCTGGCAATCATGTTTGGTGGGTTCCTGCCTGTGCCGGGTTTCATTCTGGTTCCGGCATCAGCCTTCGTCATGACGCTCCTTGCATGCGGCCTCGTCTACTGCGTTGCGGCCCTGCGGGGAACGACCCCCGAAATTCTCGTGCTGGCCGGCATCGCGGTCCTGTTTCTTTTTCAGTCCATGCAATCCCTGCTGCAATTCATGGCCGCACCCGAAGTTCTCCAACAGATCGTCTTCTGGCTGTTCGGCAGCCTGTTAAAAGCAAGCTGGACCACTGTTGCCGTCACCGCGGCGATCCTGACCGCATGTCTTCCCGTCGTCATACGCGACAGCTGGAAGCTGACGCTACTGAGATTGGGTGACGTTAATGCCGCCAGCATGGGCTTGTCGGTTGATGCGCTGCGCAGACGCAGCTTCGTACTCGTCTCGCTTTTGACGGCCGCGGCCGTCTGTTTCGTGGGGACGATCGGTTTCGTCGGCCTGATCGCGCCACACGTGGCGCGCGCGGCCGTTGGCGAGGATCACCGCTTTGCGCTGCCAATGAGTGCAACGGTCGGCGGGATCATTCTGATCGGTGCATCGGTTTTCGGAAAGCTGCTGTCGCCGGCCGCCGTCATCCCCGTTGGCATAATCACGGCTGTTGCTGGCGTTCCCATGTTGTTTGTCGTCATTGCGCGGCGTGGCAAAGGAGAGCAACAGTGACCGAGGGTCTGACTTTGACGAACGTTTGCGTAGACCACGGGCGAACCCGCACGATTGACTGCTGCTCGCTGACGCTCGCGCCTGGCCAGATCGTCGCCGTGGTTGGCCCGAACGGTGCTGGCAAATCCACCTTGCTCGGCGCCATTGCCGGGAGTGTTGCGCATTCGGGCACGATCCTATGGGAGAGCGGCCCAATCGACTGCAGAACTGTCGGCTTCATGCCGCAACATTGTTCTGTAAACGCAGATCTCTCTGTGCTGCAAACCCTTCTGCTCGCCCGCCATGAGCAGTTGGGATGGCGAATAGGCGAACCTGAGATCACGAGAGCCTTGACGATGCTTTGCGAGCTGGGACTGGAGCATCTTGCCAATCGCCGGATTAACACGCTGTCGGGCGGTCAACAGCAGTTGGTCCTGCTCGGGCAGCGGCTCATGCGCCAGCCGCGGCTGCTTATCCTCGACGAAGCGACCTGCGCACTGGATCTGCGCCATCAATTGACGGTCCTTGCTCTGTTGCGGGACTATGTTTGCCGATCGGGCGCACTCATCCTCATGGCGGTTCATGATCTCAATCTCGCGGCTCGGACCACCGACCGGCTGCTTCTGCTTCAGAAGGGCAGGGTTGCCGCTTCCGGAGAGCCAGCGGCTGTCCTAACCGCGTCGAGACTAGGCTCGGTCTACGGAGTTGATGTGGAGGTTGTCGCTGAGGGACAGGACGTTCCATTCGTCATACCGATCGCGGCGCGGCGATCCCATGCCGCCTAGGTTGCGAATTCCCGTTCAGCTCCGGCTGGGAGACGGCAACATCGTCTATGGCACAATGGGTAAGGGAGGTTGCCCAAGCAAGGTGTCGGCCATCACGTGATGATCTGGCGAGGATACTGCTATGGCACGTGGTCACGGCCGCGGCTTCGCCAGCATCCTCACCCGTTCGGCACTCGCTGCGCTCCGTTCCCGCATGCGGCCTCCGGACCCGCCCTTCCCATTTCCACCCAATCGGCACGCAAACATGTTTTCGTCCGTTTATCGTTTATTCTTTGAAGAAGAATCACCCACTAAGCGAGGTCCAACTATGAACAAACCGTACTTTTCGATCTCTCTGGCCTTGTTGTTGGCCCTGGGCGTGATGCCCGCTCACGCAAAGCAGCGGGCCACGATCCAATCGCCAGCGTCGGGCGTGCTCTGCGACCGCTACGTGTGCGCCAATGAGAAGGGAATCTCCCGCGAGCTGACGAAAAAATATCTCGGTAAAAAGGCCGGCGCGAACAAGCTGTTCACGACGAGTGATGTTGACCTGACCGAGTTCACCTTTGCCAACGGGATTTTCTGCGACACGAAGGAGCGGCTGTGCCGTGAAGATCGGTACTATGGCGCGAACGGACAGCGCAGCGGGGCCGTCTCCAAGAAATACACCAAGGCGCTGTTTGGCGAATGACCAAAACCGGTCGGTTCCGGTTAAGTGCGAAATGACCCTCTCTCATCATGACCGGCACGGGTCTTGCTCGCTCTAAGCACGGGCATAAGCTGGAAGCTCGCCCAAGGTGTCTCGAGGATTTCCCATCTTGCCTGGATTTCGCGCCACGCCGATCAGGTTGCTATGTGTTATCAGAACTCCCGTGGGTCTATTTCCTCATCGAACCGGTTGGATATGCCGGCTCACATTCCACACAAAACCTGCCAGCTCTCGGACAATCGCGGTGATGACCTTCGGTTGCGGTTTGCAGTCCGCAGAGAGCCACCGGTATCGCTGGCACAGCCTTGCCCGTGCCTTCGAACCGATGGCCCTGATCTCTTCCGGAAGATGTTCGGCCCGCATCCTGTATCGAAGTTCCTCGCGTGCCGGCAGTCGATAGGACCATATGAAAACGCCCACGTTTTGGGAACGTGGGCGTTCAGATCGTCGTGGCGTTGTTACATCGCTCCCGCTGCAATGTCAGCGTCGAGACGATCCCGCGCCTTCTTCGGGAGCTTGGCAGTCTTCACGATTTCGAGGTTGTCCGGAGCGTCGCCGACGACGACAAGAGCGACCATACCCATGCTCATGTGGGGAGCGCATTTGATGGCGTACGCGCCCTTAACATCGAAAGTGATTTTCACCGTTTCGTTCATCTTCCCTTTGAAAGCCTGCGCACCTTCCGGGATGAGGTTGGCGATCGATTCGGCATTGTGAGACTTATCGGTTGGTATAAATGTTACGGTGTCTCCTGGGGCCACTCGAGTAAGTCCCGGCTCGAACACCATCACACCGTCTTTGCCCTTGTTCAGCATGTGTACTTCATAGTCGGCTGCCTGCGATACGGTAGCCATTACCGCCAAAGCCATTGCAGTTCCAATCGTGAGGTTTGCCAGTCGTTTCATAGCTCTTCTCCTGTTCTTGAAGCCGCTTGGCTTCGTTGACGCTGATGTACCGGAGAAGACGCCGTGAACTTTGACTAAACGCAAATAACTCGACGTTCGCGAAAATCGCTCACGCAACGCGTTGCCGTAGTCGCTCTCCTATCCTCGACAGGGGGTTTCCCTCGCGCGAAGACGCCCCTAGAGACCGCGCGTCGGACAGAGTGGCTTCTGTACTTGCGAGCCAGAACCGTTCCACAAGCCCGTGGAGACGGGTTGCTTCTGCAGCCAAGGTCGCGCTTGCGCTATTGGTCTCCTCGACCATTGCGGCGTTCTGTTGGGTTACCTCATCCATTTGGTTGACGGCCGCGTTGACTTGCAGGAGCCCAGCGGATTGCTCATTGGTCGAGGTGGCGATGGCATCCATGTTCAGGTTAATGGCATTAACCTGGCCTTCGATACTTTTGAGGGCTTCCCCGGTGTCCTTAACGAGTTGGACGCCGGTCTCGACATCGATACGAGAGCTGTGGATGAGGTCTTTGATTTCTCGAGCAGCTCCTGCAGACCTTTGCGCGAGTTCACGCACTTCTTGCGCGACGACAGCAAAGCCCTTGCCAGCCTCGCCTGCCCGGGCCGCCTCCACCCCGGCGTTCAATGCAAGAAGAATGGTCTGAAACGAGATTTCGTCAATCACGGCAATTATGCCGGCAATCTGTTTTGATGACTGTTCAATCTTGATCATCGCTACAATCGCTTCGCCGACGATCGTGCCACTCCTGTCGGTGTTTAAGCTGGCTTGCTTGGCGGTGTTGCGCGCTTCGTCGGTCCGCTTTGCCGATTGGGCGACATTTTAGACGAAGGCTGGCTCGCCTCTAAAGCTCTCTTCCTTGACGCAAATCAAAGTTGTCTGGAGCACTCAAGTCTATTTGCTTTTTTAGCGTCGCGGCTGGCGTGACGTCGAAACAATCGGACCGCTTCTCCTTGAATGACAGCGGTCACAGAGTGAAGGAACTACGAGATGTCCATGCTCAAGACTTCGTTGGCCGCCATCTTACTGGCGACCGGAACGGTCTTTCCTGCCATGGCGCACATAACCCTCGACAACGGCAGCGCAAAGGCCGGATCAACCTACAAAGCCATTCTGCGGGTCGGGCACGGTTGTGACGGCAAGGCCACGGTTGCTCTTAGGGTGCGGCTTCCTGAAGGCATTATTTCAGTGAAGCCCATGCCCAAACCCGGTTGGAAAATCGAGAAGACGCTTGGCGAGTATGCGAAAGCGTACGAACTGCACGGTCAGCAACAAACAAGTGGCGTCCGCGAACTGATCTGGTCAGGTGGCAACCTGGCGGACGACGAATACGACGAGTTTGTGTTCCGGGCTTACATCACCGACGCCTTCAAGCCGGGTGCAACTGTCGCGTTTCCCGTCGTCCAGGATTGCGTGGGTGGGGCTACCACAAGGTGGATCGAGGTCCCGACTAACGGGAAGAGCGCTGAGGATTACGAACATCCCGCGCCGACTTTGACCATTATCGAAAAGTGACGACGCTGGCGGGGGCATGGGCATGATCCGTACTTTCGAACTTGCCCGCCCCCGCAACGCTTCTGTGTTGGTATTTCTGGTCACCCTTGCGCTCTGCCTGGTTATGCCTTGGCAGCATGCCTTTGCACACGCAGTCTTGGTCTCCTCCACTCCGGCACAAGGAGAGCGTCTGACCTCCCGGCCGCTTCAACTGTCCCTCCGGTTTTCGGAAGCTGTGACCCGCGTCGACCTCACGCTCGTCGACTGCAATGCGAAACCAGCCAATCTGCCAGCGACGATTTCCGGCAACGACGTCGTGGTCGAGCTCGCCGAGCCGCTAGGGGAGGGCGCTTACGCTCTAAATTGGCGGATCCTTTCCGAAGATGGCCACCCCGTCGCGGCCTCCGTCGTCTTTGCTGTTGGCGCTAGCTACGACATGAGCGAGTTGAAGGATGACACGGGAGGCGCGGAGCGGGTTGCGCTGTTAACACTCGGAACGAAGTTTCTATTCTACCTGGCTTGCCTGTTCGGCATCGGCGGAAGTTTCTTCTCGTTCTGGATCGCGCATAGAGCGCCGACAAGAACCACAATCACTCTTCTATATACCGCGGCGGTATGTGCTGTGTTTCTGATCGGGCTCCTTGCAGTTGAAAACAACGCGTCATGGGCGGCGTTGCTTGGAGCGAAGGCTTGGGCCGACGCACTCGATAGCAGCCTGGCGCGTTCGATATTCTTGGTGGAACTAACGCTCCTACTGGCAGTTTGTGCAAGGCCGCGAGCGATAGCCGGCAAGGCGCTGACGTTTGCATCGCTGGCTTTGATTGGCCCCGCTTTTGCCTTGACGGGACATGCGTCCGGCGCTGGCATTAAATGGCTCTCCTTTGCCGCGGTATCACTTCATGTGACGGCGGTCTGCTTCTGGGCGGGCTCGTTGCCTGGTTTGTGGCATGTTCTAGGGCCCCGCCATCAAGGGCAACGTGACAGTTTACTGAGGTTCTCGGCCGCAATTCCCTACTCGATCGCTGTCATGCTGGTCGCCGGAGGGTATCTCGCCTATGTCCAGGTTGGCTGGCCCCCCGCGATCTTGGGTTTTGATTACGGCAAGGTTCTGCTCGCGAAAGTGACATTGGTGAGCGGCGCACTTGTACTCGGCGCATGGAATCGCCTCGTTCTAACGCCACGTGTCGCGTCGGGCTGCCTTCGTGCGGCCAAAAGCATGAAAAACCTAGTCTCGGTCGAAGTTTTCCTGGTCGTGCTGGTATTGGCCGCCACTTCATTGTGGCGGTTCACACCGCCGCCCCGTGCGCTCTCGCTAAGGCAGCCAATCGCCACAACCGTTCACCTCCAGGATGCCGAAACAATGGCAATGCTGGCGTTCGAAACGACGCCCGATCTGATCTTCAATGCAGAGATATCTCTGTCGACAGCCGAATTTGCCGGCTTGGATCCTCGTGAAGTCACACTTGAGATGTCGTCGGTTGACGGCTCGGTTTCAAAATTCAAGGTGCCTATCCGTCGAGTGTCGCCGGGTTTCTGGAGCGTGCAGCACGTCCCGGTACCCTGCGATTGCGAATGGAACGTCCGCCTCGATCTGCTCATCTCGGATTTTGATCTGGTTAGCTTGCAAAGCCGAGTCAAATTGCTTTCCGGCGGTTGAGCCTCTCCAACCATTTACGATCAGCATCGCGAAACGCGCACTCGGAACGTTCTTTGTGCAAGCACAAAGAACGCCGCGGTGTTTTGTAGCACCAGTGGATAAAGTGGAGATTTCGAGTTCATGGCAGTTGAACTGGCGCAAAGCGACGAACCGAGTGATGATCTGGTGCTCTGGATTCTCGTTTGGAGCGAATTGTTTGCGTTCGGCGTCTTGCTTGGCGGGTTCATGGTGATGTCGTACCTTCACCCGGACAGCTTTTCGCTTGCCAAAATTCATTTGAATGGGCGGCTCGCCAGTCTCAACACGCTCGTATTGATCGCAAGTGGATGGTTGGCGGCGGAGGCGGTGCGTGCGGCGACATACCAAAAGCGAAGGTTCGCCTTGGTCGCATCAGCGATGCTTGGATTTTTGTTCGCAGCGACCAAGGTCGTTGAATACCAAGGCGAGTTACGGTTCATCGGTGACGCGACATTCAATGCCTTCTTCGAACTCTACTTCATGATCACAGGTTTCCATCTCGCGCATGTCGTATTCCTGAGCCTGCTCATGTTGCTGATCGCACGACGGATGGAGCGATCCAATGTGGTGTTGGTTACTACTGTCTGGCACGTGATTGACATCGTCTGGCTGGTAATTTTTCCAGTCATCTATCTGGGGTAGACGATGCAAATGAACAATTCCATATGGCTGCTTGGTTGCGGATTCCGACGTGAAGCCGGCCGCCATTCCGATCAAAGACCGGCCACCATTCCGATCTGAAGCCGGCCACCGTTCCAATCAAAGACCGGCCGGTTTTCGGCACTGAACATTACCTCCTGGGTCAGCAACTTTGGCATCAATTACACCACGACAAACGTGGAGATTTTGATGCCGGCAAAGAGAAGGCTGACCATGAGACAGTTACGACAAATGCTGCGGCTTGCCGGAAGCGGGACGAGCTCCCGCGAGATTGCCGTCGTGTTGGGAATAGCGCGCAGTACGGTGCAGGATAATCTGCGGCGCGCAGCAGCGGTTGGATTGACCTGGCCCTTGCCGGGCGAACTGACCGACGATGCGCTTGCGAACAAGCTCTTCACTCGCAACGGCGTCAAACAGGGCGCGAGGAGACGCGTCGAGCCGAACTGGGCCGATCTTGCTGTCGAGCTCAAGAAGCCTGGTGTCACCTTGCTCATCCTGTGGGAGGAGTATCGTGGCTCGCATCCCGAAGGATATGGCTACAGTCGCTTCTGCGAACTCTTTCGCGGTTTCGAGCAGCGGCTTTCGCCGACGATGCGCCAGGAGCATGCGGCCGGCGACAAGGTGTTCGTCGACTATTCCGGCAAGAAGATCCCGATTGTCGATCGCAAGACCGGCGAGATCCGCGAGGCAGAGATCTTCGTGGCGGTGCTCGGCGCATCCAGCTTCACCTATGCGGACGCGACCTGGACGCAAACGCTCCCCGACTGGATCGGCTCGCATGTCCGGATGTTTCGTTTCTTTGGAGGCGTTCCCCGGCTGATCGTTCCCGACAATCTGAAGTCAGGCGTCAGTCGTGCCAGCTTTTACGATCCCGAGATCAACCGCAGCTACGGCATGATGGCATCGCACTACGCCGTCGGTGTTCTTCCGGCACGGCCGCGACGGCCGAAGGACAAATCGAAAGTCGAGAATGGCGTCCGGTTTGCCCAGTCCTGCATTCTGGGGCGATTGCGCAATCAGACCTTTTTCTCGCTTGCTGAGGCCAATGTTGCCATTGGCCAGGCACTCGATCGCATCAACGGCCACGTCATGCGCCGGTTGGGCGTCAGTCGCCGGCAACTGTTTGAGAGCGTTGAGCGTGCCGCACTCGCAAGTCTTCCGAGCGAAGACTACGAATTCGCCGAATGGCGTTTGGTCCGCGTCTCGACGGATTACCACGTCGAGTTCAAGACTTTCTTTTATTCCGTGCCGCACAGCCTCATTCGCCAGCAGGTCGATCTGAGGGCAACGGCACGCACCATCGAGATCTTCCACCGCGGCAAGCGCATTGCCGTGCATCAGCGCCGCTATGGTGGTCCTCGCCATGGAACTGATCCGGATCATATGCCCAGTTCCCACCGGCGCTATGCCGAGTGGACACCGGATCGCTTTCGGCGCTGGGCCGCATCCATCGGCCCTCAGACCGAAGGGTTGGTCATCGCAATTCTTTCCAGCCGTCCTCATCCCGAACAGGGCTTTCGAACATGCCTGGGTGTCCTGCGGCTGTTTCGCGACATCGAACGCAATCGGGCTGAGGCCGTTTCAGCCCGCGCCGTCGAGATCGGTGGACTGAACTGCAAGAGCATTGCCTCGCTCATCGCCAACCACAAGGCCGCGCGCCATTCCACCGAACCGACCGCCATTATCGATCACGCCAACCTGCGTGGCCCTGATTATTTTCATTGAGGAGACACACCATTGCTGATCAACCCCACCATCGACATGCTGCGCGAACTCGGCCTTTACGGCATGGCAGCCGCTTTCCAGGAGCTCGATGCACAATCAGAAGCACGTGGCCTCGAGCATGCAGAATGGCTTGCCATGTTGCTCGAACGCGAGGCCACCATGCGTCGACAGAAGCGCTTCGAAGCCCGCGCCAGGGCTGCCAAGCTTCGCCACGACGCGCAGATCGAGAATGCCGACTTTCGTGCTGCACGCGGCCTCGATCGCAATCTGTTCATGGCGCTTGCCGGCTGCGACTGGATCCGCAAGCACCACAGTCTTCTCATCACCGGGCCAGCCGGTGTTGGCAAAAGTTGGCTGGCCTGCGCACTCGGCCACAAAGCATGCCGCGAGGATTTCTCCGTCGCCTATCACCGCGTCCCGCGGCTGTTTGCAACTCTTGCCCTTGCAAGGGGCGACGGGCGATACGGCAGGATCCTCAAATCCCTCGCCAAGACCGACCTGCTTATTCTTGATGATTGGGGACCGGAAAAACTCAACGATGATCAGCGGCGTGACCTCCTCGAGATCATCGAAGACCGCTACGAGCGTCGCTCGACAATCGTCACCAGTCAGGTGCCTCTGGATCACTGGTACGAGATCATTGCAAACCCAACGCTCGCCGATGCCATTCTGGATCGCCTCGTTCACAACGCATACCGCATCGATCTGACCGGCGACAGCATGCGAAAACAGCGTCCGCTGGTCGCCGCTGAAACACCTCAAACTTGACCTGAAACAAAACCCGATCCAAACATCAAACAGACCCAGGATCAGTCCGAGAAATGGCCGCCTTCAAATCGGAACGCCGGCCGGAATGAAATCGGAATGACTGGCCGGCTTCAAATCGGAATCAATGGCCGGCTTCATCGGAATACGCAGCTTGGTCGTGCCGCAAAACTACTGTTGCTTGCAATCATCGCCGCTCTTATCTCGGCTCAATGGAAGCACGAAGCTGTTCCGTTCACAGCTTTCGGCGTCATTCTGATCCTAACCGTCATCAAATCGCGCTGGGTGGTGGTCTACTTTATGGGGCTGCGTGATCTACGCCCTCGATTATCGATGGCACTCGTCGGGTGGTCCGCATTCTTCGCGGTCGCCGCAGGCACAAAGGCGCTACTCGCGACATATGGCTCCTGAGTAGGGGCCATGGACGGGTGAAAGAGGTCCACACTCACGCCGTGCCACACATGCCGGGAAGGGCGATCTGGTATCAGATGCCAAGTCAAGGACGGGCGGTTCGCCCCTGAATCCCGAGCGATATCTGGTGCATGGTCGACTATGCTGCCAAACAATTGGCTGACGATCGGGACTTGTCACGGCAGCGGGGAAGCTTCGCCAGGTTGTGCTTCGCGTTTGAATTTTCGCTGCCCAGACGACAGTCTCGAATAGTTGGCGCGGCCGGATCTCAATTCGAAAGAATATCATGGAGCGAAAGGGGTTCTCGCATCGGGCTGGCGGAGACTTCAAGATCCAATTCACGCCAACGAAGCTTGCTACGCCCGGGTCTTCTCCAGCCCGGGTGGTCGGAGCCGTAATGGGGGAACTCACCATATCGAGCGAAAATTGGGCTTCAAAATACTGGAGCGTGCGCAAACTATTTGAGTGACGACAAAGAACGCGCCTGCCGCTGATGCACATATGGGCATATATTGGCGGAAAGGGCGCATGAATGGAATCGGCAGCGGGAGAGGCTTCCAACCAGCACAAGTCTTCTATGGAGACAGTCTCCGATTGGGATCCCCGCAGTCGCGAGGTTCTAGCCAATCAGATCCAGGCCTACGACCAGATGCGCGAGGCTTGCCCGGTGGCCTATAGCGACTACCTCGGATGGTCGCTTTTCCGCCATACGGATGTCTTGCAGGTACTGAACGATCACGAAACCTACAGCAACGTTGTTTCACGCCACCCGTCAGTTCCCAACGGAATGGATCCGCCTGAACATACACACTACCGGCAGATGATCGAGCCCTACTTCGCGGTGGAGCGGATTGAGGCCTTCGAGCCGGCATGCCGCTGGATTGCTCGCGATCTGGTCGCCTCACTCAAGAAAGATCCGTCCAGCGAATTCATGATGGGATTTGCTGAACCATATGCCATACGAATCCAGTGTGGCTTCTTGGGTTGGCCCCGATCATTGCACGAACCATTACGGCAATGGGTCCGGAAGAACCGCGAGGCGACGCTGGTCCGCGATGCGAATGCCCTTGCGTCCATAGCGCTCGAATTCGATGGCTATATCCGATCACAGCTGGAAATACGCCAGCAGGCCGGCGCTGCAGCACCGGACGATATCACCACCAGCTTGGTGCGGCAGGCCGTTGATGGACGGCTGCTCCGGCCTGCGGAGATCGTTAGTATCTTGCGCAACTGGACCGTGGGCGAACTGGGTACCATCTCTGCCTGCGTCGGGATCATTGTCCATTTCCTTGCGGAACATCCCGAAGTCCAATCACAGCTACGCCGTGACAGGGCTTTCCTTCCGCAAGCCGTGGACGAAATACTTCGTCTCCATGGACCATTGATTTCCAATCGGCGCGTTGCTTCTCGATCTGTGGCAATCGGTAAGCGGACGATCAAGGCAGGGGAAAGGATGACAGTGATTGGGCATCAGCAAACCGTGACGGTGCAGTGTTCGAGGATGCGGACCAGTTCCGTCCCGATCGGGATCAGTCGCAAAATCTGCTCTATGGCGCGGGGATCCATATCTGCCCCGGCGCAGCATTGGCAAGGATGCAACTGAGGGTCGTCTTGGACGAACTGCTTAGCGGCATCGGGAACTTTGTCCTTCCTCTCGGTACCGAGGCTATCCGTGCGGTCTACCCTGCAGGCGGGTACGCATCATTTAACCTGCAAATCAATTGATGCTTCCGTTGGGCTGCAGTCTGCCCTCCGCACGAGCGAACACCATCGTGGTCGGTAGTGCAGGTTTGGGAACAGACCAAGACCGGAACAATGGCTCGGCAAGACGGCAGCTCCGATCTCGGCAAAATTGGCGGGCGCTGGAATCCTCTCACCGCGACGGCGTCTGCACTGCGTTCGATACCGGACGGTGCAACTCAACTGACGATCGGGTGATGCATGCACATTTTGAGAACGCAGGACGGCTTGCGCGCTTTGGGGCTCAATCCAAGAGGGGCATTTGATATCAGGGGTGGTCAATTCGAAGTCTATTTGGCAGGCACCCTACCGACCGCTGTTTTTTCTCGCCGGACTTTGGGCGCTCGTCGTACCCCTTGTCTGGATCCTCCCGGAAGAAATCGCGCTGGAAAGAGTCAGTTGGCATAGTAGCGAGCTTTTGTTCGGCATGGCCGGTGCTGCGGTAGGGGGCTATCTCCTTACGGTCTTGCCCGCGTGGACGAAGAGAGGTCCCGTCCCACCTGCGGTCACAATAATTGCTTCTTCCCTTTGGTGCACTGCCCGGCTCACGGCAGCATTCTCTATGCATTTCCCGCATCTCGCATCTGTCATCGGGGCATCTGCATATTTCGTGTTCTTGGCGGCTGTCCTGGCGGTTGCGTTGTTAAAGGCCGCGGCGTGGCACCGCCTGTGGGCACCACTCGGAGCGGCCGCACTTGGAATTAGCGCCGCGCTCTCCAACGTTTACGGCTTGAACTCGATAGGTTCGCCGTGGGGGATTTATAGCCTGTTGATCACCGCGATTGGTGGACGCGCCGTGCCTGCCTTCACGCGGCATTGGCTCGTCCGGACCGGGACACAGACCCCCTTTCGTGATCGGCCGGCATTTTCGTATCTGGCGATCCTGGGTATTCTGGCCGCCATTTGTATTCGAGGCGCGATCCAAAACATATCCGGCTACCTGTTGATGCTTTCAGGCGCTGTGTTGTTGCTGCAAATGGCGAGTTGGCAAAGCCTCAAGGCCGCGCGGTATCCGGCACTGTTTATCCTGCATATCGCCTTCGCCTGGATGCCGGCGGCGCTCATCCTGAACGGCGTTGCTATTATCTTTCCCGCCCAGTTCCCACCGCTCGCCGCCCTGCATGCAATGACGATGGGAGCTATGGGAACGATGATCGCCGCCTTCATGATGCGGTCGGCCTCGGTTCGTAACGGTGAGAGGCTGATCCTCAGCAGGCCCACGACTTGCGCGTTCAGGCTTCTATCTGTCTCCGCTTTGCTGCGTGTTTTTGGCGACGGCATGAGTGCCGCGAATTTCGAACCCGTTGTTGCCGCGGCGGTCTGCTGGATGGCCGCGTGGGCTCTCTTCATGATGGTCTTTGTTCAGGCGATGAGCCGTCCTGTGCCCAGACCGGTCTTTAGTGCGGCCAGCCGCAATCAGGCTTACGGCAAGCGGGAAAGTGACGTTCGACCTTACTTGCAGAACACGGCAAACCGGTGCGCGGTGGGTCGGCCAATTAACGAGGCCTAACACAGCATGCCAGGCGCAAGCGATTGTGGCGAGCCTGCTGTTATTGTCGGTCGCATGGCTTCTGTCGGTCAAAACAAGAAGGTCGCTCGACGGCTCCGCCTGAAGGTGGCCACCCGCCATCGCTGCCGATCGTTGCGTCTACGGCTTAACCTCTCAAAGGCCGGTCCTTGGAAAGGGGTGAGGCTCTAAAGCGTCCTGGCGGTGATCCAGAGTTGGGCAGCCGCTTCCGCAGTGGCAAGCCCTTGTCGAAGCGGTGCAACAACCAGCACCCCTTACCTTCAGCAAGTTGACGCGAACGGCTTTGATCCAACGCAACGTTCTCTCCATCCAGGGCTGTAAACTGTGAGGCAAAGAGGACGGAGGAACCGATGCGAAAGAGCGTCCAGGATGGGGTTAGCCGCAACTGCGTATTTACTCGCAAGCCAAAAGGGATGCGCTTTGCCGATAGGGTGCAGCGCTTCGCTTATCGATCATTGTGCACAGGTTGGACTTCCGTTTCCTCGAAGAGAACTCCCCTTAGATGAGGATAAGGCGGCTTTCGGAGTTTGACGACAACTCCATCATCATGGCGGATATCGTAATCGTGGGGGCTGGCCCTGTGGGCCTGACAATAGCCGAGGAGTGTTCCAGGGCGGGAAGGAAGGTCGTCGTCGTCGAAAGCGGGCTTGAACTCGAAAGTCCCGAGCATTCTGCGCTCAATGAAGTTGAGAACGTCGGTGAGCTTCGAACAGAAGCACAGATCCGCAAGAGGATAGAATTTCATGGTTCGCAAGCCAAGTTCTGGTCACCTGACGTACAGCCCTATGGCGTGCGATGCCGTGGCCTTGGCGGATCCACACACGCATGGGCGGGAAAGTCGGCCCCATTTGATGCGCTAGACTTTCAGGCTCGAAGCTGGGTGCCCTATTCCGGCTGGCCAGTCGATCACGAACACATCGTGCCCTATCTCCTTCGTGCAATGAAGGTCCTCAACCTATGTCCAAAGGCACTGCCGGAACGTTTTGACAACGAAGGGCTACGTTCATTCTACTGGCAGTTTGCTCGCTCTCGCGTCGATCGCCTTGACATAATGCGCTTCGGACGAGAGTTCCTGGCCCGCCGGCCGACCAATACGGATGTTCTTCTCGACGCGACAGTGAGCCGCGTGGGTGTGAACGGCGATGGATCCCAGTTTTCGCGCATCGATGTCGTCAGTGTTGGGGGCAAGCGCGCGCGCATTGAGGCCACGATTTGCGTGCTGGCTGCTGGCGGGATTGAGAATGCCCGGTTGTTGCTAGCGTCCACTGATGTCTTTTCGCAAGGAATCGGCAATCACTACGATGTCGTCGGGCGATTTCTCATGGACCACGTTGCGGCACGCGTGGGGCGGATCCCGACCGATCGAATGGCAGCGCTCACAAAGCTCTTCGGCTTCTATGGAGTTCACCACGAAAATCGCGCGCACATGTTCGCCCATGGTCTTGCTCTAACCGCTGCTGCCCAGGAACGCGAACAGATATCGAATGCCGCTGTCTTTTTCTCGACAGAACGTGCACCAGACGATCCATGGGTCGCCTTGAAGAGGCTGTTGCGTTCGCGCAGCGACAATGTCGGACGTGATGTTCTTTCCGTTGCCGCCGGTTCGGGATTCATCGCCAGGGGGATTGGTATGAAGATCCTTTCGGACCACCGCACACCCAAGGTCTTCAAGGATCTTATCGTCAACACGGCGATTATGATTTCGCCAAATCTCGTCGCCGACGAGTTCCAGTCCCGGGGTCTGCCTCACAAGTTGTCTGGGTTGCGCATAGAAGCGATCTGCGAACAGGCTCCAAATCCGGCGAGCAGGGTCAGCCTCAGCGAGCGGAAGGACAAGTTCGGCGTACCGCTCGCCAAGATCGATTGGCGCATTAGCGATCTCGAATACAAAACGTTGCTCAGGATTGCCGAATTATCGCATGAAGCTCTCGCCCGTGCTGAGCTCCCCACCCCGAAACTAGAACCTTGGGTCACAGAACGGCGCACACAGGATCTCGTCATCATCGATATGGCGCACACGCTTGGAACGACGCGCATGTCGACGAGCCCAAAAACTGGTGTCGTCGACCTTCATTGCAGAGTTCATGGCATCAACAACTTGTACATTGCCGGCGGCTCGGTGTTTCCAACCAGCGGTCACGCCAATCCGACGTTGACGATCCTTGCTCTTGCAATCCGGTTGGCCGATCATCTGAATTCGGAACTGGAGCGAGGCTAAGGGCAAGGAAATGCGCTCAGTCTCCGCCGCGGGCGCATATCGCCTTTGATGGCGTGACACCTATCAAGTTTACTCTTTCCCAGACGTCCCCGTTTGCCCCCGGCACCGCTCGACAGCCGTCCCGTAACCCCACCTGCACCGCCAACATCACGGTCAGAACATGTCCGACCAGATGGGACGGGCGGCAGTTCGTTGGGGGGGAGGAAGTCCCGGAGTATCACCGAGGCGAGTGCCATGGCTCGCTGCTGTCGAGCACGGCGGAAACGATCTCATCCTAGGGCGTGCGCTGGTGTAAATCAGCGCTTGGCCTGCCCGGCGCTGGCCGGGGTTGCAGAGGGTAGGCCAAGTAGTCGAGTGACGTCGACTTGAAGCGCCGCGAGCCGGGGTGCCGACAAGAAGTCGGGCCACCGGAGATTGCCCGACCCGCATAGTGGTGCGCCAGTACCGCGATTGATTGATCCGTTCTTGGCCATGTCGCGACAAGCGCGCGTTACTGAAAAATCTCGCGAGCTTCGGACTTAGCCGCTAACAGCGCCTCCATGAGAAGGCTCTCGGCGTGAATATGCCGGCGGAGCGCTTCCTGGAAGCCGTGCAGTAGACGGGCAATGGTGTCTGGCCCGAGATCAGACCGGCCATCGGCCAGCGCGCAAAAGAGGAGTGAGAGTTCCTCTGCCGCCAGCCGGTCGCAGCGATGATCAGCCTTCAGCCTTTCGATGGCCTTGGCGGCGAAGAGCGAACCCGCGTTGCGATCGAAATCGGGAAAGAGAGTATGCTCTTCGAGGTCATGAACTTCCTTCAGAATTGCTGGGATCGACTGCGCAAGCTCACGAACTGGTTCGCTCGCGCTCATCTCGATGTCCGCGGCAACCTCCTCGAGCCGAAGGCAAATCGTGAGCAGTTCACGGTGGAGCGTTTCCAGGCGCATGATATCTGCAGCGCCAAGCGGGCGCGACGTTGCGTTCAACTCCACCTCCCATCACCTTAAGAATGCCACCATCCTGGTAGCGGTCGTCGCCTCGGCCGCAAGCGTTCGAACTCCCTGGGTGCCATCCAGCACGTTGAAGTCTCATGCTCGACTACCTGTTCGGATATGACGATCTCCATTCTTCCCCATCATGCCGCCTGCGCCGACGCTTCTCATTGCGCAGGCGCAAAGACTGGGCCACTCTCGACCGTTCGACATGGTCCTTGGACACCGGAGTTACTTTTTGTTTTCGGTCGCTGGCCGTCGGAGGCGACGATCGAGAGGCCCATCGCGCATCGTGATGCCGCTACAGTCCGGCATCCCACAATCTGAAATTCCTGCGTTGCCGAAGAGCAGCATCGCGAGCTCCCGGAGTTCCTGCCGTGCAACCAGCAGCGTTCGCTGCTTGGTTTAATATATTCAAAGAAGTCTATGTAAAGGCGAGATATTCCTGGCAACTATCGCCCCAGAGACTTGATGTGGCTGGTTGGCCGCATCGATGCACTCATTGGTCTCGTGGAAAGCGTCCGCAGCACCGACCTCGAAAACCTAAGGTACAGACCGACAGCTCATTTGGCACTGTGGAATAACTAGTAATATCAGCTGATTATCCGAACCTGTTGATCTAGAAAATCATCGCCTGCGATACAAGACACGCGGAACGATCGCTCCATTCCGCCGCCGAGGCAAGGCTCATTGATTTTGGCGAGGTTGGGAAGCCGCAAAGCACGTGTTTTTAGGACACGCGCTTGCCCCTATCGTCAAACACATGCAGGTCCTTGGCCAGCGCGCCGACGGTCACATGATCGTCGATCTGCCTCACCGATCGCCCTGGGACTCGGAACACAAGATCCTGGCCATTGGAGAATTTGCCATGCACATAACTCTCCGCTCCAACGAGTTCGATGCTGTCGATGCGGACCTTGGCGGTGAAATCAAAGTCCGGAGCGGTGGGTTCACTGACAACGAGGTCTTCCGGTCGGATGCCGATCGTAAATGCGCCTGCTGGTTTGGGCACATTGGGCGAGATCGACCAGCCCTCAAGAGTTTCAGCATGTTTGAGCAGGTTCATCGACGGTGAACCGATGAACGTTGCGACAAAAGTCGTTGCCGGTTTTTCGTAGAGTTCGATCGGTGATCCGACCTGCTCGATCTGTCCGCCATTGACCACGACCAGCTTGTCGGCAAGCGTCATCGCCTCCATCTGGTCATGCGTGACGTAAACGCTGGTCGTGCCAAGAGACCGCTGCAAGCGCTTGATTTCGATCCGCATCTGCCCTCTCAACTTGGCGTCGAGATTGGACAGTGGCTCGTCGAACAAGAACGCGGCCGGTTCACGCACGATCGCCCGCCCCATGGCCACGCGCTGGCGCTGGCCACCGGACAACTGGCGTGGTTTGCGGTGGAGATACTGCTCGATCTCCAGGGTCTTGGCGGCAATCGCGATACGACGCTCGATCTCGTCCTTCGGCGTGTTGCGGTTCTTCAGCCCGTAGGCAAGGTTCTGATGCACGGTCATATGCGGGTAGAGCGCGTAGTTCTGAAACACCATCGCAATGTCCCGCTCAGCGGGTTCCAGATCATTGACTGTTCTGTTGCCGATGACGATCTCGCCGGAGCTGATGCTTTCGAGACCCGCAATCATGCGCAGAAGCGTGGACTTTCCACATCCAGATGGGCCGACGAGAACGACGAGTTCGCCATCATCGATCTGCAGCGAGACTCCCTTGATCGCCTCGATATTGCCGCCATAGACCTTGCGGACGTTGTTCAGGGTAATTTGAGCCATTACTTCTCAGTCTCCACAAGACCTTTGACGAACCAGCGCTGCATCAGCACGACGACGAGGATCGGCGGGATGATCGCGAGGATCGCGGTTACCATCACATAGTTCCAGGGCGTCGAGGCGTCGGTGAAATCGACCATGCGACGCAGGCCGATGATGATGGTGTTCATCTTCGCGTCGTTCGTTACCAGCAACGGCCAGAGATACTGGGTCCAGCCATAGATGAAGAGAATGACGAACAGCGCGGCGATGTTGGTTTTTGAAAGCGGAAGCAGGATGTCACGCATGAAGCGAAAGGGGCCGGCATTGTCGATGCGCGCCGCTTCCACCAGTTCGCCCGGGATCGTCAGAAAGAACTGCCGGAAAAGAAAGGTCGCCGTTGCCGAAGCCATCAAAGGCAGCGTCAGGCCAGCATAGGTATCGATCAACCCGAGGTCGACGATCACCTTGTAAGTGGGCAGGATGCGCACCTCGACCGGCAGCATCAGCGTAATGAAGATCATCCAGAAGAAGACCATCTTCAGCGGAAAGCGAAAGAAAACGATCGCGAAGGCCGAGAGGAACGAGATGACGATTTTGCCGACGGCGATGGCAATCGCAACGACCGTCGAATTGAACAAGAGCCGCTCAAGGCTGACGCCGACCACGCGCTCGACGCCGCCAGACATCGCCTCCGTATAGTTCTCGCTCAGTTGATCGCCGAGGGTCAAGGACATCGGCGGACGGATGATCTCGACCGACGTCCGGCTGGAGGCGACGAAGGTGTAGTAGATCGGAAAGGCGACGATAATGACGCCGATGATCAGCACGAGATGGCCGATGAAATTGGCGATGGGACGTTTTTCAATCATCGGCGCGCCTCATGAGTAGTGAACCCGCTTCTCGACGAAGCGGAATTGGAACGCCGTCAGTGCGACGACGATGACCATGAGAATGACCGATTGCGCGGCGGAACTGCCGAGGTCGAGATTGACGAAGCCATCATTGTAGACCTTGTAGACGAGCGTTTCCGTCGCCTTCGCCGGTCCGCCGCCGGTGACCGCATGGATGATGCCGAACGTGTCGAAGAAGGCGTAGACCGTGTTGACCACGAGCAGAAAGAAGGTTGTCGGTGCCAAAAGCGGGAAGACGATCGTCCAGAAACGCCGCGCTCCGCGCGCGCCGTCAATCGATGCAGCCTCGATCAGCGATTTCGGGATCGCCTGCAGACCGGCGACGAAGAAGAGGAAATTGTAGCTGATCTGCTTCCAGGCAGCCGCGACGATCACCAACGCCATGGCCTGGTCGCCGTTCAGAAGCGGATCCCAGGCAAAGCCGTTGCGCCGCAAGATATAGGCAAATGTCCCCATCGCCGGATTGAACATGAAGAGCCACAGCATACCGGCCACTGCAGGTGCAACGGCATAGGGCCAGATCAAAAGTGTGCGGTAGATGTTTCGGCCGCGAACGACCCGGTCTGCCGCCGTTGCCAACAACAGAGCGACAGCCATCGAGAGCAACGCCGTCGCCAGGCTGAAGACCACTGTGACCTTCAGCGAATGCAGGTAGTCCGGGTTTGCCAGAACGGCGCGAAAGTTGGCAAGGCCGACGAAGCCGGACTTGAGCCCGAACGGATCCTCGCGAAGCACGGATTGATAGAGCGCCTGGCTCGCAGGCCAAAAGAAGAAGATGACCGTGAGCACGATCTGCGGCGCGAGTAGGAGATAAGGCAGTATTTTATTGGGAAAGACGACAGGCTGCAAAGCGACCCCCTTCTTTGCGCGAGGAGATGGACTGCCCCGGTTCACGCCCGGGGCAGTCCTGCTATTGCATCGTTAGTTTCCGATGGCTGCCGCGATTGCGGCGTTCGCCTTCTTGGTGCCTTCGGTCAGGGCCGCTTGCGCATCCTTCTGCCCGGCGAGCATCGCCTCGAACTCTTCGTTGAGGATGTCTCTCACCTGCGGAAGATTGACGAGCCGCACACCCTTGGAGTTTTCCGTTGGCGCCTTGCCCATCATCTGCAGAATCGGCGTTTCACGGCCGGGGTTCTTTTCATAGAATCCCGACTTCTTGGTTTCCTCATAGGCGGCGAGGGTAACAGGCAGATAGCCCGAGACCTGATGCAGGCGTGCCTGGATTTCTGTCTTCGACAGGAAATTAAAGAACTCGGCGATGCCCTTGTATTCATCGTCGGATTTTCCGCCGAACACCCAGAGGCTTGCGCCGCCCGGGATCGTATTCTGCGGACCGCTGCCCTCGTAATAGGGCAACTGGCCAATACCGTATTTGATACCCGACTTGATGATGTCGCCGAGGCCACCGGATGATTCCGTCAAGATGGCGCATTCACCTGATGTGAAGAGCTGCTTTGCTTCCGAGGTGCGGCCGCCATAACGGAACGTACCGTCCTTTGCGAGATCGGCTATCGCCTGGAAATGCTTGACGAACAGCGGTGCGTCGACCTTCAGTTCGACGTCGGGGCCGGCAAGGCCGTTCTCGTTCGTTCCGTAAGGCACGTTGTTCCAGGCTGCGAAGTTTTCGGTCTGGATCCAGGTGAGCCAGGTGGAGGTGAAGCCGCAGGCCGAAGCGCCGCTCGCCTTGATCTTCTTGGCCGCGTCGAACACCTCCGGCCAGGTCTTCGGCGGGTTCTCCGCATCGAGGCCGGCCTTCGTAAACGCGTCCTTGTTGTAATACAGGATCGGCGACGACGAATTATAAGGGAAGGACAGCATCGTACCGTCCGCCTTCGAATAATAAGCGACGATGCCCGGCAGGTATTGATCCTTGTTGAATTCGTAACCGCCCTTCTGGAGCACCTCTGCCACCGGCAGGATCGCGCCTTCCGCACCCAGCATCACACCGCTGCCTGCATCGAAGACCTGCAGGATGGCGGGCGCCTGCTTGGAGCGGAACGCGGCAATGCCGGCGTTCAACGTTTCCGGGTAGGTTCCTTTGAAGACGGGCACGACTTTGTAGGCGGTCTGGCTGTCGTTGAATTCCTTTGCCAGCTTGTCGACAACTTCGTTGTTGGCGCCGGTCATGGCGTGCCACCAGGAAAGCTCGGTAGCGGCCAATGCGTTTGAAGCAAGGCCGACTGAAAATGCGGACGCGACCACGACGGTCCAGTTCAAATGTCTGAACATGATTCCTCCCATTTCTCAAAAGCCAGGGCATTTGGCACGCCCGGCAAAATCGATCCTCCTCGATCGAAGCTTGCACAACCTTCGTTGCGAAACCAAAAATTAGTAAAAGCGAAATGAAATGAATACGCAACGAAAATGTGACAATAGAACACGTATTCCACTTAACCATGGCGTGCCGTGTCACCGAGGCCGGTGGAAATCCCAGCCAAATCTGCGCGATTGGGCGAGATTGTTGCGCCTCGGTTTTGGCTGCCCGGGGGCGTGGGCGCATGGTCGCGAAGCGTGAAATGCCTCGGGAGTGCGGAGCGGCTTGCCGGGGGTAGTCGGTCCCGGTTCCCGGCCTGCGGCCGGCGCTTGCGCTGAACCTCCGCGGCGACCCTTTTAACCGGTCAAGCCGCGCGCGAACGGGCTTTGGCCGCGATAGCGGCCGCCGCCTGGTACGCTCATCCTTTTTTGGGCGTGCAGCATGACCAGCGTGGGCACATCGCGCGCACGGAGCCAGTTTCGCAGAGATGCCCAGCCGGCAAGGCATCAGGCTCAGGACTGTTAAGCCTGCATCGTAAGCGATTTTGGACTTGTCTTTTCTAACAGGATGCTTGTGAGGCGATCGGACCGGAAAGCGTCGCCGCAACGATGGCCTCATTCTCGAGAAGGCCGGCCACATCAACTCGGCCGGCGGTTGTCTGTGCTATCTGACGGCAAAGGCGCGGCCAGGGGAGTTTTCGCTCGGGCCAGTGTTGATGGCGTTGTTGCGAGCAAATGGCGCTTCAGTCCGGGAGCCTTAGTAGCGCCCAAAGTGGCGGTCTATGACTTGGATGGGCTCATGCTAGACTTTTGCGCCGGTCGAATGGGCGCAGATGGCTTCCAGGAGTTTGATCGTCATTGCCTGTGCCAGGCGTGGAATCTCGAAAAGCCTTCACGGTACAAAAGTCTTGTCATGATGGTCTCCGCGAACTGCGGGTTCATCTGGCGAGCGACTTTTAGAGCCTTCTCGCATTTGTCTCCGAAGGGCGTAAGGGCTCATTGAGATACTCGACACCGTGATCCCTCACGACGCAGGCGATGTCGAACATGTCGCGGGGCTGCATCGTGGCCCTGCGGTAAAATATTTTCTTTGCGATGATTTCGCCAGGGGTCTCAAGCAGGACGTCGCGACCGCGCACCTCCGCTTTCACCGTCGGGTGGTCAGTGAGGCTGGGCGCGCAGATAAAGTCGATTTCGCCAACATTCTCGAAGACGATCTTCAATGTTCTTGATCCATCGGACTGATAGCCGTCAGGGTTGATGTCGAGCGCGTAGCCCTGTGTCTTCGGGTTCAGAAGCTGCGGATCATCGATGAAGATGTCGACATCAAAGCTCTCGCGATGATCGATCTGGAGCATCAGGGCGGTACCGCCTCCAAAAGTGCAATTGTCGATCAATGTGAGTTGGGAGCTTGCCTGATCGATAATGCGGCCAGCGTGGTCAAACAGGTCCCCCCATCTGCTGGCTGGGTGTTCGACCAACTATGCCGCCCGCGCCAAAGGAAGCGGGTAACCGGCGAGTGCCGAGAACTTACGTGCTAAGTCGGAAGCGATCGCCGGATCAACGTGCATTTCGCCAAGAAACGAGATCTGAAGGTTCTCGTCTACCTCGGAAAAAAAGGAGAACGCCGACGCATCGAAATTGACTGCGCTGGCAGGATCGGAAATCTTGGATGCCAATTGCTCAGCCGAAAGCTTCGTCCCATAAGGGGCATTGACAGTCGACAAAACCTTTACTGCAACAATAGACATCTTCCTCGACCACAGCACCTTCAGGTTTCTATATACCTTGACGATGCTTGCGAAACAAGGATCGTCGGTGACTACGCCGTCACACGTTAGCCTCGCGGCACTCTTCTAGGCATCTATATTCGGTCGATTTTCCGTTGTGGCGGCTTTTCTGAGGGTGAGGCTCATCTGGGGACGGTGCTCGGCCGTGGTCGCCGGCTGGGAAACGAAGATCTCGTTCACGCTGGCGCAATGCGCCATCGTGAGGTTGCAGCGATCCATCGCCTAGTTCTGTCCTCGGGATCCTGGCTACGTGTAATGTCGGTCACGACCGCGGCACAATCCGCGCCATGGGTGAGGACGCCATCAATGCGTTCAAGGTTCAGTCCACCGATCGCAACCAGTGGGGTCGGTCCGATTTTCTTCTTCCATGTGGCGAGGCGAGCAAGTCCCTGCGGCTCCCACTTCATCTTTTTGAGAACGGTCGGATAGACCGGACCCAACGCGACATAGTCGGGCGCGACTGACAGCGCCATATCGAGTTCGGCCTCGTCATGTGTGCTGACGCCGAGCTTAAGGCCGGCCCCACGGATCGCGGCCACGTCAGCTTGCGCCAGATCTTCCTGGCCGAGATGAACGAAATCGCAGCCTTCGTCGATCGCCATGCGCCAATGGTCGTTGACAACAAGTTGGCAACCGTGTCTCTCGCATATGGTTCTGGCGATGCGGATATCGCTACGGACTTCGCTATCGGGTCTTTCCTTGATGCGAAGCTGGACCAGCCTCACTCCAATTGGAACGAGGCGTTCGACCCAATTCGCGCTGTCGACAATGAGGTAGAAGGGATCGAGCTTCATGAGAAGACCGCCTTTCCGATGACCGGGGTGGAGGGGACTGCCATGTCTCTCGGTTCGAGCATGCCGGCTTCAAAAGCCAGCCGACCGGCCTCGATCGCCTTGGCAAAACCCGATGCCATCAAGGCCGGATTTCCGGCACCGGCCACCGCCGTATTCAGGAGCACGGCATCGAAACCGAGCTCCATCACCGTCGTTGCATGCGAAGGGCGGCCGATGCCCGCATCGACAATCAGAGGCACGTCCGGGAAGTGTGCGCGCATCGACCTCAAGGCGGACAGGTTTTGTGGCCCCATGGCACTGCCGATCGGAGCACACCAGGGCATCAACACGCGGCAGCCAGCCTCCAGCAGGCGCTCGGCAACGACCAGATCGTCGGTCGTATAGGGAAAGATCTCGAAGCCTTCGTTTGAAAGGATCTGTGCGGCTTCGACCAGCGCGAACACATCCGGCTGCAATGTGTCGTGATTGCCGATCACTTCGAGCTTGATCCAGTTCGTCTCGAAAACCTCGCGCGCCATCTTAGCAGTGAGCACCGCCTCCTTGGTGGTGTGGCAGCCGGCGGTGTTCGGCAGTATTTTCGTCCCGAGCTCGCGGATCAGTTCGAAAAACGCACCTCCGGCTTTGCCGCCGGCCGTCTCTCTCCTCAACGAGACCGTGATGATTTGTGTCCCTGAAGCCCGCACTGCGTCCGAAAGCACGGCTGGAGATGGATAGCCCGCTGTGCCCAGGAGCAGTCGGGAGGTGATTTCCGTGTCGTAGACTTGCAGCATGGTCAGCCACCTTTCATCGGCGAGAGAATTTCGATGCGATCATGATCGCGTAAGCGCCATCGATCGCGGTCGGCCGCGTGAACGAGTTCGCCGTTGACAGCGGTCGCCAGCCAGCTTCCTTCGTAGTCGAGTGCAGCCATCAGTTCGGCGAGCGTCGAGCAGGCGACCTCGTGCTCTTCGCCATTGACGTTAAGGTTCATCATAGAACTCCGATCTGTGGTCCGGGTTGAGCAGAAGTTCGGCAACGTCGTGCGCAAGAGCCGGCGAGAGCAGGAAACCATGCCGATACATACCGTTCACGGAATAGATCGAACCGCTTTTCGTGATCCTTGGCAGATTGTCGGGGTAGGCGGGGCGAATGCCAGTTCCGGTTTCGGTGATCTGCGCTTCGCCGAAGGCCGGGTGCAGGGCGTAGGCTGCGTTTAAGAGCTCCATCAGCGACCGTGCAGTGATAGGACCGGACAATTCGCTCTCTATCATTGTTGCCCCGACCATGAAGACGCCCTGGCGGCGTGGAACGACATAGACGGGGTGTCGAGGATGCAGGAAGCGCACTGGACGCGACAGTTGAATGTCGCCGGTGCGCAGATAGAGCATCTCGCCACGCACGCCCCGCAGTGCCGCGTCATCCGGGAGCCTGGCAGGGCCTGTGCAGTCAATATGCGAATCGACACGGCGATCGACGGTGGCATCGGTCGCCTGGCCGAAATGAAAACGCACCCCCATGGCGATTAATGTGTCATGGAGTGAAGACAGCGCCTCTCTCGGATCGAGATGCGCTTCCCTCGGGAAGTAGAGTGCACGAGAGAAACGGCCGGCGAGATCTGGTTCCAGTTCGGCTATCTGGTCTGCATCAAGCCGTCTGTGCCCTTTGGTTCGCGCCGCGAAGCGATCGAGCTCGCGTGTATCGCGCGCGGCGGCGACGACAAGTGTCCCCTCTTGCACGACCTCATCGGGCAGCGCCGTCTTCCACCACTCGATGGCTGTCGCGCCGACGCGTTCGACTTTCTCGTCGGCACTTTCGCGCTCACACCAGGGCGCCAGCATGCCGCCGGCAAACCAGGATGCGCCGGCGCCAATCCGTTTTGAACGTTCGAAGACGTAGACCTCAATGCCGCGTCGCGCCAGTTCGTATGCGGTGACAAGGCCGACGACACCTGCTCCGTTGATCAGCACCCGCCTCATTTGGCAGCCGTTCGAGCTGTTACCTGGCCGGAGCTGTAGGGCCATTCATCCATGCGCCGCACCGCTAACGGGCGTCGATGTTGCCGTCTATGTCCGCGGTTTGGCTCGTGTACGACATCTGAAAAAACCATTGGTCGGCTCCAACCTTGACGTTTGGAGACCCAGATCTTGGCGCTGGAAAGATAGAGACACGTCCACGCGATCGCAAAGGAGCTGTCGCAACTGCCGTCGTTCCCACCGTCCCTACGCCAGCATGAACTGGATCAGGTTCAACGGGTCATTGCGCTGCGGTCGAAGGAGCCGATCCGCCCAGCAATATCTCAGCCCCTTGTCGGGACTCCCCTGGTGAATGAACCGAGTTGAACGGCCAATGCCGTGCTTTGTCAAGCGTTGTTAGTTCATTCCCAACGGGGCTAGAAAGTCATCCGCATGCCTTAGAGCACATCTCAACGCGTATCGCGCTGAGAGGAGCAACATGAGCCGGCGCATCAATGCGGCGGGCCTCGCACTCGTTTAGCGGCGGGAAGGCATCAAGGAGCATGCGTTTAGTAGAAAAGGCGCTGCAGCGTGAGTTTTGCTCTCAGGCAAGTGGAGGCATCGTCTGCCACACTACAATCAATGTCTCGAATGTTCTCAAGCGATTCCTTTCTCGCTTCTTCATTGATGTCGCTCAGAGACCTTTCATGGTTGGTGCCGTCCCTGGAAGTGACAGTACACACATTTCCCAAGCACACCGTCGTGTCCGCCTGCGCGGGCGCGCCCGAGGCGATGAGAGCCACGGCGATCAACGTGCTCATGCAGTTCGACCATTTCTCCTCGGTAGGGCGCCGTCCTGCATCCATGAGAGTCCCCCGTTTTGAGTGGTTCACGGTGCAAGCCCGGTCGGAAAATGGCCAGCACCCAGTAAAAAGGAAATCCGAATGGCGCCATATCTGTGCAGAAAATTCGCTCGGCCGCGAAAGGGCGGTCAATGCAAGCAACTTCACCTCCGTCATGGTCGCGCTCGATCGCTATGGCGACATGTTTGGTCTCGATAAGTCACGCCGCCTGCTGCTCGCAGCTGGGACATGAACGTGCCGATTCGATCGCGAGGTCTGGGGACCGACGCCGGCGCTGAATTAACGAGCACATGCATATCAGATCGGGCCTCGGATCCGGAATATTTTCAGCTGTCTCTGGGGCATCTCGATGACGGCGTGGCCGTTGCGCGGCCACGCCGACCGGAGTATGCTTGGCGTAGTGTGATCCCAGTCGAGGGCCGAGAGTGGGGCAGCGCGTCACTCTGCGGTGTTGAGCAACACATCGCCTAGTGCAGCATACTGGTCGGTTGCTGTTCGCTCTGAATTCGACGTGTTGGGCTCGCCCGCCTACAGAACCAGCGACCGCACTCTGTTAACGCCAACTCATCCGTATTGCCGAACCTAAATTCATCCATCAGGAATTTTGCGAGGCGGCCAGCGCGGATGTCTTGGCGCGGGATCCTCGTTTCGAAGCAAATGCGATCGAATATCCTTTGAAGTGTATCGAGCTGTTCGGGTGCGAGTTCAAAACCTGACTGGTCAAAGTGAATAGCCATTTAGACCTCCCTTCTTGAGCTACCGCCTTCACCGAAGAGAGAAAGATAGCGAAATCTTTAATTGGCTCCAAGTGAGCAAAAGTTGAGATTTGCGTGCGTCGAACTGCTGCTGGTAGCGGGGAATCCGGCTCAGAGCCCACAGAGAAGCGGCGCTTATAAAAGGCGCCGCGGGGACGACAGCGGAAACGAGACGACTCCTTAGCCGCTCCTTTCCTTAAATGCGAATTGTTCTCGCCAATCATCAGATTTAGTTCGATATTTAGTCGTTGCTGAGATTGCTAGCGGTCTTCCCGCAGAGCCCTAAAAGAAGGCCGCTCTTTTCCAGTTGTCCCGCCGGGTCAGGCAGCCACCCTCCCAATTAACCAGCTATTTGTTTGAGCGCATCGTGGTCGTGGATGCCGCTTTGAAAAAGGCTGATCAGGTGCGCCGCGAGCGTAACGGCTTCATCGCTATCAAAGGCGAGGTGCCTTTCCTGAACCATTTCCCGGAAGACACATTCGATCTGCTTGAAGTCGTCAGGCGTTACAATCCCTGTGCGAGATCGAACCGCTTTACCCATAGCCCTAATCCCAGCCAGCCCAGGGGAGAACAGGGCCGACGTTTGCCCCGCATAGAGTATGCGCCGTTGCTGGGGGGATTACACTGGAATCGTGGAGGGAGATCCAGACGGTCTTTGGGTTGGAGAGTAGCCAGACCGTCCGGAGCCCACATTGGGTTGCCTCCACAATACACCAACGCTTATGCATTTAAAAACGCGTGCGGTAGGGCATTGTTCCGATTGCTAATGTATCGTGAATCTGTTCGGCGTGCGTGCCTTATGGCTCTGGCTAAAGTACCCGCCCACGGTTCTCGACCAAGGTGCCTGCGGCGATTGGGTAAAGCTGAAGTGCATCCAGAGCGACGGCTTTGTAGTCGTCGGATGTGAGCCATCGACGAAGGTGGCCGGCGCGATTTCGCGGTTGCTGCTTACGGCGAGGCGAGGCAACGAGCTGGTCTATGTATGCGGGGTCGGAACAGGCTTTACGGACAAAATGGCCCGCGACCTTCGCAAGCAATTGTCGGACATGCCGCCGGTCGCGCTCAAGCGCAAGAACGCGGTTTTCTGTGAGCCGGCATTTGTCGCCGAGATCACCTATACCGAGATCACCAGCGAAGGGAAGTTACGGCATCCATCGTTCGAAGGCCTGCGCGAGCTGGCCGAGAACGTGGATGTCTTCGAGCTCAAAAAATAGACCGGGGAAGAGGGGCCTTGGAGCTGATACGTTGGGGCGCTCTTATAACTCGGGTGCGACAACAATGTTCCATCGCTGCGGTCGACAATCACCGTCGGTGTTTTGCACCCGGATCACGTTACCGTTGTTGTTGCTGCACTGCTTACAACGCATGCGTCGACCAGGTGCCACGATCGACAGAGTTGTGCCGAACCGTCGCGCCAGGCCGTGCCGATCGAGGTGATCCCGGAGCGCTGCTTTGCTTGGGGCAGGGGCGTGCGCCCTGGGACCTCTAGCGACCTAGAGGCCGCTCTGGACAATCGGCAGCCACAGACCTTCGGCGCAGCGCCAGCCGGTTAGTGGAATGTCGCACTTTCGGTCGAACTTGCCAATTGGCGCCTCGCGAACACAATTCACAGTCGAGCGAAATGGGTGTCCTGGGACCTGGAAGGTCGTCTGAGCATAGGAGGCGGTGCACGAAAAGTATGTGAGGATAACTAGGGCGCATGCGATATAGTTCGGCATTGCGGGATCCTCTCCAATTTTAGAAGCTGCTAAAGTTACTTCAAAACGGAGCGATTTGCCCTTAGCCTTTTCGAACTAGCTCAGGCGGAGGGGACTCTTGTTCAAACATGGGAAGCTTCATTCCTTCCCATCCAGGATAATCCGCAACGTCCGGATCATATTTGCCGCATCGAGCAGGGCAGCCCTAATTTCTCCTTTACTCGGCTCTCGACAAAACCACGCTGGCACACCTCGTCGGGAACGTGTTGCCACCATGCTGCTAGAAAGGTGTCGTTCTGCAAACGGTTAAAGGGGGACCCGTCATGGAGCAGCGACGGGAAGCTCCGTCATCCGTCGTTCAAAGCGCGGCGCGAGCTGGCCGATCTTCGAGAAAAAAATGGGCCCCTGCGGGAGGGGCTCGAGAGTTCGACAGCACGTGGCATGTCCGCAAAAAACGCGTCTCTCAGAGGATTGTTCCTCCCCCAGACAAGCCTTGCAGGCGCTATCGACGTGGGCCAACATTGGGCGCCTTGTAGATCGACGGCCCCATGCCCCGATACTCGGGTTGAAGGAACGTGAATTCGTAGCTCCGGGTCAATGCTTCGACCAGCGCATTGACGATGGCTGTACGGGCGAACTCTTTCCTGTTGGCGTCAATGGCGACGAGGTCTTTCGCCACTGCCTCGGGCAGCTTCCAAAGCTCGGCCTCGACGAGCGCGACAACTTCGGCATCGTCGACCGCAGTCCCGGCGCGCTCGATACGGTGGTTGATGCGGATATGCCTGACGAGTTCCTCAGCAATTGAGCGGGCGCTGTCTTGTTCGCGGCGGCGCGAAACGCCTGTTCCTGCGAAGCGGCGTTTGGTCGATTGGTCTATCACCGCCAGATGGATGGCGACGAATGAGGATAGCTTGGCGTGGTCCGTCACTTGCTGAACTCCAGATAGCATTCTTCAGTGCCCGATCGTCGATCGGGGCGAGTTGTGCCGCATGTCTGAGATTGGCGCCCACCTAGCGCCGGGGGTCAGGATCGCTTGGCCGGTGGCCATTCGATCTTGTGTTCGAAGCAATACCAGTTTGGCGCCGACCGTCCGTGGGCATAGCCGAAGCCGCCCCACTTCATGCAGCAGGGAGGTTCGCACAGATGCTCGGCCAGGCTGCTTTCCGCTCTCTTGGTAGCGCCAACCTCGTCGCTCATGCTCAATGCCTTCTGAGTAAGCTGTTCTACAAATGTTCTCATTAGGGCAGAGAGTCAACGACCAGATTTGGGGAGGCTCTCCGCATAACTCAAAAAGGGGAGCGCTGAATCGCGGAGCTCAATAGACCATTCGAAGCCGGTAGGTGGCTCGCAATTATCCCAACCACCAAACTCATTCATTTGCTGCCATCGACCCTTCTTGCCGTGTCGAAATTCCTCGCTATTCGATTTGTAGATTTTGAACCGATAGGGGCGCACGACGCGGACAAAGATTACGGATCCATCCTCCGGCATGTCGCCTTTTCGCCATGTGGTGCCGGGCATTTTGATAGCCTCCACCCAATCAATGCGGCTTTGGGGCTATCAGCACGACGCCGGCGCCAAGCTCAAACATTTCTGCCTCAGCATTGATCGAGAGATAGTGGTTTTCGGCCAGTTCGATCAACGCTGATGAGGCCTCTTCGGGCGACCATCCTGCTGCCTCGATCCTTTCGATCAAAAACTGGAATTCATCAGTGATCGCCTCCTGACATTGCAGGTCACGATCGGGGTGAGATTTCGGATGTCTAGGCCCGGCGATTTTCGGCATGGCGTTTCCTCCTGCAGAAGATGTTAGGGCGGTCATTTCTTTCTGCAAGGCTTCGCTAATTTAACGACTCGCCTTCGATCTTAACGCGCCTGTCAGTCCAGCCGCGCCGATAGGCCTCGTCGAGCACGTCGCGCCACATGTCGTCATCGGTCCTGTTGACCCAATTTGCTTGAGCAAGCAGGAAGACGGCCAGCAGGTAAACCTCACGAAGCTCGTCGACGCCCAGACGGTGACGCCGTACATGCAGGCCCACTACGGCACGGGTGACTGCCAGTCGGAAACGGAACCGACGCGAACCATCACGAAGGACCGTGATGGTCATGTCGAGGCGACCGTCACTGCGCCGCCGTTCACGCTACGGTAGGCTGAGCGGGCTCGCGAGGTCGCCAATTTCATGCGGGCACACGGGCTTTCGGGACGATCGCGAGTTCGTCACGGTCGAGGTCTCGGGCGCTACCTTCGTCATCGTCGATATCGCCATGCGGATGCTGACGCCGCGGGAGGGGCCTTCCCACCGGATTGCGTCCTCGCCGGTGCTCATGACTATCAGGCTTGGGGTCGGTCTGGCGCTTGTTTTCCAAATCCGTGCAGGTGTCCTGCGTCGGCAACTCCGTGTCGCCCCCGGTCGCGTGCGCGCTCGTCCCCGCGCATTGCGCTGTACCTGGCAGTGCAGAAGGGCGCCGCATGAAAATCACCTACGCCGAACTCATTGAATAGGCCGAAGCACAAAAGCGCCAGAAGTTCACTGGTTGGATGACCAGGCTCGCGCTCCAAGTTCCCGCGCCCCGACGCTGAGATAGAAAACAAGATGCGGGACATCGCCATGCTCGACGCCGTCAGCAGCATCTTCAAGGCGAGGGCGGCTGCATGACGATGCTATTTCAGGTGCTTTGGCGGCTTGTCATTTTCATCCGGATTCGGGTTGGGAATCTCGTCGGGAAGGACGTCAGGCTCGGGTTCCTCAATCGGTGGCTGAGGCAGGTCCGGCGGCAGGCCTGGCGGCAGCTCTGGAGGGGGCTTTGGGATCGGTTCCGTAGGTATCGTGCTCATGGTGGACTCCTTTCGGAGGCCAACTAATCCCGCGCCGTTTTTGTTCCGCGAGGGAGACGAAGCGTGACGGTAGTTGCATCCAACTACAACCGGGTCGAGAACGATCTCTACCAGACGGAACCATGGGGCACCGAGCTTCTCGAGCGCTTCCCTGGTGGATGGTCTCGACGTTTTCCGGCGGCAGGAAACCACCCCATGGCCGATGTTCTGGCAGAGCAAGCCGCGTGGTGAACACGTCTGACATAGCCCTACGGTCGCCAGCATGACGAGATTTTCGACTTCCTGAAGCCTTATGGGTCTTGGGCGATTTCGGACGCCGTCATCACCAACCGCCCTACGGCGAGGGGAGCCGTGACGCCCGCCTTTTCGCCGGGTATGCGCTGCCCCGTTGCAAGGGCGCTGGTCGCTTTACTCGAGGCGATGCCTGGTGTCGCTGGCATCAAAGCCGTCGATGGTCGCCCTCTTGCGATCGATATCATGGATATCCTCAAGGTAAGGGCGGCCGAGGCCGACGCTGAGGTCGAGTTTGACCGCAGGTCTCACGGCTTGCGCGTCAGATTCTGCGCAATAATTCGAAGACAGATCCTCAGGGCGGCCGACGCCCTTTCCCATTCACTTGCTGTACGTGGTCTTCCGCTTCTATTCTGTCCACTTGAGTTATCCTCGGAGGTAACGCCGCGGCTTCGTTGGAGGCCAGCTGCCAGTTCGATCTGGTAGGTTGCTTTCTCGCCGCGAGCGATGCCACCCCGGCGATAATGAACTTCATTGGTAGTCTTCTAGGTTCGAACCACCCGCCAAGGATGCGGGAGTCTTGGCCTAGGACTATGGACGAACCAGTGACATACGGCAGGTGTCGTATTTCCACGGTTCAACGGTACCTGACACCCCGAAATGGTTACGAACTTGTTTGGAACACATTGGCCCCCTATATACCCGCCATCGGCATTGGTTATGAGCGCTGAAAGTTTCGCCGCTCGCAAATGCCTCGTCGCTTTAGACTTTTGACCACGGATGTACTGGCACTGGTTGGTAAGCGATGATGAGGAAGGTCGGTGCGGTTTCGCCCCGGCCTTTTTTCTTGCATAAAGACGAGCTCTTCCGTTTCCTTGATATTCGTGCGGACCCCTTGCGGCCCGTCGTCCGCGTGTTCGGTATTTTAGACACACGAACTGGAACGATTCCGCCGCAGGAAGCTTTCTCCCCTGCATTCATTTGCCAAGGAGAGAATTGATGAAATCGCTGGCTGATATTTTCGAACATACGCTGCAGGATGTTTATTTCGCTGAGAACGCCATCACTAGCAGGCCGTTGAAGAAGTCAGTCGCGTTCGCAGACGAAGCCTGAATCGTCTCCGTTGTGGACGTAGAAGTGCCCGACAAGTCGTCCGGCGGAGCGGAGAGCTGCCCATCCGCGACCACAGACCGGGTCGCTCTCGTCTTGTCCCTCCCATGAGAACTCCGCACAGGCTGATCCGTCGCGTGCGCCGTAGCGGACATCGAGAAAGCCCTTGAGCGCGACGAACGCGATTTCGCCGTCGGCCGTGCCCTGGAATGTCAGATGCGCCTCTTCGACGAGATCGAGGACGTCGTTGTCCCAGTTGTCCATCTCGACGATGCGCCAACGACCGGCGAAGGCCTTGGCGAAGGGAGAAACTCTCGCCATCAGCCTGTCTCCGTCATGAGCTTCGGCAGCCGCACCAGATCATAGGCGGCGGCCGCGAAGGTGAAGGCCCATCCGACGCGGTCGCGTCCACGGAACTTCGTCTTACCCTGCCCGGCGACGGTTTTGATCCAGCCGAACGCCTCCTCGATGCGCTTGCGGATGCGCAAGCTGACCCGATAGCCGGAATGGCGCGTCGTGCGTCCATCAATGGCCGAGCGGCGACCATTGATGTTTTGCGCCACATGGGGCGTGACCTTCATCGACCGCAGATCTTTTACGAAGTCCTTTGTGTCATAGGCCTTGTCGGCACCCAGCGTGATCGCTTGTGTCTGCTCAGTGAAGGGCCCGATCATGTGCAACGCCGCGACCCGTTCGGCATACCCGCTGGCCTCTGTCAGATAGGCATCGACCAGCAGGCCATGGCGATTTTCCATCAGCCCATGCCCCATGAAGCACAGCTTGGCCTCCTTGCCTTTTCCCTTCCTATAAAGCTTCGCATCCGGGTCGGTCGTTGAAGCATGCGTCTCGTTGGAGCGTCTCTCGCCATGGAAGTCTGCTTCCTTATTCCGACCGCCCGCATCCGACAGTGGTTCGCCATGATCGCCCCTGGGGCCGTCCTTCGGCTTGAAGCTCTTGATCGACGCCCAAGCTTCGATCAGCGTGCCATCGACAGAGAAGTGGTCCGTTGACAGCAACCGCTTTACTTTGGGCTGCGAAAGGATTGCGACCAGGAACTTCGCGGCGATGTCGCCTTCCAGCAACCGGTCGCGGTTCTTCGAAAACACCGAATGGTCCCAAGCTGGATCGTCAATGCCAAGGCCAACGAACCAGCGGAACAGAAGGTCGTATTCCAGCCGCTCCATCAAAAGCCGCTCAGAGCGGATCGAATAGAAGGCTTGCAAAAGCATGGCGCGCAGAAGCTTCTCAGGCGCGATCGACGGCCGCCCGATCGGTGAATAAAGTGCTGCCAAATCTCGTTCCAGTGAAACGAGCGCTTCGTTCACGATCTGCCGGATAGCCCGTAGAGGATGATCTTTTCGAACACGATCCTCCAGATCAACATAGCTGAAGAGTTCGCCTGTCCTCACATCGCCGCCGCGCATCCATCAGCTCCAAATCGCAATAAAGCGAGTGAATCACGACCAGAGCCTATGCGCCAGGGCCTTTTTCAACAGCCTGCTAGGGCGCTTCCAAAGGTCGCAAAGGCCGCGAATAACGCGGATCTCAAGAAGGCGGCCGAGGAGCATCTTTCGGAAACGAAAGAGCAGATCAAGAAGTTGGAGCAGGTCTTCAAGTCAATCGGCAAGACGGCATCCGGCGAAAAATGCGACGCCATCGAGGGTCTCATCAAGGAGGCCGACGGTTTGATGAAAGAGGCGGAAGGGACCGCGCTGGACGCGGGACTTCTGGCCGCTTGCCAAGCTGTCGAGCACTACGAGATCGCCCGCTATGGCTCGCTTCGTGAATGGGCCAAGGACCTCGGCCATGATGAGGCGCACAAGCTTCTTAGCGAGATCCTCGACCAGGAGAAAGCGACGAACAACAAGCTCACCAACTTGGCGGTCACATCGATTAACAAGACCTCGGCGCGTTCCAAGGCTGCATAGCAAAACAAGGGCGGCACTGACCGCCCTTTTTCCATTTCATATTCAGCGCCATTGGTAGTGGCGAGACCTTTTCCTCCCGCCGGAGAGGTGGATGAATCCGGTAACAATTTCCGCAGGCAGGGCAAATGGTAAGCCGCGTGCGAAGAACCGGGATCAATTCCCGGGTCTGCAATCAGATAGCCGCTTAGTCGGCAATAGAGCAAGAGTCGGAGCGACTATAGCTCCGGCCCCCGCCAGACGGTAAACAAGCTGGTGGGGCACCAATGAAATTAGCGGCTTCGGTCGCCTTTTTCCGCGCCGGCGACGTGAGTGAGCACGAGGCGTCATGATGCAATTTCACGCAGGCAAATGCCCGAGCTGTCATAACGGCCGGCTCTTTCTCTTTCGCGAGAGCGAAACCGGAGATGTCTACGGACACTGCGAGGAGTGCGAGCAGGGTTATCGATCGCCAGAAGAAATCGAGGGCAAAAGCGGGTTTCTAACGCTACTCAACGATTCCGATGCCGAATGGGCGACCGAGGATGAAATATCTCGAAGTGTCTGCGCGAACTATCAGATTTTCGAGGCATAGCCTCAACAGTTACGACAAGCGCTAAGGAGCGGACACCCGATGATTGCCGCCTATGGAATATGGCGGCTCGACTGTTTCCAGTTCAGCGGGTGATTGGTGGTGTCGGGGCTGTCTCTGATCCGAAATCCTCTTTGAACGCCATGAGGCTAAGTACGATCCCAACGAGGATGCACAGCAGCACGATGAAGATGAGGCCGGATTTGTTCATCACTCATTTCAGGCTCAGAATGTGAGAAATTCGTGGCAGAACGCGACCACCCACTGACCGCAGTCTCTTCGGTTGGGTGATCGCCTTCATTTGCGTCACTGAGTTTGGGTATCAGACTGAATTGTCTGCGACGACCCTGTGAACATTGGCGTAGCAGGTCTAAATGCCCAGACCAGCAGGATGCTCATCGAGACGACGAACAGAGAGAAAACAAGACGATTTGACATGGCGCTTTCCTCCATAGTTGGAGCGCTGTGAATGCAGGTTCAGCATTCGTCGCCGTGTCAGGTCGAGTATTTCTGGCAAGGAGACGCGCAAGCGCCTTAATCGAGGCGTCGCGGTCCGTGCGGTACGGGCGGGTTTGAAGTGTCCTGTCGCCGCATGGCAACGTGGGAAGTGTACCACGTTCTTGCTTGCGGGCGCGTCAAATAATCAACTGCACGATGTGCGAAAAGGGCGTCATCGCCCATCTGCCGTTAGCATCCTTCGCAGTTCTGTAAATGATGAAGTCCCGACCGATGGTGAACTTCCCGTGCATAGTGATCTCGTTACCAGTTGAGAGCACGGCGCGAAGTTCGTTTGCATGACGGTTAGCAATTTCGTCACCGATCAAATCGGCCAAGACCTGGTCTAAAATCATCGGTTTTGAATCAGTCATTGGAAACCCCGAACTGTTGTGCAGATTTGCACTCTAACCGTTCAACCAGCGATTTCCATACGTCGGCGTAGAGCAGCCCGGTAGCTCGCCAGCCTCATAAGCTGGAGTGTGTCGCAGGTTCGAACCCTGTCGCCGCAACCAGATCCGTGCCCGGCGGTATCCAGTATAACGAAGGAGAAGGCCGACGACGGCACGAGTACGCGCAAAATTCATGTGTAGCGGCAAGGAAGGCACAACTGTGTTCCTTCACTCCGTCTATTCCGAAGACATCCAGTCCGAGGACGGGCGCTTTACGAAGGCGACCCCTTGGGGTGAGCATCGGATGAACGTCGACAATCCAGACGCTGCAAACCAGTACGAGCCGGGCAAGTCTTATTACCTCAACTTCACGCCCGCCGAGTAATCCCCCAGCGGAAAGGAACCAGCATGCGCCTGCACTTCGCACACTATTAGGGATTCCACCGCTTGTTGGTGATCGCCGACATCTTCGCGGCGGTCGCGGCGATTGTCGCATCCTTCGCACTCGCCGTCGTCCGGTACGGCGCCAGCGTCACCAGGAACTCGCTTCAGGGCCTCGGCATCGCCGCGTGTTGGCTTGGTTCGGTGGTGTGCCCGACTTCAGCAGTGGAACTTCCCGGCTGGCGCCTCGGTATCGCTCGCTCACCTTGAGCACGACAAGACGGTTCTGAACTGGCAGGGCTCGCAGATACCACTGACCTGCTTCGACGAGCTAACGCATTTCAGCGCCAAGCAGTTGCCGATGCGATCTGTCGAATACGCCACGTCGTCGTCGACAGACATCGAGGAGGGTGCTCGCACTCGCAAGACCTGTTGCGCACGATCGAGGGGCTGCTCTGGCCGTTCCTCGTACCGGTTTGGCCGGGCGCGTTGGTTGTGTAGCTCGAGTCCTTGCCTGGATGCCGATCAGATGACGCCCAGAGAGTTGAGCAGCGAAACCACGCCGATGATCAGAATGACGATCTGAGCCATCTGCTTCATCGTCGAATCAATCGGAAGCTTCTGGACGAGATAGAGCACTACGGCGACGAAAAGGACTGTGAAGAGGATGCTGATAGCGGCGGTCATGAGCCCAGATCCTTGAGAAAAGAGCCTCTCTGCAATGAAGGCATAAATATGCCCAAGCTCTCAAAAAGGAAGAACTAAATATGGAGAACCCACTAGCCGAGGCGGTCGCTCAATGTCGTCGCTCGGGATGACAGCGTTCGCGACAAGGATGGGAGACCAGACGCGGACGGAACGAGGCCCACGAGACAGAGAACCCCGAAGCCGCCGTGCCGGACTACGGTGCCTTCATTTGGGAATGGTTCTGGAAACTCCGGCAGTCGCAGCCGCCGGGGCTCTCTGGGCCAGTACCGGTTTCGAACCTTGAGTTCATGGCTTGGTGCCAAACCACGGGAAATATGGTCTCTCGCGAGGAGCTGGCGATCCTCAAGGCGATGGACGCAAAGCTCTGCGCTGAGATCGAGAGGGAGACTGAGGCCATCAGAGCAAGAGAGACTGCAAACTAACTGGCGGACGGCCCCGCCTTGTTATTCCTGGGTTTCTCTTTCAGTTCGGCGACGCGCATGCGGATATTTTCCAACAACTCACGCGCTTCCTTCTGGACAATCAACGCCTTCTCAATTGCCTCGTCGGAGCCATAGATGGCGATAGAACCCACAACACGGTCAACGTGTCGAAGCTGGGTTTCGGCTTTGCGTTCAATTTTCCGGAGTTCGGTGACGTTGGCCGCCGCGTCAGCGGAAGCCGCCAATGCGGCGATGATTTCCGGTTCATTGGAAACAAACTCCTCGCGCTGCTCCTCTTCTTTTTGGCGGCGCTTTTCACGCCGCTGCTCAGGTAACGATTGGTGTAGCGAGGGTAGACGGTTAATGTGCCGTAGAGCTTCAGTCTTCGCTATGTCGACAGTCTCATACGGTTCGGAAAAATACGGTTCGCGTCGATCGTTCGGGTCACCGATGGTGAATTTCCATCCACCATCGGACTCGAACACGGTCACGTCTTTGCCGTGGTAAATCTGCGTCGGGTTTCCCTTCTCGGAGGCGCCCCACTCCTGCAGAATAGGCTGCGGTTTTTTGTGAGCTATAGAAGGTCTCGACTTCTGAAATAGATAAACAGCAGCACCTGCTGCGACCAATAAGACCAACCAGAAAATGCCAGCCTCCATTCGTGTGCGTCACCTTCCATCAAAGTGAAACATGCGCGTTGACTAATGTCGAGTTTCTAATATCCGCCTGGGCGAGAATAGGCGCTTCGCCTACCGCACTTGTTCCCCGCGGCATCGTATTGCCAGCTATACTGGCAGTTGCCCCTATAGTAGGGCGTGTATCCGCCTCCACCACAGTCGTTGTTCGCACAGACCGCCACAGCGGTCCCAACAATCGCCACCGCGACGAGTGCTGCGGCCGCCTGATTTTGTTGCTGAACCATTTGGTTGCACTCGATGGGGCTAATGCCACGTCGCACTAGTTCATAGGTGAGATCTTGTGAAAAATTCAGGTCGGTGTTGGTGATGAAGGTTCGACAGAGAGCCGCTTTGCTCACGCGCGCTGGATCCTTGCGAAAGTCTGCTTGTGTGGTCGTACAACTCGCCAACGCGAGCGCCATCGCAGCGGCCGCAGCGAGCCGCTTCGTAATGTGGATATGCAAGATTTTTCCCCCAGTTCCTTAGGGGATCATGTCACAACTTGTCGAAGAGTCGAGTCGCCTACTTAAACTCTTCTTTGGTGCCGTCTTCGTAGACGACGCCCCGCACACAGGCGTATGCGGTGACTTCATCGTGTTTCAACTTTAACAGCCGTTCGAAAGTCGTCGGCCACTTCCTGATCGTTGTCGCGGATCCACCGCCCGCAATTTCTACGTCTCTATCGAAGGTGTCTGCGGCGACGTGGCCGCCGAGGACAAAGAAGGTCGGCATTGCACGCTGCGAACGACAGCAGCACCGTATCGCGCAAACCTTCATTCGGCGCGCGCGCTATCCCAATCATAGCCCATCTGCCCGCTCCAACGGTTTCATGCCGCTGCGGTGATGATCGGCCATGCCATTTAACAAAGAGGAAAAGCACCATGGACAAGAACGTGTCCGCCGGCGCGGCTGTGCTGACGTGCGGCCATTCTTGTTGTGACAATGCGAAGTAACCGATCCACATCCTTTTCGATCTCGTCGCAGATTGCCTCATATTCGTTCAGGAGCGTGCTATCGGCGCCGGATGTCGGCGTAGTCGATCACGGAACATCGCCGCTTTCGCATATGCTCGGCACAGTTCTCGCAAAGCAGGGCTTCGGACCTCCGACAATTGCTGCCGGCGCTCTGGTAATTTGATCTTCAATCGAGAGCGGCCGATTTTCTCAAGGTCCATATGCTATTTCCAGATCTGCCTTACGTTAGATGTTCGCAGCAGTCGATCGACATCTCTTTCGATTTCAGCGAGGACGGCGTTCAAACCGTCGAGATCGACGTGGTCATGACGGAGCGCAACGATCAAGTCATCTCGGGCCATGGCGGCGAGTGCGTATTCTTCACATAACGCACGAAAGGCCGGGCTCCGTTGCGCTTCGATCATCGCTCGCAGCACTGGGAGCCGCATTTTCAATCGGGATCTGCCGATCCTTTCAAGGTCCATAACGGTCTCTCCTGACCTGGCCTTGCCGCCTATCAACTATCGCATGTTTCCCTGAAAATAAAAGAGGTTAGCACCATGACACGACGCATCAACGCGGCGGGCCTTGCGCTCGTCAAGCAGTGGGAAGGCCTGAAGACGAAAGCCTTCGAGACGTAGGCGGGATCTGGACCACTGGCTACGGCCATACAAGCGCGCCCGGCGCGCCTGCGATGACGCCGAACATGGTGATCACCGAGGCAAAGTCCGAAGAGATCCTGCGCGCCGATCTGCCCAAGTTAGAGGAGCGAACCGACGCTAAGCTCGAACATCTTGGTGTTGGCATTCATCGAGCGCGAAATGCACTTGCGGAGGGCGATCACGGTCTCACGGCGGATCTTCTGCGAGATTTCGGGGTAGGGTGCCCCGGGCCAGGTGATCCCAGAGCGCTGCGTTGCTTGGGGCTGGGGCGTCGCTCTGGGATCATTAGCGCCAATGGTGCGGTTGGCGCTCAACCAGCAATGGCAGGACCATTTAGATTCGGCAATGCAACTAGGACCTTTGTCTGCATGGATCGGACTTAAGTCCTAGGTTGTGCTGTCCGCCGCTGCATGCAGGATCCTACATCGCCCGATGCGAGTTGGCTGGTCGCGGCAGCTCCTTGTTGGCCTCCGTCCCTCCTGTCGGCTGCGGTGGGTTTATGGTTTCCAGACCTTCATAGTGGACAAGGAAAGGTGTCAACCTGCATTGGCAAGCGCTTGCATGTCTGCCACCTGTACGATCTTCAGCTTGTCGTCGGGTAGGGCGCGCTGCAGTGCGCGCGCTTCTTCCCACGGAGCCGCAAGCCATGTCGCGACCTCGTTCTTCGTCGTCAGAAGCACCGGCATCGCCTTTTGATGGATTGGCGCAACGACACCATTCGGTTCCGTCGTCAGGAATGCGTACAGGTCCAGCGTGACGAGCCCTTCCTTGATCTTGCGAACGCTGGTCCAATCCTTTACCCAGATGCCGGCGAAGAACATCAATGGGTCGTCGGCAGTGCTTGCGAACCACGCGTTTGGTGTGCGGCCGCCCTCGACCTTGCTTGCTGGATCCGGTTCGGCAAAGCGGGTTACGGGGACGACGCAGCGGTTTTCCACTCCCAGCCAACGCTTCCAGTGCTTACTGGATGTGTTGCGAACATTGGTGGTCCCGCCATCGGGCTCCATCTTCACCAGTTCCTCGAAGTCGACCTCTTTCCCTTTGGCGCGGAGCTTGTCGGCGCGCTTCTTCGCGCCCTCGAAAAGCGCCTGGCTTGAGGACGGCATACCCCAGCGCACCATCGCCAGTTCGCGGCGATCCTGGTTGTTGCGAATGATCGGCGCGAAGCGATCGGGGTAGATGTCAACGGACGGCTCGAGGTTGCCGACCAGGTCATGCGTGACCGATACGAAATCGCGGATCGCCTGCTGGTTCGTGGTCAAATTGTAGAGATTGCACATCGTCATTGCCCCTCAGAAAAAGTCGTCTTTCCATACTGGCTTGCGAACCGTCTTGATCCTGACCAGCTTCCGGATGCGGAGCTTCCCAGTGTCGGCTCCCCGTGGCAACTCGAAAACTGCCCGTAAATAATCCTTGTGATTGCATTTCTCGCAGCGAAAGTGCGGAGCGATCTCGTCAATCGGCACATCACCGCAAAGCTGCAGGAGATCGCGACAGCGGTAGCGATGCGTGATGCGGCAATACATGCAGTCGATCCTGACGATCTGGCCGGTCTCCTCGGCCTTTGTCAGGGTATGCATGCGCTGCCGACGGGTTAAGCCATTCTGTTCCGGCATGGTCGTCAGCCTGAAGCGCTTGCGCTTTCTATAACTGCGGCGGCCGGATCGCGGCTCGGGCGCCACCCGCGCGTAAAGCCCAAGCTCATCGAAATTTCGGCCAGTGCGAGCTGTTCGCGCAAATGCCTGCAGTCGGCCAATAGGGTCCGGATGGTGGCCTCGGCATCGCCATTGTGCCATGCGAGGGCCGCGGCGAGTTCGTCAGGCGTCTGATCGACATCGTCGGTCTGGGTGGTTTGCTGAGCGGCGGACATGGTTTCTCCTTGTCCGGGGGGCCTTCCCGGAGCGTTCGTCTTGTAGGTTTTAGGTTGGCGGCCGCATCGCCGGTGAAATTAGAACTTCTTGGCCGGTGGCTATTCAATCCGGTGTTCGAAGTAATACCGATTGGGCGCTACACTGCCGTGGACATAGCCGAATGCGCGCCACTTCGTGCAGCCGGAATGCTCGCAAAGGTGCTCGACCAGGCCGCTTTCTACTCTCTTTGTGGCGCCGATTTCGTCACTCATGCTGCCTGCTTTCCCGCTGTGATGTTCCTAATATGTTCTCGCGATCGCAAGAGTCAATGTTCCTACTTGGGGCGGTTGCTTTTTGATCGATCGCTAATATATTATACAACTCTAACTTTAGGAATTTGATGGCACGGGGAGACATGCGCCATCAGCATGGCAGAGTTCCACAGCGACGGAGATCACTGCTACGAGATGCGCCGGCCCTGCTTGTCCTTGTAGGCGCCGCAGGCATCGCAGGCGTGACGTCGATCGAGGAGTGGATTTCAGACCCCTCGAAGCTCCTTTCGATGCTCGATCCCGGTTGCACTATCAAAGGCAATGTCAGCATCAATACCGGCGAGCGGATCTACCACGTGCCAGGTCAGGCGCTTTATTCAGAGACCGTGATCAATTCGCATTACGGAGAACGGTGGTTCTGCAGTGAGGCCGAAGCGCGGGCCGCTGGATGGCGAAAAGCACGGCCTTAGCCCTGAGGTGTCACCAAGCGTTGAGAGATCAACGACACGCCGAACGGACGGCTCAGATCTGCTTGAGAGACCCGAGCTGTCTGTTTCATGTCTGCGGCTTTGCGCTGCTAGCGAAGCCACTCGTTCCAGCGTTGCAGCAGTTGCGCCGCATTGGCGTTGATCCACTCTGAATCGGGGACAACCATATAATCCCGGACCTCGTCTGCATGCGGCATCGTCTTGCGCACGTCTTCCGACATCAAGGCGATCGCCTCGGTGCTTGGCGGCGTACACGACAGCAATTGGCACGCCTTTGCCTGCGCCTCCGGCGAATTCAGCCAAAAAGCCATCAGCTTCAGCGCGTTCTCACGGTTGCCAGCACCCCTGACAAGCGCAATTCGGTCTCCAACCAAAAACGATGCCTTGTAGGACCAGGCGATCGGCAACCCTTCGTTCTGCATCGCCTTTGCGCGCGTCAGCCATATCTGTCCAACTGAATAGTCGCCATTGCGAAACCCTTGCACACTCTGGTCGCCGGTCTTCCACCACACCGAAACTGCGGGCCGGATCTCGTCGAGTTTTCTTAACGCGCGCTCGACGTCAAGCGGAAACAGCTCCTCACGGCTGACACCATCGGCAAGCAATGCCGCTGCCATCACACGCCATGGATCATCGAAGTTCGGAAAAGCACGCTCACCCGGAAACGTCTTGCTGTCCCACATATCGGCCCAGGTCTGCGGCGTCGGATTTCCTTCGCCAGTTCGATAGGCGAGCAATGTGGCTGTCGATTGCAAAAGCGCACCGCCGGCCGCACAGGCGTTGGCACCGAGATCCCTTCGTCCGGCGAACTGTTTGCAGAAATCCGTCAGGTCTTCGGTGACCGCCTTGTGTGCCTTGGATGCCGCCTGGATTTCACCATCGAGATAGAGATCCCAGGTGACATTTCCAGTTTTCACCATTGCCGCGACCTTGGCGCGCATTTCCGCGTTTGTCGCAACGACAGTTACGACCCTTATCCCGGTCGACTTCGTGAAGGGATCGAACCAGGCCTCCTTCAGCGCGCGGTCGTAGGCACCGCCCGTCGAAGCGATGACCACCTGCTCTGCTGCAAGCGATACGGAGGACCAGGTTAGCAGAGGCAAGACGCAGGCAATCCGGTGTATTCTAGTCCAACGCAGCGGAATCGAAATCATGGCTGTTTTCCTTTGAAGGATTAGCAGGGAAATGGAAAGCGTCGCTGTGATCAGTTTCGCTTTTGGGCATTGGCCAAATGAATGGCGCCCATCAACATGAGGGAAATGGCCACCAGCACTGTCGAGACCGCGGCGATGACCGGCGTGAGGTTGAAGTCGATATCTTCGAACATCTTTCGTCCGATCGACTTGCCGCCAATATCCGAGATGAAGAACGCGACCGTCGCTTCATCGAACGAAGCCAGAAAAGCGAACACAGCCCCTGCCGCCACACCCGGTGCAATATTGGGCAAGACCACAAGGACGAAGGCCTGAAGCCTGTTGGCCCCGCAGTTCAATGCTGCCAGTTCCAGCGCGGGGTCGAAACGTTGCAGCGCCGCCGTCACCGTGATCATCACGTAAGGTGTGGCAAGCACGGTATGGGCGATGAGAAAGCCGAAGAAGTTGCCCGTAAGCTGCAGCGGCGAGAACACCAGATATAGTGCGACCCCAAGGACAATGTGCGGCACGATCATCGGCCCAAGCGCAAGAGCCTGAAGCGCCGATCTGAAGGGGAGGCGCCCTCTCACGATCGCCAGCGCGGCCATCGTGCCAGTAATCGTGGCCGTCGCAGTCGTAGCAAGCGCGATCTTGAGGCTGAACCAGGTTGCCGCCATCCAGTCCGGGTCACTGAAATAGGCACGGTACCATTTGAGGCTCAACCCGCTCGGAGGAAACTCAATATAGTCCTTTTCGCTGAGTGACATGGGGATGACGATGAGCGTTGGCAGCAGCAAGAAGAAAAGGACGCAACCGATCACGACAGCCAGAGTGATCATGCCGACGGCCTTGGCAAAGACGTGGAAGGCTGACGCGGCGTAATGGTCGCGAACCAGGGACAGACGATTTGGCGAACGTGCGAGATCAATGGACACTGTGCAATCCCTTGCTGAGCGAGAGCGTCTTTCGAAACAGGAAGACGAAGATGAGCGTCACGGTTAAAAGCACCGACGAAAGCGCTGCGGCGAACGGCCAGTCGAGCAGAACAGTCGTCTGCTGTCCGATCAACGTTGCCATCAGCATAGATCCCGGGCCGCCGACCAACGCCGGCGTGATGTAAAAGCCCAGGGCAAGGACAAAGCACAGGACGCTGCCCGCAAAGACACCCGGCAGGCTAAGCGGCAAGGTGACACTGATGAATGCGCGAAACGCTCCAGCACCAAGATTGCGCGCTGCCCTGACATAGTCGGGCGGCAAGGTCCGCAATGTCGAATAGATTGGCAGGATCATGAACGGCATCAACACATGCGTCATTGCCACAATGACCGCGCCCTGCGTGTAGATCAGCTTCAGCGGTCCGTCGGTGATACCGACATCCGCCAAAAGTGTATTCACGATGCCATTGCGCTGGAGAAGAACCACCCACGCGTAGGACCTGACCAGAACCGATGTCCACAAGGGTATGAAGACGCAGGCCGCAACCACCATGGCAACGCCATGTCGCAACCGCGCCATCAGATAGGCGACGGGAAAGCCGAGAAGCAGGCTTGCAATCGTCACAACGAATGCAACCTTCACCGTGCTCGCCAACACGCCGAGATAGAGCGGCTCGGCAACAAGCCGCCGATAGTGATCAAGGCTTCCGCCCTCAAAACTCAGCGCAACCAGCCGGGTGACGGGATAGACGAACCCGAGGACCAGTGCGGCGACAAGTGGCGTCACCAAGCAGACCGAAACGCTACGCGAATAAAACCGTGCGGATGCCTCAGTCGATCGTGGCTGGCGTGCGGCCATGGCCTGCGAAACTTCGGAAAGGCCGCTCATGCCGCATGCCTTTCCGTTTCTGGAAACAAGTGAATGGCTCCATCATCGAGCAGAAGGTCAACCTGATCTCGCTCGTGAAATGGCAATCCTCCATCGGCCGGCAGCTGTATCTGCAACACAACGTCCGGGCGGCTTTCCAGCCGTACCATGACAATATGGACAGAGCCCACAAAGACACAGGTCTCCACAACAGCCGCAAGGCAGCCCGCACCACCTTCACCACACCTGGCAACCCGAACCCGCTCCGGGCGTATCGCAAGCTTTACTGTTTGCCCGGCCGATGGGCCGACATTTCGCGGACCTTGTGAACGAATGGAAAGAACAGTGTCGTCGGAAAGACGCACCACGGCCGTGCCACCTGCGTTCTCGAGGCAACTGCCTTCGATGAAGTTCATGCGACCGATAAAATCGGCAACAAATGCGGAATTCGGATGCCGATAGAGTTCTGTGGGAGGACCGAATTGCATCAACTCGCCGCCGGCCATAACCGCAACGCGGTCTGACATGGTCAGGGCCTCGTCCTGATCATGCGTCACATAGACAACCGTAGCGCCCAGCCGCTCTTGCAGGCGCTTGATTTCGAACTGCATCGCCTCTCGCAGCTTCTTGTCCAGCGCACCCAATGGTTCATCCATCAACAGAACAGGCGGCTCGAATGCCAGCGCTCGGGCTAATGCAACGCGCTGCTGTTGGCCGCCGGACAATTGTTGGGGGTAGCGCTCCCCATAACTTGAGAGCTGCACGAGTTCGAGCATCTCCTCGACCCGTGTGGCAATCCTCGTCTTGTTCGATCGGCCCCGCATCCGCAACGGAAATGCGATGTTTTGATGCACCGTCAGATGCGGAAAAAGAGCGTACTTTTGAAACACCATGCCGATGCCACGCCGGTTGGGAGCAACATGCGTTACATCTCGTCCTCCAATGACGATCTTGCCGGCGCTCGGTCCCTCAAATCCCGCGATCATGTTCAGCGCGGTTGTCTTGCCGGAACCGGAAGGACCGACAAGCGAAACAAACTCACCGGCACTGATTTCAAGCGACAGGCTCGTGACGGCCCTAACACTGCCAAAATGCTTTTCGAGCCCAACAAGCGATAAATATTGACCAATCAATTCTGACTTTCCTTTCAACTGTTCCGGTGACGCTCTGTGGCGTCTAACCTCTCAAGGGCCCGTTTGACGGCGGCCCCGTACCAACAATCCCATCGGGCGACCCGCAGGCGCAGCCAGGGCAAATCAACGGCGATGTAAAAATCCGCGCCAACCTGGCAGGCGGCACCCGTGACGATAATCAAGAAAGCTGCTAGGACTCGTTGATGCGACAAAAGCTTTGCAGAACTTTCATATTTCATTTTTGTTGCATCAAAAATTTGCATTGTCAACTGAGTGAGAGGTTTGAATGGCGGTCCCTGTGAGCGAGTTGGCCAATATTGATCGTGCGGCGGAGAACCTTGGCGATGCGGCGTATCGCCAGATGAAGGAGCGGATTATCCGTGGCGTCTACCGTCCGGGGCATAAGTTGACGGTGAGGGCGGTTGCCCAGGACTTGGATGTCAGTACTACTCCTGCGCGTGACGCCATCAATCGGCTCGCAAGCGAAGCGGCGCTCGTCTATGCCGGCCCAAAGACGGTCGTCGTGCCTGTCCTTGATGCAAAAGCCCTGCAGGAGATCACGCTTATTCGGTTGGCGCTCGAGGGGTTGGCTGCGCAGCAGGCCGCCGAACATGTTGTCCCGCAGGACGTGCAGGCCCTTAGGTCTCTGCAAAAACAAATTAATTCAGCACTTGACGCTGAGCGGTACGCAGATGCCCTGTGGCACAACAAGGAGTTCCATTTCGCGATCTTCCGGCTGGCAAAATTGCCGCACCTTGTTTCGATGATCGAAACCCTTTGGTTACGGATCGGCCCCTCCCTGCACGATCTCTACCCGGAATTTGCAAAGGAGCGGTTTGGTGTTCACAACCATGAGGTTGCTATGGAGGCGCTCGAGGAGCGCGATGGTGCAGCCGTCCGGGCTGCAATGGAGAATGATATTCGCGACGGCTATCGGCGTCTGAGGCGAGCCTGTCGCGAAAGGGCGATTGGCTCCGCGCAATAGAGAATTTGTTGCATGGACTTGACTGTTGGGTTTTTTGTTGCAACAAAAGTGTAAAGCTCGTACAAACGACGAGCCGAATTTGTTGCTCAGAAAGCCCAAGCCATGTCAGTTCAAGGAATTCATGCCGCGCAGGCCTCGCCTGCACGGACTAAATCGACACGTCTATTCCGTCGCGCAGTGCCGGTTTTCCCCGGTGGTGTGACCCGCGCCACGGTGGAGAAAGATCCTATCCCGTTTTACGTCGCGTACGGGGAGGGCGCCTATCTGGTTGACGTCGATGGCAATCGTCTCCTCGACCTCAACAATAACTTTACGACCCTTATTCATGGACACGGCTTCGAGCCGGTCCGTCAGGCTGCAAGCGATCTTATGCGGACGGGAACGTGCTTTGCCAACCCGACGCAACACGAGATCGGGCTTGCCGAGTTGCTTGTTGATCGTATCCCGGCCATCGAACAAGTGCGCTTCGTCAACAGCGGCACCGAAGCGGTGATGTTCGCAATCAAAGCCGCCCGCGCATTCACGGGCCGACCTGGAATTGTCAGGGTCGAAGGTGCCTATCACGGCGCTTATGATTGGGCCGAGGCCGGGCAGGCGGTGGCCTCAAACCCAGACGATCGGGCAGCAATCTCACGGGCAATACCTGCCTACCATGGCACTCCTGCAAGTGTCGCCGATGACGTCCATCTCATTCGCTTCAACGACGTGGACGGACTTGAGCAACGCCTACACGCCTTGCGTGACCGTGTCGCCTGCCTGTTGATCGATCCGATGCCCAGCCGCGCCGGTCTTCTTCATCCCAATGCCACCTTCATCGAGGCACTGAGTTCGGCTGCACGCAAGCATGGCATTCTCATCATCGCCGATGAGGTTCTCAATCTCAGGCAGGGCTACGCAGGAGCCTCGCCGCGCTACGGGCTCACCCCCGATCTCGTCACGGCCGGCAAAATCATCGGTGGTGGGTTCCCGATCGGCGCGATCGGTGGACGTGAAGAGATCATGCGGGTTTTCGGTACACAGGTGAACAAGCCTCTGCTGCTGCAGGGCGGCACATTTTCCGCCAATCCCGTCTCCATGGTCGCCGGTCGCGTCGCCATGGAAGCAATGACACATGATAGCTTCAATCACCTGGAGGCGCTTGGAGAACGGCTGCGTGACGGCCTTCGAAGCAGCATCAGCCGCGTTGACGCGCCATTCTCTGTCACCGGCGCAGCTTCGCTGTTTCGAATACACCCCAAAACCAATGCACCAACCGAGTTTCGAGAAGCTTTGCTGAGCGATGCGGAAGGCCTCGTGATGAGGGGACTTGCACGGCATTTCCTTCAATGCGGCATCCTCCTTCCCCATGGCGCCGCAGCCAGCCTTTCGACACCAATGACCAACAGCGACATCGACCTCATCCTCGCTGCCTTCGATGATTTCCTGAGTGTTCACGCCGCCAACGAGAGGGCGCAATCATGACCAATGCCGCAACTGAAACTGTCGCCGAGCGCATTGCCCACATCCTTTGCCGCCACCAGGTGGAAGTCATCTTCGCCCAGAGCCTTCCCTCGGCAGTTATTCTCGCAGCGGAGGCGGCTGGCATCAAACAGATCGCCTATAGGCAAGAAAACATGGGCGGGGCGATGGCCGACGGATATGCCCGCATATCAGGCAAAGTCGCTGTGGTTGCCGCCCAGAACGGTCCTGCCGCGACACTTCTTGTCCCGCCTCTTGCGGAAGCCTTAAAGGCGAGTGTTCCGATCGTTGCGCTCGTTCAGGATGTCGAACGCGACCAAACAGACAGAAACGCATTCCAGGATTTCGACCAGATCGCGCTCTTTCAATCCTGCGCCAAATGGGTCCGGCGCGTTCAAGTCCCAGACCGGATTGACGACTATATCGACGCCGCCTTTACCGCAGCTGCATCCGGCCGCCCGGGGCCAGCAGTCTTGCTCCTACCTGCCGATCTGTTGCGCGCGCCGGCTCAGCCGGCCACCCTTCCGAGATCAAAATGCCTCGGCCGATGGCCACTTGATCGCACGCGTCCCTCTGAAGAAGCCCTCGATGAGGTGGCACGGCGAATTGCATCGGCGAAGGCGCCTATCATCGTTGCAGGTGGCGGCGTGCATGGCTCAGGCGCCGCAGAAGAGCTGACAGCTTTGCAGCATGAAGCAAGCCTGCCGGTGATAACCACCAATATGGGCAAGGGGGTGGTCGATGAGTTTCATCCATTGTCTGCCGGTGTCCTTGGATCATTGACCGGCCCACGCTCGCTCGGACGTCACTCGCTGCCTTTGATTGAAGAAGCTGATCTTGTCCTTCTGGTCGGTACGCGAACCAATCAAAATGGAACGGACAACTGGCGCCAAATTCCAACCTCTGCGACAATCGTACATATCGATGTCGATCCGGCAGAGATCGGACGGAATTATGAGGCAATCCGCCTCGTTGGCGACGCCGCGGAAACGCTTTCGGCCCTTCGGGAAGCACTTGGTCGCGTCGACCTTACGCGTCGCAATAATGATCGTGCGCGATTGGAGGAGCGCATCAAAGGCTTCTGGACCGCGTTCGAAAGTGATCGTTTAGACGTTGCAACCGCGACTTCCGGGCCCATCCGTCCGGAAAGAGTGATGGCCGAGCTTCAGTCCCTACTGACCGCTGACATGATGGTCGTCGCCGATGCCTCCTATTCCTCGATGTGGGTTGTCGGGCAGTTGCGTGCACCAGGCGTCATGCGGTTTATCACGCCTCGCGGTCTCGCAGGACTTGGTTGGGGTGTGCCGCTCGCGATCGGGGCTAAGGCTGCCCGTCCACAAAGCCCTGTCGTTGCTCTCGTTGGCGATGGCGGCTTCGCCCATAGTTGGGCGGAGCTCGAAACCATGGTGCGCATGCAACTTCCCGTTCTCATCATCGTTTTGAACAACGGCATCCTTGGTTTCCAAAGGGATGCGGAGACCGTGAAATTCGGCAGATACACGACGGCATGCCATTTCGCCGACGTCGACCATGTGCAGATCGCCAAGGCTTGCGGCTGCCCCGCGGTCCGCGTTGAAGATCCTTGTGATCTGGCCGATCTGCTCAAAAGCAGCATCAATGCTGAGGGACCAATGTTGATTGAGGTCATGACAGACCCGGAAGCACATCCTCCTCTTTCTCTCTTTGCCAATATGGATGCGGCAGCATGACAAATCGCCAAACGGAAAGGATCGCCGTGGTGACCGGCGGCACGACAGGTATTGGGCTGGCAACAGCCCAATACCTTCTCGCACGCGGCCACCGGGTTGCGATCTTCGGTCAAAACGAAGGGCATGTGCGAAACGCCAAGGACGATCTTACCCGTGAATTTGGTGCTGAGCGCCTGTTCGCGCGCACCGTTGATCTCGTGCAACCACCTCAGATCACCGCATTCTTTCGTGAGCTCGAGCAAAGCTGGGGAAGTGCTGGTGTTCTCGTTTGCAATGCCGGGGTCTCGCCGAAGGGTGTCGACGGTCCGTCCCCCTTCGATGAGGTCGACCTTAAAGAGTGGAACTCAGTTCTTTCGGTCAATCTAACCGGTGCAATGTTGTGCTGCCAGGCGGTGTTGCCAGGCATGGTCCGGCATGGATTCGGACGCATCGTGTTCGTTGGTTCGATCGCCGGGCGAACGCTTCCCCGCATCGCCGGTAGCGCTTACGTAACCTCTAAGGCAGCAATGGCTGGTCTCGCGCGTTCGCTTGTCTGGCCTTATGGCGCCCACGGCGTCACAGCCAACGTCGTTGCTCCGGGCAGAATTGCGACCGCCATGGCCGGTGCTATCAGCGCCCCAACCAATCAGGCGGCTATTGCGCGCATTCCCGCTGGCCGAATGGGCGTCCCGAACGAAGTTGCCGCTGCCATAGGCTTTCTCGCCGGCGATGAAGCCGCCTTCGTCAACGGGGCAATCTTGGATGTCAATGGCGGCGAGTACGCGCCAGCGTGAGGCTGAAGTTGAGCGTTTTCCGCAAAGGAGGATAGATGAACGGGCGAATAGTTATCCATACCGAAGACGCGGAGCTTTACCTGCTTCTTAAACACATCCTCACGCTTGAAGGTTTCTCGGCCCAAAACACCAACCGTTTGACCGAGCTGCTGAGCCGTGTTCATCTTGCCCCACCGCTAGCGGTCATTGTCGACTGCTCTGATCCCGACATGAATGCATCTGCCGTCTGCGCCCGCATCAGGGCCAACACAAAGCCTGAGGCAAAGGTTGTGTCTCTCGTGAATACGGCGAACGGCGGCGACGGTCATCACCTGGCCGCGTCAACCGTGGACTGCATCATACACCGTCCGTTCAATCCGGAGCGGTTGCTTGCATTTCTGCGCGGTTTGCGCGCCGATGTGGCGGCGCAATCCAGCACGCAAACACCAACGATACTGCGTTACGCCGACATCGAAATGAACCTCGGTCGGCTTCGCGTCGAGCGAGACGGCCACCCGGTCCTTCTGTCGGCACTCCAGTTTCGTCTGTTGCTGTGCCTGATGCGGGCTCCCGACGTTGTCCATACCCGCGATGACCTAATTGCCGCTGCTTGGCCACCCGATGCAGAGGTCGAACCGCGAACCGTTGATATTCACATTGGACATATAAGACGAGCAATGAAGCGGGCGGGGGCTGATGTCATTCGAACCGTTCGCTCTGTCGGGTACGCGCTTTACCTGCCATCGCATTGACTGAGCGGATTTAATGGCTTTGCAGAACTCTTCCTATTTGTGATCTTCGGCCGGCGAATCCAGGCGTGATTTCGGGACGAACCCCAACGTGAATCCAAAGAGCCGCCCGATCTTGGCAACCGTGTCGACAGTCGGATTTGCTTTCCCGGTTTCAATCTCAGCGACTTGTCTGCGCGTGATGCCAGTCAGTTCCGAAAATTGTTTTTGGTTCAAACCAAGTGCCCTTCGGATCTCAGAAACAGCCTGGGGAAGTCGCAGATCCCCAGCCGCCGCTCTTTCAGCCAGGCGCCGTCTCAATTCCCTCGTTTCTTCCTTGGTGGGTTTCTTCCATCGAGGCATATTCTCACACCCCCGGCGCTGAAGCGGCTGCGTCCAGCACCTTTCCAACAAGCTCGGCGCACCCTGACATTGCGAAATCCACGACTTCCGCGGGCACTCCCATTGCCAGCGATATTTTCGGTGCGTTGGCAAGTCGCTCTGCAAACGTCGCCATCTCCTCAAGAAGCGCGGCCGCTGCTCTCTCGTCCTCCATGAAAACTGCACGGCAGACCTGCCACCAATCAGGATCGCTGTCGCGGTGTGTGTCGCGCATCACTCCCCATCTCGTCGATCTGGCGATGCCTTCGATCGCAAGACGCATCGGCGCGAAATCGAACAGCGGCGCAAGAGTGATGCCTCCACCAGGGGTCTTGCGCAGAGCGGTGTTCCGTCCATGGTTGTCAGGATTGCCCATCGCTCTATTGGTGAGATCGCGTTTCGCGTATTCCACGATATCGATAAATGGTTGGTCCGAATGGCGCTTCAAGACATTCACATAGTCTTCGTGGTCGGCGTTGTGTCCGAACTGCGCGACGCCAATGCTAGAAACCATGCTTTCCCGGCCGAAGCGGCATAGCAGCCCTCCTTGGATCTCCCGATCAAAGCGCGGGATCATCAACACCCCTTGCTCATAGGCCGAGACTTCATGAACCCGCAGGCCGAGCTCTTTGGCAACGCGCGAATAGCCGGATTCCGCCTCCAGGATCAGCCGATCGCGTTCGTTGCTGCTCCTGAGTAGTTTTACGATTACGTGTCGGATGGCTTCGTCGTCCTTCACAAACGCGTCTGGATAATAGAGACCATCGACCGCTTGTGTTAGAGCGACCTTCGGCCATTCGCCTTGCAGGCCGCTCGATCCTGAGGCGATCATGCCGAACCGGTCGACGACTTCGATGAATTTTTCGCTGCGATTGAAGATGTCGTCTTCAGTGACCCCAGTGCGCGTCACGTTCTTAAGTCGTTCCCGTTCAGCCTCCGCTGCCTGCTTGATGCGGACGTTGCCCACCGGGCTGCCCGCTGCTCTCAGAAGGAGTGGGAGGTCGGATTCACGGTCATCCACACGCAGCCCAAGGTGCTCCGCGAGCTTACGTCGCGCGTGCCCCTGTGGCATGAGGTCTAGTAGGAAAGGAGGCCAAGTCGCCAGATATCGACTCTCAAGGTCTACAGGGAACCTGACAGACATGGCTCTGGCGTCGCCTACCTCACCGTTGGCACTATAATCTGCGGCGGCGAAATTGGCGAAATAGTCGATGTCATACTCAACGATCGACGGCCCCCGATAACCAAGCTGGGCGTCGAGGATCTCAATTGTGCCGCATTCGCGCCAGTCGCTTCTCCAGAATGCTTCGACAGTCAAACGCATTTAATAATCCCCTTTAAGGGATATATTAATAGAGCTTTCGGCTTTTTCCAACCCATCAAAAGGGTCTGTTGTTTTGGTCGAGATTTTACTGCGGAGAGGGACTGAACACAGAATTCGACTCTGTCGAGCGTCCACGATGCGCACCTTGCGTGGCGTGCACACCTTGAGATGTCTCAGCGTTGAGAATACGCCAAACCAGAACTTGGAGTTATCGCCACGCACCTCAGTTCAGGCATCCAGGGCGCAATGAGCGGCGGTTGTCGCGGTCTGCGGCCATAGAGAACAACTGCGGCGGCGACATCCTCCTCTGGCGCCAAGTCCCTCGCTCCTTGCGGGCACAGGGCGATTTTGACGCCACAATTATGCAGCTTCTCCCCATTGATCGTAGCACGCGCAGCCGTTCATCGCGGTTCAGGCCAACTAGTTCAGTGTGATAGCCAGTTAGGAGGAGTTTGCGATGAAAAAGCTCTTATCCGCCCTCGCAGCGATTGGCTTAGCTGCGTCTTTCGCCTTACCGCTAAGCGCCGCTCCGATTTTCGTGCCAAAACCCGAACAAGTACAGACCAGCACTGTCGAACAGGTCAGCCAGTGGCGTCATCGTCAATGGCGCGCGGATCGTCGGTGGGATCGCCGCTGGGATAGACGGCACGCTTGGCTTTCCTGCGGTTACTACGGCAGGTGCTACCCGCGCCATTACGGGTACTACGACGGCTACCGCGACCATTATCGCTACCAGCGTCGATCGGGCGTCACAATCTACTTTAATTTCTAGCGGGCTAGCGCGCACAGTACTGCGGCACGTCAATGCACCGACCCCGCGCGTCGTTGTGCGGCACACATATCGCTCGCCTTGCTCGAGAAAAAAGCCGACGAAGTGAGAATCCTAGAACCGGTCGACAGACGCCCGATCCTCTTCTCATCGTCACCGTCGAACCAACCCTTTAAGTCTGTTGCAATCGGCATAGATCCTCCTTGCAGGAGGATGCGCGATGTCAGAAGAATGGCCGATGTATGTTTTGCAGTGCGTTGTTGTGATCGGCCTCGTAGGAGCTCTGTTCATCAGGGCAGACTAAACCTCGATAAATACTGCTTCCTGCTTCGACATCTGCTCAGGTCCGCCATTTCGGCGCGCGCTTTGCGTTGTGTAGCAACTCGCGGGCAGTAGCAAAGTGACCGAATAAGTACCTAAGCCTCTTCTCCTCCTCGTAGCAGAGGCGGTGTTTTTTGCAGAAATCGGTCACTGACCAGACTTTCGTTGCTGCCTCAGCAGCAAGTTTCTCGGTTTCTATACGCTCCATGTCGACCTCCCGGCGATTTGCCTTCGGCCATCCTACTAAAGTCTAATGTATAAACTAAGACATAGCCACTTTGGGCTATCCCAGTTGTGGCGGCGCGCCTCCTCTCGCAAAACGGCGATTGAGCGGCCGCTCTCCTGTTTACAGGATCGAGCGGCCGCCTTTGTTATTGCGCCGGTGTTGTCGTCGACGGCTGGGTGGTTGACGGTTGGGTAGTCGATGGCTCCGTCGACGGCGTCGTTGTCGATGGCTCGGTAGTGGACGGAGTTGTTGATGGTGCGGTCGTAGTCGGCTCCGTAGTGGATGGAGTCGTGGTGGACGGAGTAGTTGTAGACGGCGCTGTTGACGGTTCCGTAGTGGTTGCCGGCGGAGTTGCCGTTTCTGTCGCGGTGTCGTTCGTCCCTGGCATTAGGAACATCACCGCCAAGATGATGATCACAACAGCGACGACTAGGCCAATTACGGTATTCCGGTTCATGCAGACCCCTCCTAAGTGTGGCTTTCACTTAGGTACATGGAGCGCAGCTTGGGGTTTTCAATGTGGGAAGCCAATGCACGACAAGCTTGGGCGGCATTGGTCTAATAGCGGTGAAGGCAAAGGCTCTGCCTCCCTTCACCTTCCAGCAAACACTTTCCACTCACACTAAGTCGTCTTGCGATCTTTCAGCGTTGAAAATACTCCAAACCAGAATTTGTAGTCATCACTACGCGCCTCAGTCCAGGCGTCCAGTGCGCAATAAGCGGCGGCTGTCGCGGCCTGCGGTCCATAAAGATCGATTGCGGCGGTGACCGCCTCCTCGGCTCTGAAATTTTTCCAGATGCCGTCCTTACCGGCCGTATCGCTGATGCCGGACGATTTAACGAGAATTTTGGACAAGCTCAATCTCCCTGCTGTCCGGCAGGTGATGTTGATGTTGCCGGACGTTGGAACTCCGTATCCGTGAGCCACAGAAGCCGCTTGGCGGTTCTTATCGTGTCGTCCCTGGCAACATTATTCGACAACGAACGCTTGTCCTCGTCGACTATCGATAGCCCTAAGATAGCGGCAAAGCTCAGGCTTTGGCAATCTTTTGTTGCATCAATGATTGCGAACATTATTGCAAAATCCAAACATATAGCGAAATGCACAGTACAATTTGAGGGGTGCAGCGAGTTGGTGGGTTCTGATAGTAAGTTAGTTTGTGACATCAAAATCATGAGGTAACGATGAAACGCCAGCGAAGAACAGCCGCGGAGGCTGCGCAATGAAACCTCTGATCCTTATCTGCCCGCGCAACGTGGACATCTACCTCCTGCTCACGCACATCCTGAACGTCGATGGCTTCCGAACCGTGCTGGCCAGTGAAGAAGAGGTCGTCGAGAAAGCAGCGGCGATGAAGCCGGAGGTGATTATCCTGGATACAGGCACAGACGCGGCATCGACTTTAAGGACAGCCGCGGCGATCAGATCCAACGAGATCACTGCCGCAATCCCAACGATCGCCCTCGTTGCAGCCGGCGAGGAGCGGCATTATCTGGATCTATTGAAGGCCGGCGTAGATGAAAACTTCGTTCGGCCCGTGTTGCCCATTAGGCTATTGAATTATCTTCATTCTCTTTCAAAACTCGCTGCACGGCCGGCGGCAACAGAACCGCCGTTGACGAACACGCTGGCGGATACATTGGCGTTTGGAGGATTGAAAATTCGGGTGGGGCGGCGGCTGGTGATATATGAAGGGCGCGAGGTGCAACTCGGACCAATCGAGTTCAAGTTGTTGAGCCGGCTTCTCGAGGCTCCCGGCAACGTCTTCTCCCGCCAACAATTGATCGAGGTCGCCTGGCCGCCAAACCTCTATGTTCAGTCGCGCACCGTCGATGTGCACATCGGCCACCTGCGTCGTTCGCTGCGACGCCTGACCGGCGGCAATCTCATCCGCACAGTCAGGGCGTCAGGCTACGTCGTGGAACTTAAGCCGTCTATAGGAGAAGGTTGATTCAGTAATACTGAATGTCTTGAATTTAGTATCTTATAATTCAGTAAAATGTGAGTTATTGTTTAAGCTCCTGTTTTTGTATTTTGCAGAAGATTCAAAAATATTTGCACAATGCTTCGTTGAATAGGATCGTTACAACAGCCAGTCTCCACTCAATTCATGTTCTGGAGGCACGAAATGTCGATAAACACTAAAACCGGTCCGAACGGCGCAAGTAGGAGCCTTCGCCGGAATACCGATAGTCTCATCCGCCATTCGCGAAGCCACTTCGATGCTGCGCATTTCCATGGGCTCATGGCCCTCTATGCGCGCCCTTCAGTCGGTCGAGCTGTCGTTCTACCGCATGAAGGCGAGCGCCGTGTCGTTGATTTCGTGCGCTGCTCCTATCTAGGGCTCGATAATCATCCGAAGATTATCGATGGCGCAATCGAAGCGCTGATCAATTATGGAGCCTTGCATTGGTCTTGCGCGCGAACCCGCCTCAATTTCGCGATCATCGGCGAACTCGAGTTGGCCCTGTCAGAGTTGTTCGATGCGCACGTGATTGCGTTCAGCACTGTGCTGGCCGCAAACATGAGTGCACTTCCGTTGATCGCTTCCGGTCACCTGACAGGTGGCGCCAAGCCCGTGATGGTTTTTGACCGCCTCGCCCATGCGACGCTTGCCTATCACAAGGGAACGCTCGCTGGTGAAACCAAGGTCGAAACGATTGAGCACAATGACATCGAAGCGCTCGAGGCACTTTGTAAAAAAAATCCTGCAGTTGCCTACATTTGCGACGGCGTCTATTCCATGGGAGGTTGTGTCAAGCTCGAACAACTGCGCCAGTTGCAAGACCGTTACGGCTTGTTCCTCTATTTCGACGACGCCCACGGCATCTCCATCTTCGGAGGCAACGGCGAAGGCTTTGCCCGGTCACAGATTGACGGGTCGCTCGGTGACCGCACGATTATTGCAGCATCTCTGGGCAAGGGTTTTGGCGCCTCAGGCGGGTTGCTGATGCTCGGCAACGACCACCAGGAGCAGCTCTTTCGACGGTTCGGGGTTGCTCATGCATTTTCTGCATCTTTGAATGTAGCGGCGATCGGCGCTGCACTCGCATCCCAAGCCTTGCACCGCACGCCGGAACTCCAAAATCTGCAGCTTGAGCTGCAGTCACGCATTGCTCTGTTTGACTGCCTCGTTCCAACCCAGCAGCGCGGTTCCTCTCTGCCGATACGAACAGTCGAGATCGGTGACGAATTAAGAGCAATCGCGGCGGCGAGAACTTTGCTGAATAGAGGATTCTACACATCGGCAATTTTCTTTCCGACCGTTCAAAAAGGCCGCGCCGGATTGCGCATATGTCCGACAGCGGGACACAGCGAGGGCGATATCAAGGCAATCGGCGAAGCGATCGTTGCCGTCCTCGAAGAGTTCGAGCAAGCGGGGGTGGGCTCAAATGCTGACTTCCAACGCTAAATTCGGCTTACCCACGACCGCCAGTGAGCTGTGCATTGAGGTTCCAGGCGCCGCATATGTCGTCAGACGCCTGGCAGAACGTCCCGCACTTGGCCAACTGCTCCAGACGGACGACGGCGACCTCATTAAATTTGTCGCTGGCGGGAAGATCACAATGTGGGCGCGCGGCAAACGATTGTTTCTGTTTGTGGAGGCAAGTGACCTCCTCACGCGTATCGCGATCGAAGACGTTCTGGCCGTGGAGCTTAGTTCCATCCACCCGACGCTTCCGACCTTGCTGCTGTGGCATGCCGCCACGTTCGATCGCCTGCAATTTCCGCACCATCGTGAACAAGGGCGACCTTCAATTCCAGTGTAGCGACATGCGCGAAACATGGGCTTTCTCACGCCAGTGAGGCCGCCGCTTCCGCCTCAACCCAATGGAGTGAACCGGCTATGATCCCTAAAAGTCTATTGGCGCTCAAGGCGAGCTGGCCTGTTTCAGTCTTGCAAAGAGCGTATCCGATATCTCGAATTCGCGGGCCTTGCCCCGTCCGAGCGCGTTCTTCGCCCAGCCTTCCCTCAAAAGGCCGCGGGCAACCAGCTGGTCGATCGGCTCTGCCGCTCCGCCCCGCGTCAATCCTGTCTTTTCCGTGATGTTTGTCAGAGTCAGCGGGATGTTGGCCAGGTGCAAGGTATAAAGCAGGCTCAGCATTCCCAGCTGCTTGAGGCGAGCCTGCGGGGTCTCTCCCTCTACCGGATTGTCCATGATCTCGCTCATTGCGAGCGACGAAAACGTAATGCTCTGCCAGCGGGCGTCAAATGACGTTGGCATGGATTTAACTGTCATTTTTGTGACACGCAGGCGATCTGACAAATCGCTCCCCCATGGTCTCTCTAGTTGCTCCGCGAGGTTTTCGCATGGTTTTCAGCATCTCTAAGATCGTCCTATCCGGCTCTTTGTCGATTGCAATATATGCCGTGTACGAGACTAAATCCTATGCGGATAATTGGGCATGTGAAGTCCTTCTTTGCCTGTCGAACCCTGGCGGCCCAACCGAGTTCGCGGAATGCCGGCCGTCAATCCACAAGCTTTGGAAACATTTGGCGGAGGGGCGGTCCTTCCCCGTCTGTAGCGGTATCGGTTTTCGAGCGTCTCGTCCGGGGTATGAGCCCTATTACTGCGAAGCTGGGTATCGGCTGAGCCAGCGTAGTGGAGACCGCGGCCGCGAAGCGACATGCATTTCGTTGCGGCCGGTCCCAACAGGCAACGACAGTTGTACGAGGCGGTGGCTGGACGGGCGACAGGCGGGTCAATGGGAATGGGCACAAGGACGACGCGTATGCGTAGCGTACCGGCTGAAACCGCCGCATGTGCGCCAACACCCCCGCTTCGTCGACCTAACGATTGATGGGGTGGCGCCCCAACGTGTGTGGTTTTGATCCGATGCCCGTCCTATTCGTCGAATTGGCTGAGACCTGCGCACCGACGATCTCAAGCGAGATCCTCGCGGCTGTCGTCAGCATTGAAAGCGGCATTGCGCCGTTGGCGATCCGTATCAACAGTGATTATCCGCTCGGCGCTCCGCCGCGCGATATCGTCGAAGCCGCCGATATTGCGACCAGGCTCATTGCCGAGGGCCATAGCGTGGATCTCGGGCTCGGGGGCCTAAGCCCGTCTGACCTTGCGAGCATGGGAATGAGCATCGTCGATGGCTTTGACCCGTGCGAGAACCTCAAGGCCACGGCGCACCTTCTGACGCAATACCGGGTCGCTGCGGACCGCGCGGGGTTCGAAGGCACAGAGCTCGAAGCCGTCACGCTGCGCGCCTACTTCGGTCGGGGCGATGCAAAGATCGGTGAGATCGTCGGATACGACCGCCGTGTTCAAATAGAAGAGGAGCGGTTGAAGCCACGCCTGGCCGAGCTCGTACTGGAAGATGTCACGCAGCAGGCACGGTCGCCGCACCGAGCAATGGGTGGCGGCGACATTGACCCAATGCCGAATGAAGGCGTCCCGCCGGGCGGAGCCGTAAAGGCACAAGAGGTTCAGCCGTTGTCCCGCGGCGGTCAGGATGACTGGGATGTATTCGCTTCGAAAGCGGGCTCTTCGGTTGTCGTTTTTTCCAAACAATAAAGGAGTTTCGAATGGCCTTACGATCGCATCTAAAGCCTGTTGCGGCGTCGATATTGATCACCGCAGCGACGACCTTGGCGATGATGGAACCAGCCTTCGCCCAGGCCGCTGGCATTGAAAACGTGCTTCAGAACATTGTCGATATGCTGACCGGCAATATCGCGCGCCTGCTCGCGGTCATCGCCATCATAGTCATCTGCATCTCCTGGATGTTCGGTTACATGGATCTGCGCAAGGCAGGATTTTGGATCATCGGTATCGGCGGCATCTTCGGCGCCACTGAACTGGTCAACACGATCGTCGGATGATGCTCATGTCGCGCGCTGCTGCTGTTGAGGAAGACACGCTATTACTTGCTTGCACGCGTCCCATCATGGTTGCCGGGGTGACGATGGAGGCGATGGCGATCAACGTGATGCTGACGTTCATCGTCGCCGGCTCGATTGTCTATGCCCTGGTTGGCGTGGTTCTCCATCTCGCTTTCAAAGCACTCGTCAAGCACGACCATAATATGTTTCGCGTCCTCGTTGCCTGCATTGAAACGCGAGGCAGGGCGCGCAACGCGGTTCTGTGGGGAGGCTCGACTGTCACTCCCTTGCGCCTTGATCATGTTTTGGCCGGGAGGATCTAGACCTTGACTAGTCTTGCTAAGTTCAAAGCCCGCGAACTGGAACCGGAAACCTTTATTCCCTACGTCCGTCATATCGATGAGACCGTCATTGGCCTCGACTCTCGCGCTTTGATGTCGGTCATCGCCCTTGAAGGCATCGCTTTTGAAACAGCTGATCCCCTCGATATCAATGCGTTTCACCGCGATCTCAACACGCTTTATCGCAACATCGCCGATGAGCGGTTGGCGCTATGGGCACATGTCATCCGTCGGCGCGACAATGACTATCCGCACGGCATTTATGCCAATGCCTTCTCCGCCAGCCTCAATCAAAAATACCGCGACAGGATGGTTGGCGAGGATCTCTTTCGCAACGATCTCTATCTGACGCTGGTGTGGCATCCGGCCCGCCATCCTGCCCGCAAGATCGCATCGTTGCTGACCAGGCTAAAGACCGCACGGGCCACTGGCTTCGAACTTGATCGCCAGGCCCTCAAACATCTGGTCGACGTGACGACCGACGTCTCAGCCGGCTTGGCGCGCTTCGCGCCGCGCATTTTATCGATCTATGAGCACAACGGCATTGTCTTTTCTGAGCCGAGTGAGGTGCTCCATCAACTGGTCGGCGGCAGGCGAGAACCGATCCCGCTTACGCAAGGGCGCATTTCTTCAGCGATTTACTCCGACCGGGTCATCATTGGCCGGGAAACCGCCGAGATACGACATGAAGCCGCGAGCCGTTTCGCCGGCATGTTCGGGTTCAAGGAGTACCCGGCGCGCACCCGCACTGGCATGCTTGATGACCTGCTGACGGCACCGTTCGAGCTCATCCTCACTCAGTCATTCGCCTTTGTCAGCAAGGCCGACGCCAAGGTGATAATGGGGCGCAAGCAGAACCAGATGGTCAGCGCTGGCGACAGGGCAAGTTCACAACTGCACGAGCTTGCAGACGCCCTCGACGATCTGGAATCAAACCGGTTCGCCCTGGGCGAACATCATCTGACGCTCGCAGTCTTTGCGCCATCGGTGACGGAGCTCAATGACAATCTGGCAAAGTCGCGCGCGCACCTCACAAATGGGGGTGCAGTCGTTGCCCGTGAGGATCTCGGGCTCGAAGCAGCCTGGTGGGCGCAGCTTCCGGGCAATTTTCGCTATCGGGCCCGCTCTGGCGCAATCACGTCCAAAAATTTCGCCGCTCTTTCGCCGTTCCATTCCTATCCCCGCGGTCAGGAGCACGGTAACGAATGGGGCCCCGCCGTCGCTCTCCTGAAAACCGCGTCCGGATCGCCGTTCTATTTCAACTTCCACCATGGTGATCTCGGCAATACTTTCGTCTGCGGCCCGACAGGATCGGGCAAAACCGTCGTCGTCAATTTCATGCTCTCCCAGTTGCAGAAGCATGATCCGCATATTGTCTTCTTCGATAAGGACCGCGGCGCCGATCTGTTCGTGCGCGCCGCAGGCGGGATTTATCTGCCGCTGCGAAATGGTGTGCCAACCGGATGCGCACCTCTTAAGGGTCTTGAGCTCACGCCGCAGAACAAGGTCTTTCTGTCCCAATGGATCGCGAAGCTTGTCGGCTCGAAGGCGTGTGAGCTTTCCGTTACCGAAGTCCGCGATATTGCCGGCGCCATCGAGGGAATTGCTGACCTTTCGCGCGATGAGCGCACCATAGGGGCGCTGCGTGCTTTCCTTGACAACACCGATCCCGAGGGCATAGCGGCGCGCCTGCGTCGCTGGGAAAAAGGTGGGCCGCTTGGCTGGGTGTTCGACAATGAGGCCGACGACATAGGCATCGGCGCGAAGTTCCTCGGCTATGACATGACGCATTTTCTCGACAATGAGGAAATCCGCACGCCACTGATGGCCTATCTGTTTTATCGGGTCGAGCAGTTGATCGACGGTCGCCGGATCATCATCGTCGTCGACGAATTCTGGAAGGCGCTTGCCGACGAGGCCTTCCGCGATCTTGCCCAAAACAAGCTGAAGACGATCCGCAAGCAGAACGGATTGATGCTGTTTGCCACGCAAAGCCCACGCGACGCTATCGGTTCACCGATTGCACATACGATCATCGAACAATGCCCGACACAGCTATTCATGCCGAATGCGCGTGGAAGTCATGGCGATTATGTCGATGGTTTCAAGCTGACGGAGCGTGAGTTCGAACTGATATCGTGTGCACTCTCCAACGATGCGAGGCGGTTTATCGTCAAGCAGGGCCACAACAGTGTTGTCGCCGAACTCAATCTCGCAGGCTTCGACGATGAACTCGCCGTGTTGTCTGGGCGCACCGCCAATGTCGAACTGGGGGATCGTATCCGTGCGGACGTAGGAGACGATCCGTCCGCCTGGTTGCCGCTGTTCCAGCAAATGAGGAGTAAAAGCTGATGATCAGGAAGATGACAGCGATGATCGCTGCGGCCGCAGTGCTTTATGCAACAGGGACCTCAGCGCAGGGGATCCCGGTTGTCGATAACGCTGCAATCGCCAAACACATAGAGAGCATTGCCCAGTTGACCAAGCAACTGGATACGATGAAGGCGCAGCTTGATCAGGCGCAGCAGCTTTACGGCTCCCTGAACAAGCTGACCGATATGGCTGATATCGCAACCATCTTGAACGATCCGGCGATCCGCAACGCACTACCCGACGATTTCTCAGCCGTCCAAGGGCTGCTGAAGGGCTCAGGCGCCGGCGCCTTTGGCGATTCCGCCACGAGGTTCCTCGATGACAACAGCATCTATAAAACCAGCGCCAACGATTTCTACGCCTCAGAACTTGCTCGTATGCAGAACCGCAACGCCGGTCAGATGAGCCTCGGGCAGCAGATCTATGACGCGGCAACCAAGCGCATCGATGGCATCGACGAGTTGCGCAAACGGATTGCCGCGGCCGGAGACGCCAAGGACATAGCAGACCTTCAGGCCCGGCTGCTTGCCGAAACCGCCTTTCTCGAGACGGACACCCTGCGCATGCAGGCACTGCAGATGATCCAGCAAGCGCAGGTTCAGGTTGATCTGCAACGCCAGGCCGAAGACTGGCGCAAACGGATGGACGCAATGGGAGCCGCACTCAAATGACAACGTCGATGCCGACCCGTCTGCTGTTGCCCGCCGCCTGCTCGCACGGTGAGGTTCTCACCGACTTGAACCGCTTGGCCGAGGCGGTCCGTGGCAAGGCTCGGCTCGAGCGAACGAACAAGGCGTTTGGGGGCTAAGGCGGATGTACCAGGTCTTTGCTTTCCTCGACAATCAATTCAAGGCTCCACTTGAGAGTTTCATTTCTTCCGGAACATCCAACATCAGCACGTGGGTGGCGGGGCCGTTGACGGCGGCCCTCGTGCTCTATGTCGTCCTCTATGGCTATCTGGTTCTCAGAGGGTCCATCGAAACGCCTGTGCTGGAGTTTGCCTACCGCGCGATCAAGCTCGGCATTTTGGTGATGCTCGTGCGCGATGCTGCCGACTATCGGGCGTTTGTAACTGATCTATTCTTCACTAGTCTGCCGCAGGAAATCTCCACGGCGCTCAACACCGGCACCGTACCGAGTGCGTCGACATTTGATGCACTGCTCGACAAGGGGCAGGCGTCGGCCAACCAAATCTGGAACAGAAGCTCTTGGCCGCTCGACATCGCGACCGCATTCGGTGGCCTCTTGATGGTCGTCATCACATTCGTCGTCGCTGCAATCGGCTATATTGTCTCCCTCTATGCCCGCGTCGCACTCGCCATCATTCTGGCACTCGGTCCCATTTTCATTGCACTGGCGATGTTTCAGAGCACGCGGCGCTTCACCGAAGCCTGGATCGGCCAACTGGTTAATTTCGTTATCTTACAGATCCTGGTCGTTGCGGTCGGCTCGCTGCTGATCACAACGCTCGACACGTCGTTCACCACCGTCGAAGCCTACGAGGACGTCTTGATGCGGCCGATAGCGATCGGAGCCATTGGGATCGCAAGCCTCTATGTCTTTTATCAGCTCCCCGGTATCGCAGCATCCCTTGCTGCCGGTGGTGCGTCGCTGACCTATGGCTACTCTGCGGCACGCGATGCGCATGAGAGTACGCTCACCTCCGGAGCAGTCGCTGTCCAGCGCATCGCGCGACGCGGTATGGGCGCCGCCGTTCGCCGCTGGTCGGCACACGACACGTCGTGACCTGCCGATGCTCTTCCAGCAAGGTGCCTCAACGGCGCTGCGACCCCTTTACGGATGAACAAAGGATACCGGTCGATATGCCGCGAACTGTCTTCTGCCTCCTATTGTTGGCCCTGGTCAGCGGATGCCACACGATGACGTCTCATCTCCCGAAATGCGACGGATACGCCAAACGTCCGCTCAACCGTTCAATGTGGCAATGGGAGGGCGGCAAACAGCGTTCTGCAAAACCCCTCGGTTACCTGCGTGAACAGCCTGCCGCGGCCTTCGAGGAGTTTGACGAACGCGCGTCCTATCGCAAATGCGCCGAGGCGCTGGGGCGCCAATGATTACCCCGGATGGTTTGAAGGCGTATTTCGACAGGGCGCGCCGTTTCGATCAGGATCGCTTGATAAGCGTCGAACGCTCGGCACGAATTGCCTGGACTATTGCAATTGTTGCAAGCTTCGTTGCCTGCGCCGCCGTCTTTGCCGTCGCTGCGCTCGCGCCATTGAAGACGGCCGTGCCATTCGTCGTGCGTGTCGACAACTCGACCGGTATTGTCGACGTGGTATCGGCCCTGACCTCGGGGGCTGGAAGCTACGACGAAGCGGTGACGAAGTATTTTGCTGCGCGCTATGTCAGGGCGCGCGAAGGCTATGTTTGGTCGGAGGCCAAGGAGAATTTCGAGACCGTCTCACTCCTGTCGGCGCAACCCGAGCAGATGCGCTTTGCCACCCTTTACCGCGGCAGCAATCCCCACTCCCCACAAAATGTTTACGGGCGCGGTTCGACGGTGAAAGTCACGATCAAGTCGATCTCCCTGATCAACGCAAACGTCGTGTCGGTGCGCTTTCTCAGCACCATCACCCGGGCAGACGATGTGCGCACAACGCATTGGGTGGCGACGATCACTTATTCCTATGTCAACGCCCCGGTCTCCTCGACCGACCGGCTGGTCAATCCGCTTGGCTTCGTCGTCAGTGATTATCGGGCAGATCCGGAGGCGATCAATTGAAGACAATTTCATTGCCAGTCTTTGCCGCCCTTGTCGCCGTCACAACGGTGTTTCATCCAGCCTTGGCCCTCGATATTCCGAGCGGCGCCGGGCAGGACAACCGTGTTCGTTTCGTCAACTACCAGCCGTATAACATCACCCGCATCGTCGGCACGCTGCGCTCGTCGGTTGAGGTGGAGTTTGCACCCAATGAGGAGATCGCGCATGTGGCGCTTGGCAATTCGGTAGCCTGGGAGGTGGCGCCAGCCGGAAATATTCTGTTCCTAAAACCGCGCGAAAACCAGCCGATCACCAACATCTCCATAGTCACGACAAGACGAGATGGCTCAAAGCGCAGTTACCAGATGGAGCTGACAGTGCGCGACGGCTCCGTTGCTGCCGGACAAGATACCTACTTCTATGTGAAGTACCGATATCCCACTGACGAGGCGCAGCGCCGGCGCCTGGAAGCGCAGGCCCGTGGCCAAGCGGAGAAAGCCGATGCTGCAAATGACGTTTTGGCGCTCCATGAGCAATATGGCCCGCGCAACTGGCAATATTCGGTGCAAGGATCTGCCGCGATCGAACCGCAGGCCGTTTACGACAACGGCAAGCTTACAACTTTTGTCTTCGGCGACAATCGGGAGATCCCGGCAATCTACCTTGAGAGCTCCGACGGAACCGAAAGTCTCGTCTCAAAATCCATCTCCGGTGGTCTCGTGCTCGTTCATGCCATCAGCCGCAAGTTCATCCTGCGTCGTGGAGCGGATGTGATCTGCGTCTTCAACGAGGGCCACCCTCTTGGCGCTGACAACCCCGGGACACATACGACCTCTCCATCGGTGGAGAGGGTCGTCAAGGCAGCAGATGAGGACACAGCCCAAAGAGACGCACAATGACAGACGATGTTCCAACGACGATACCCGGCGAACGCGGACATGCCCAGCTTCCCCAAGGGTTCGACAACAACCCGGCTCTCAGACGCGGCGCCGTTGTCGCAGCTATCCTCGCCTTCATCGGCTTCGGGCTGTGGTCGATGCGTTCTCAGACCCTTGACCCGAATGCCAATCGTGAGGAGCGGGTGGTCATCCGGCAAGCGACGGACTTCGAGCCGGCAAAAGAGGAGCCAAAGACGGTGGAGCCATTGCCCGAAGTCAAATTGCCAACGCCGGTTGTCGCCGAAGCGCCCACCGAACCCGAAAAGGACGAGCTTCTGGAATCTGCCCGGCGAGCGCCCGTCATGGCCTTCAACGCAGGCCAAGGGATCGATCGCCGTTCCGAATCCACGCAAACACCGCCAGATCAAGCTTCGACCTATCTGCCCATTAATGGCGCGCTTGGCGGCGAGGTAGGCGAAAACGAAGATCAGCGTTTCGACCGGATGCTGAAGCCGACACGGCTGGAAGGTTCGCGCGCCGGACATCTCGGCAACCGGAACTATATCGTCGCGATGGGGACTTCGATCCCGTGCGTGCTCGAAACGGCGCTGTCTTCTGACCAGCCTGGCTTCGCCAGCTGTGTCATCAATCGCGACGTGTTTTCGGATAACGGCCGCGTGGTGCTGATGGAGAAGGGCACACAAGTTGTCGGCGAATACCGCGGCGGTCTGCGGCGCGGCCAGAAGCGGCTCTTCGTCCTCTGGAACCGTGCGAAAACGCCAACCGGTGTCATCATTGCGCTTGCTTCACCCGCAACCGATGCGCTCGGTCGCGCCGGCTTTGACGGTCATGTCGACAGTCATTGGTGGGAGCGCTTCGGCAGTGCTTTGCTCCTGTCGATCGTTGGTGATGTGGCGAGCTTTGGCGGAAGGAAATTACAGGATCAGGAGGTCGACGTGGAGGGTACGACGAGCGCCGGCAGGCAAGCGGCAGCGATCGCCGTCGAGCAATCGATCAATGTCGTCCCGACGCTAAACAAGCATCAGGGCGAGCTCGTGTCGATTTTCGTGGCTCGTGATCTCGATTTTTCCGGGATCTATGAATTGCGGGTGTCCGAACCACGTAGCACTGTTCTCGAACGTTCTGTCCTCGGCGACTTCAGCAAACGTGCGCGCGTGGTAACGAAATGAGGATCAGCGCATGACGGGAACGTGCGACGCGCCTGTCGTGCGCCAGCTTCTCCAGCCGATCGCCGGGTTGCTGCAAAACCCCACACTCTATGAGGTGGTCATCAACCGGCCCGGCGAAGTCCTGACCGAAGGGTCCGCTGGCTGGTCGCGCCTTGACGTTGCGGAACTGACCTTTGACAGATTGATGCGTCTTGCCCGCGCCGTTGCCAGTCATTCGCATCAGGCGATCGACGAGGCGAGGCCGATCCTTTCGGCAAATCTTCCGGATGACGAGCGTATTCAGATCGTTATCCCGCCGGCAACAACAAAGGGCACGGTTAGCATCACCATTCGCAAACCCTCATCCGTGTCCCTGTCGTTAGGCGGCCTAGACGCAGCAGGACTATTTACCGTGACCGCCGCGGCGGGCGATCGAGCCGACAGTCCGGACACAAGGCTGTCTAAGCTTTACAAAGCCGGAAACTATGCGGCGTTCCTGGAGCAATCGGTTGTCGCCCGGAAGAACATCATTATTTCCGGGGCGACCGGCTCGGGTAAAACCACACTGTCGAAGGCGCTGATCCAACACATTCCGTCGTTCGAGCGCATTATCACAATCGAGGACACAGCCGAGCTGGTCATACCGCAACCAAACCACGTTCGACTGTTCTATTCGAAGGGGGAACAGGGCCTTGCGAAAATCGGTCCCAAGGAGCTGCTGGAGTCAAGCCTGCGGATGCGTCCCGATCGTGTCCTGCTGCAGGAACTGCGTGACGGCACGGCTTTCTACTACATCCGAAATATCAACTCCGGGCATCCAGGGTCCATCACCACAGTGCACGCTGACTCGGCAGCCCTCGCGTTTGAGCAACTGACCCTTCTCGTTAAGGAATCCGACGGCGGGCAGGATCTCGCACGCGACGATATTCGCGACCTGTTGAAGATGTTGGTCGATATCGTCGTTCAGTGCAAACGGGTCGAGGGGAAGTTCCGCGTAACGGAGATATGGTTTGATCGGCCCGCGTAGTGGTTAGTCGAGGGAACGTTTCCTGGACAGATTTTCGAGCGCTGCTCTCTGCAACCTTTGCTTGGGGCTTGATTGAGGAGTATTGTTTACCTTCAAGACCCTTGACCACGAGGGGGGCGGAGACCGCGGCACCCTTCATCGCCCTTCGACTGCGGGTGAGGAGTTCATGTGTTCGGGAGGAAGAGGTGAAACGAAGACCCCATGTTGAAGGGAGGACGTCGCGTCGCAAGTTCCTTAGCGGTGCGGCTATGGCCGGCGCGGCGGTGATCGCTGCACCGAGTGTCGTCAAGGCGCAAGGACCGGTCAACATGCGCTGGCAGAGCACATGGCCCTCCAAGGATATCTTTCACGAGTTCGCGCTCGATTTCGCCAAAAAGGTCAACGACATGACCGGCGGCGACCTGAAGATCGAGGTGCTGCCGGCGGGCGCCGTCGTGCCAGCCTTCGGCCTGCTCGACGCAGTGTCGCAAGGAACCCTCGACGGCGGCCACGGCGTTCTTGTCTACCACTATGGGAAACAGACGGCGCTGGCCCTCTGGGGCTCCGGGCCGGGCTTCGCAATGGACGCCAACATGCTGCTGGCGTGGCACAAATATGGCGGCGGCAAGGAGCTTCTCGCCAAGCTTTATGAATCCATCGGCGCCAATGTCGTTTCGTTCCCTTATGGGCCGATGCCGACACAACCGCTCGGCTGGTTCAAGAAGCCTGTGGCCAAGGTTGAGGATCTCCAAGGACTGAAATTCCGCACGGTCGGAATCTCGATCGACGTCTTCACCGGTCTCGGGGCAGCAGTCAATGCGTTGCCGGGCGGCGAAATCGTCGCGGCACTGGACCGTGGGTTGCTCGACGCGGCCGAATTCAACAACGCTTCGTCCGACCGCGTCCTTGGTTTCCCCGACGTCTCGAAGATCTGCATGCTGCAGAGCTATCACCAGAATGCCGAGCAGTTCGAAATCATGTTCAACAAGGCGAAATACGACGCGCTGTCCGAGCAAATGAAGGCCATTATCGCCAATGCCGTTGAGGCGGCTTCACAGGACATGCACTGGAAGGCGATTGATCGCTATTCGAAAGACTATTTGGAGATGCAGACGACCGACAAGGTCAAATTCTACAAGACACCTGAAACGATCCTCAAGAGGCAATTGGAGGTTTACGACGAGGTCGTGAAGAAGAAAGCGGCCGAAAACCCGCTCTTCAAGGAGATTCTTCAGTCCCAGCTCGCCTTTGCAGAGCGGGCAACGCGGTGGGAACAGGACACCGTCGTCGGCCGGAGATTGGTATTCGATCACTATTTCGGTCGGGACGGTGTCGCCAAAGAACTCTGACGCGTGGCTTGGGCATTTCGGGCGGAGAACTTCTGGCCAAAAGAATGCACCATCTGGGGGCACGCGTGACCGTTCAGGATTTTCTGCTCAGGATCGATGCAATCAGCGTGTGGGTCGGAAAGGCCGCGGCGTGGCTCATCATTGGGCTGATGACACTTGTCTGCGTCGAGGTCTTCAAACGCTACATCATGAACATGCCGACCGCCTGGATCTTCGACGCTAGCAACATGTTTTACGGCACGCTGTTCATGCTCGCCGGAGCCTACGGTTTGGCGCAGAACGCTCATGTACGTGGTGACTTTCTCTATAGCTCACTCAGACCGCGGATACAGGCCGGGCTCGATCTCGTCCTCTACATCCTCTTCTTCCTGCCCGGCGTCGCCGCCCTCGTTTACGCGGGTTACGATTACGCGGCACTTTCGTGGCGGATCGGCGAGCATTCGACCGTGACGGCAGAGGGGCCGCCGATCTACTACTTCAAGACCGTCATACCGATAGCCGGTGCACTCGTGATGCTTCAAGGACTGGCCGAGATCATGCGCTGCATCGTCTGTCTGAGGTCTGGAGAATGGCCGAGCCGCATTGCGGATGTCGAGGAGATCGACGTCGTCGCCGAGCAGCTTGCGCATAGCGAGCACATAGACGCCGAAACGCGCGAGGCCGCGATCGAGCGCGCCCAGGACATCGACAGGGCAGCGAGAAAACGAGGCCTGGGGGGAGACATCGAGACGTGAGCGATCCGTTCCTCGGACTGACGATGCTGATCTTCATCGTGATCGTAATCATGATGGGGTTCCCGACAGCCTTTACGCTGATGGGGCTCGGCATGCTCTTTGGATTCTATGCCTTCTACAATCCGGCCGAGCACTGGATCGACAATCGCGTCTTCGACCTAATGGTTCAGCGCACCTACGGCGCGATGACCAACGACGTCCTGATCTCCATCCCCCTCTTCGTCCTGATGGGCTACGTAATGGAGCGCGGTGCGCTGGTCGACAAGATGTTCTACAGCATCCAGCTCTGTTTCAGACGGGTGCCGGCGTCGCTTGCCGTTGCGACGCTCATCGTTTGCACTTTCTGGGGCATTGCCAGCGGCCTCGTCGGCGCCGTGGTGGTGCTGATGGGCGTCATCGCGATGAACCCAATGCTGCGCGCCGGCTACGACGTGAAGCTTGCCGCGGGCGTCATCACTGCCGGCGGCACGCTGGGCATTTTGATCCCGCCATCGGTGATGATTATCGTCTACGCGGCGGTTGCCGGGCAGTCGGTCGTCAAGCTTTATGCCGCGGCGATGTTGCCCGGCTTTTTCCTTGCGCTCCTCTATCTTGTCTACATTCTCGGCTGGGCGATGATCAATCCGAAGATCGCACCCGCCTTACCCGAGGAACAGACAAGAGTTCCGGTGCCCGATTGGATGAGGAGCTTTGAGGCCCTCTATTCACGCAACATGTTAGCCGGGCTCTTTTCCGCGCTGTTTTCGCCGTCGCGGGCGATGGCGATCGAGACCCCGGAGGGGCGGCTCACCTATTGGAAGCTGATCAAGAATACCTGCGCTGCGCTGGTTCCTTTCTTGCTGACCGCATTCACGCTTGCGCTCGTGTGGTGGTATGTCGTCATTCATCCGCAAGCCTCGGCCGAGGCCGAAGCGCCCGAAGGGCTTGAGGAGCTCGGCGCGCCGGCGCTCGATGCGGGTCCGGCGGCGGTCGACGGGCCGACAGGGAGTTTCTACGTAACGTTCGGCATCATCGCCGCCATCGCCGCGGTCGTACTCGTGCGCTACTACCGCAACATGACCACGGATCGCTTGCAGGTCGTGAAGCTTCTGGTCTCCTCCGTGATGCCGCTCGGCATTCTCACTGCGCTCGTCCTTGCCGTTATCCTGTTCGGGATCACGACGGCGACCGAGTCAGCTGCCGTCGGCGCTGCAGGGGCCTTCCTGCTTGCGTTCCAGGCCCGGACGCTCAACTGGAAGCGCACCAAGGAAGCGGTGTTCCTGACGGCGAAGACGACCGCGATGGTCTGCTGGCTCTTTGTCGGCTCAGCGCTCTTCTCCGCGGTCTTTGCTATCCTTGGCGGCCAGGCGCTGGTTGAAGAATGGGTGCTGGCGCTCGACTTGACGCCGGTGCAGTTCATGATCCTGTCGCAGGCGATCATATTCGTTCTCGGCTGGCCGCTCGAATGGACCGAGATCATCATCATCTTCGTGCCGATCTTCTTGCCGCTGCTAAGCCACTTCGACATCGACCCCATTCTCTGGGGTGTCCTCGTTTTCGTCAATCTTCAGGCAGCGTTCCTGTCGCCGCCAGTCGCGATGTCGGCCTATTATCTCAAAGGTGTATCGCCGCCACAGGTCACCCTCAGCCAGATATTCGCAGGCATGATACCCTACATGCTGATCGTCATACTCTGCATGGTCATCATGTATGTCTGGCCGGGCATGGCACTCTGGCTTCCGTATTATCTCTACGACTGAGAGATTGCCGTCTGCCGCAGCGGCGGGCCGGTAAAAAAGCTAGCCATCTGTGCTCTCGGCAGCGCAGGTGGCGCCTCCGCGTTCACGCCGCTTGGCCATCAGGTCGTCCCGAGCGGTCGTTTTATCGGGAGTCCAGACAGGTGTTCTCGGCGGCCTCTCCAGGCGCTTCTTGTTGATGATCGGCGCATCGTTCTCCAACGGTGCGCGATGCAGTGCTGACCGGCTCAATCCGGTCGATTGGTCTCCCGGCTGCGGTGGCAGCCTCCCCGGGCAGCAGACTGTTTGACAGCAACCCGGTATTGCCGGATCTTTGGGTTCGCTGTGCATTCAAGCAGACCCTTGGCGCAGCGTTGTCGATGTGACTATGCCCGCTCTATTGAGCAGGAACCCGTCGAGCGGTGCACTCGAGCCCCTTTTGAAGCCAAGCGTAGCCTGAACCTATACGGGAGGATAACGTGAGCGACCATGTCTACAAGAAGGTGGAACTTATCGGTAGTTCGAAAGTCTCTGTGACCGAGGCAATCGAGACGGCGATTATGCGGGCCTCTAAAACCATGAGAAATCTCGAATGGTTCGAGGTGGATCAAATCCGGGGACAGATCAAGGATGGGGCGGTGGCGTGCTATCAGGTGGTTGTGAAGGTCGGATTTCGGATCGACGATTGACACGCTAAGCCATTTCTCTGTGCCGACGTGCAAGCTGTCTCCGCTTGTCGATCGGGTATTCGTGGAGGCCGCGGCTACCGTTACGGCATACCGGCGAACTATACCTCTCGGTCAAACCGGACAGCATCCGAGATCCGCATGATCTTCGGCAGCTCGCGGACCTTCGCGGATCCTGCGAGCCAGTCCGTCGGCTGTCTCGGTTAATGACGAACGCGCAGCGGCCTCCCAACCATGCACGATTTGCGGGCGATAGCGTTGCTCATGAGGTTCCGGCCCCATGAACCCGCGCTGCCGGCTTTTGAACGCCCGTGTGCGATGGCGCGCACCGGCCACGTGTCTTTCCGATCGGTCGCGTCGGAAACCATTCCCGTTCAAGATGTCGCCTTTCTAAGGGACCGGCCACGTCCAGCGTCAACCCGCAAGGGGTTTCCCTCCGCTTCGCTGCGGTGACACTTGCGGCTCGGCCCCTTCTTCGGGCGCCATCGGGAATGGTTCCCGAGCAACCGAAGGAGAAAGCACCATGGCCACCACGATCGCAACCCTTACCGAAAAGACCGACGGCACCCTCGAAGGTCTCTTCGCCACCATCAAGGTCAACGCCCCGATCGCCCTCATCCCGAATGGCCAAAAGGCAAGCGAAGGCGCCCCCGACTATCGCATCATCCATCGCCGCACCGGCTTCGAGATCGGCGCCGGTTGGTACCGGAACTCGCAGCGCACCGGCGAGGAATACCTCTCGGTCAAGCTTGAGGCGCCCGAGATCGGCGTGATTTTCGGCAATGTCGCACCGGCACCCGGCGGCGAAGCGAACCGCAAGGTCATCCTGTGGAATGATCCAGCCTGAGCGTCGCACACGCCGGCCCCGCGGTGATCGCGGGGCCGCTCCGTCCAACCCCTTCATCTTGGAGAATACCAATGCGCCTCATCACCGAGGAAATCCGCGCGGCCCTCATCACCAACGGTCGACGCTTCCAACGCGATCCAGACTTCGATCCGCTTCCGCTCCTCAAACTGTTTACGCCCGACGCGGCCGCCACGTGGTTGATCGCCGCTGCCGACCCGGAGGACCCCGATTTGCTCTTCGGGCTCTGCGACCTCGGCGTCGGGTTTCCTGAACTCGGTTCCGTTCTTTTCTCGGAGATCCAATCCGTTCGCGGCCGGCTTGGCCTGCGCGTCGAAAGGGATCTCACCTTTAAAGCAGACCGGTCGATTTCGGCCTATGCCAAAGTCGCTACTGTAGCCAGCCGGTTCGTCGCCTAGCTGAGTATATAGCCAGGAGGGACCGTAGTCGGCAGGCTACGGTCTCGATTTGTTTGTCATCATGGCGAAATTCTGCTCGTGGCGCTCTAACCGGATCTTGTTAGAAGCGAGGCAGCCAGCTGCCCGTATATTCTGGGTGGCATACCCAACCCACCCTGTCTGCTCAGAAACGTCAGGATGCCATGAGGGGTCTGAATGCTTCAAGGCCGCGCGGCCCCCTCCAATTTTGCCGCAAGCGCCAAAATCGGCTCCTCCGCGCGCCGGCGCCGCCGGTCGCGTGACGCGAGCCTTGACCCCTTCCGACCCCTCATGACCGACGGCGTCATCTTTCACAAATTCAAGGAGATGACGATGACCATCGAACAGCACATCGAGGAACTGCGCGCCGAATTGCAATATTGCCCGGACGCCGAGGAGCGCCACCAGATCGAAGCCGAACTGGAAGCGGCACGGCAGGAACTCGGCCGTCGCAACACCGATGACCCACCTCCAAAATAGTGGCCGCGCGCCATCTTGCTTCTACAGCAATCTTCAGGACGTATTGCCGAGCGGTGACAGGATGTGATCGCTTAGGTCGCCGCTGTCTTGACGAACCGGTTGGGTTCGACTGCCGCATTCATGTCTTTTCTCCGGAAATAAATCGCACGTCCGCAACGCAACGGACTGTGACCCTGGACAATGATGATCTGCTCGTCCTTGCGCATCGACTGGATGATTTCGTGCGGCATAATCAGCGGCCTGCGCTGAAGGCTGACACTCTCTGACCGCCTTGAAGCTTTGTCAGAGCTGCTCCCGCCGATATTGCGGGACCGGCCCTCGACCTCAACGGTCATTTCGCCACATTGAGCGGAAACGTTCCGGGCCGTGTCGAGCGCCTTGATTGCCGCATAGGATGCAAAGGCGCATCCATCGATCCATGAGGTCGCGCCATCACGGCCGAAGTGCTTTTCGAGCTGGCCGACCGATTGATACATCAACATCAGCGTGATGCCGTATTTCCGGCCGTAGTCGCGGGCATCCTCGAGCACGCGCATGAAGCCGAGCAGATCGATCTCATCGAGCATGAAGAGTGCGCGGCGGTCGAAGGCCCCGTCGGCCTGGATCATGGCATTGATCAGTGAACCGATGATGACGCGGGCAATGCCCGGATAGCTGCGCAGGATCGAGGCGGGGATGTTCAGGAAAACGTCGATCGCGCCCTTGACGATATCACCCGATTTGAATGCCGTCCCGCAGACGAGCGCGGCATAGTCGTCGAGCGATAGCCATTGTGTATCCTTCGACGCGGTAGAATAGACGCCACTGAAAGTCTGTTCCGTCATATTGGTGAAGACGCCCAGCGTCTCGCGGACAAAAGCCGATTGCGATGTTTCCTGAATGTCGCGCAACATCGCCAGGACTGACGGTTCGGGCTCGGAAACAATCTGGCGCAGACTGCGAAGATCGCGACGACCGGCATAGTCCGCAGAGAGCATGACGTGCGCCAGCAAACCTGTCAGAAGATTGTGCGCCTGGTTCTGAAAGTATGACCCCGTCGATGTTTCGATCCGAGAGCTTTCCGACAAAAGCATGTGAGCAACCGCGACGATGTCCTCTTCCTTGGATTTCGAGGTTTCGATCCAGTCGAGGACGTTGAAGCCCCAAGCGGGATTGGATGGGCCAAGTACGATGCAGTTTCGTTTGAGCCTCGTTCGCGATGGGCAACAACCATCGGCGCTACTTCGGTCGAGGGATCGAGGCAGATCAGTGGTCCGGTATAGCGCAACGCTGTCGGAATAACATTGCTCGTGGTCTTGTATCCGCCTGAACCAGCGAAAAACAGCATATGAGTCGAATCGAAATCTTGCCTATAGGTGAGCAGCGGTGCCTTGCCGCCTTTCCCCCAGGTTGACCGGTCGTCAGGCCGAAAGGGGACACGGTGGATCGTCTCGAGATCGACCCGGTAGCGCTCGCCAATGACGATTTCGCCATCCGCCGGAAACTGAGTGGCGGCGGCTGACATAGACAGCCAATCGGCGTCGCCGAAGGTGCCCCGCCGGGCTCGTTTGACCGGTCCGCCGATGATTATGGATATACGGGCAGAGATCGCCACGATGACAAAGCCGCCGATTGCGCCTGCGGCTGCGTAGAGATCGAGATAGGAAAACGCCGCTGCCCAGCTGACCACTCCAGTCTGAACGAAGGGGGACAGTCGGGCGTGTTCCCGCACAGCGTAAAATCCGCCAATGCAGAGAAACGTGATGACACTGACAAGCGCGATCGGTCTGCGCCGGTGCAGAGGCAAGATTGCCACAGTAATGAGCCCCGAAATCGGTCCAAAGAAAAGATTGGGAATCGGGGACGCACGCATGAACCAATAGGCATATTCGGGCGCAACCATAGTCGCCATCGTCGGCCACTTGTAAGCTGTGATAAGCAAAGTCGCGAGGCTCACTGCTATTGGCACGAGTGCCAGCAGGACCATCGGGCTGAGTCGTCGTTTCGCCGCCATCCCGCACTCTCTGTTTATAGTTTGATCAGTGCGCGGGCCTCCGCCCGAAAGGCCTTCGCACCGAGGGCGCATAGCCGATCATGCTCCGCCGCCCCGACTGGAACCCGGCTCGCCTCGATCAGCGCTCCGAGCAGAAACGCCCGATCGGCGTTCCTTAAGCCTGCCTTGATGACCAATCCGCCGAGGATGACTTTCTCGTGGGTATCGCGCTTGCGCTCTTGCGTCATTCTGTGTTGCCGCTTCCGTTCGAGAAATACAATCCGCTGGTCAAGCCGCCTAAGCGGATGGACCAGCGGCGCCCCGGACCCTTTCGCGAAATCGTGTGACGATCTCTGCGAAAATGGCGTCGAGCTCGCTGTCGGGAATATCGAGTTCGGCGAGACCGGCTTTCTGCGCCATCCGGGCGAAACGCTCGTTGGCTTTAAACAGCAGGTTCTTGCGTTTCGCCCGCAGTGCTTCGATTTGAGCATCGATTTCCGAAATGGTTGTTTTTGAGCGCACTTTTCGTCCTTCCTCTGTCTCCAGCGAGATTCGATTATACTACCTTAAATATGATAGTCAAATCGTCGGAAATGAGGTATTGGAAAAGGAAACTCCGAGCCAAAGATGAATCATTAAGTGCTACTAAGTAGGCGGATGGCGCAATATATGTCGCAGTTGCGACGCGCTTGGGAGGGGAGCTTGACCTGAATTGGCTATCATGTTTGTGAGGGCTCACGTGATTAGCCGGAGTGCCGGTCGCAGTATCATCTCTGCAGCTGCCTATCGTCATCGCACCAAGATGATGGACGAACAGATCGGCAAGGAATTCCGCCACTATGGCGATGCTGCGGAACTGGCGCATGAAGAACTTGCTTTGCCCTCCGAAACACCCGCATGGCTGAAGGCGGCCATAGATGGGCGGACGGTCGCTGATGCCAGTAAAGTGCTTTGGAACGCGGTCGATCGTTTCGAGACGCGCTGCGATGCGCAGCTTGCCCGCGAGATCATTCTCGCGCTTCCGGTGGAATTAAACCGCAAGGAGAACATCGAACTTGTGCGCGACTTCGTGCGGGAAAACCTCACGTCGCGGGGAATGGTCGCCGATTGGGTTTATCACGACAAGGACGGCAATCCGCATGCTCATATTATGGCAACGCTGCGCCCTTTGGCCGAGGAGGGGTTCGGGCCGAAGAAAGTCGCGATCGTCGGTGAAGACGGCCAACCGGTACGCGTCAAAACGCCCGACCGACCTGAGGGGAAAATCGTTTATCGGCTGTGGGCAGGCGACAAGGAAGCGATGAAGGAGTGGAAGGTTGCCTGGGCGGAAACGGCAAGCCGCCATCTGGCGCTTGCCGGTCATGACTTCCGCCTTGATGGTCGTTCCTACGATGAACAAGGACTTCGCGGACTGGAGCAACGGCATTTCGGTCCGGATCGTGCTGCGCTTGTTCGTAAAGGCATCGAATCCTATTCTTCACCGACTGCATTGGCCAAGCGCTATGAGATTGCCGACCGGCTCACGGATGATCCGACCTTGTTGCTCAAGCAACTCGCCATCGAGCGATCGACCTTTAACGAGAGGGATATCGCCCGCGCGCTGCATCGTTATATCGACGATCCGATCGTCTTTGCCAATATACGCGCCAGACTGATGGCATCGGACGATCTGGTGATGCTGCAGCCGCAACGGCTAAACAGTGAAACCTGCAAAGTCGAGTGTCCGGCGGTGTTCACGACGCGCGCTCTGGTCCGAACCGAATATGAAATGGCACGCTTGGCAATTAAGTTGTCGAAGATGAAAGGCTTCGGTGTCTCTAAGTCCCGCGTCGACGCTGCGGTTACATCAATTGAATCTGAAATGTCTGCCGGTGGTGTTCGGCTCGCAACAGAGCAAATCGATGCCGTCCGGCATGTTACCGCCGGTGGCGCAATTGCCGCGGTCGTCGGTGTGGCCGGCGCCGGTAAATCGACATTGTTGAGTGCCGCCCGTACTGTTTGGGAAAATGAGGGGCGGCGTGTCGTCGGTGCGGCACTGGCCGGAAAGGCTGCTGAGGGATTGGAGGAAAGTTCCGGTATTCTCGCACGCACCATCGCCTCCTGGGAACGTGCCTGGGAGCGAGGTAACGATCTTCTCGGAAAGGGGGATGTGCTGGTCGTAGACGAGGCCGGAATGGTGTCGTCACAACAAATGGGGCGTTTGTTGAAGCGTATCGAGGTCGCGGGCGCAAAGGCTGTGCTCATTGGTGATCCGATGCAGCTTCAGCCGATTCAGGCCGGTGCGGCTTTCCGAGCGATTGTCGAGCGCATCAACTCTGCGGAGCTTGCCGGTGTCCGGCGGCAGAAAGAGGAATGGGCGCGTACTGCCTCCAAGCAATTTGCCCGCGGCGATGTGAAAGCGGCGCTCGCCGCTTATGGCGAACGCGGGCATATCGTTAGCGCCGAGACCCGTCAGGCTGCCATCGAGCGCATCGTCGCAGACTGGACAGCTGCACATCGCGAATTGGTAGCGAAAGCCAAGGCGGAAGGTCGCAAACTTCGTGGCGACGAACTGACTGTACTTGCGCATACCAATGACGACGTGAAGGTGTTGAACCGGTCTATTCGCGATGTGCTTTCGACGGATGGATTGTTGTCGGATGGCAGGCCGTTCTTAACCGAGCGCGGTATGCGGGAGTTCGCGGTTGGTGACCGGATCATCTTTCTCGAAAACGCCCGGTTCGTCGCGCCGCATGCCAAGAACCTTACTGTTCAGCACGTGAAGAACGGCATGCTCGGGACGGTTTGCTCGACGGCAGCCGGAAGCGGGACGGCGCTGCTCACTGTCCGGCTCGACAATGGACGCGATATCGTTTTTGCCGAGGATACCTATCGCAATGTCGATCATGGCTACGCCGCGACCATCCACAAAAGTCAGGGTTCGACCTTTAATCGCGCCTTTGTACTGGCGACCGGCATGATGGACCAGCATCTGACGTATGTCGCGATGACCCGACACCGCGATCGCGCTGATCTTTATGTCGCTGCGGAGGATTTCCAGCGGAGACGTGAACGCGACAGAGCGCCGCGTGCAGACTACACCGATGGGGTTGGCGGCGAGCTTGTCGAAACAGGCTTTGCGAAGTTTCGACCGCACGATGATGTAGATCCAAGTCCCTATGCCGATCTTCGCATTGAAGATGGAATGACGCATCGTCTGTGGGGCGTCAGTCTGCCGAAGGCGCTAGAGGATGGCGGGGTGCAGGTCGGTGACACCGTAATGCTTCGAAAGGATGGGACAGAGAAGGTCACGGTCAAGGTTCCAGTAAACGATGAAGACACTGGCAAAAGACGCTTCGAAGAGCGTGTTGTCGAGCGCAACATCTGGAGAGCGGGTTTGATCGAAAAGGCAGCGGACCGACAACACCGGATTGCCAAGGAAAACCGCTTGCCGGACCTGTTTCCGCAGCTTGTTAAACGGCTCTCGCGTTCGGGCGGAAAAACGACGACGCTCGATTACGTGACGGAGGATGCATACCGATCTCTGGCAGACGACTTCGCGCGGCGTCGCGGAATTGAGGTAGTATCTGGTTGGAGTCTTGTTGAGAAGGCGGATCGTACGCTGAGCTGGGTTTCCGAACAGCGTGGTCGGGTGGCCCGGCTATGGCAACGTGCCAACGCGGCGCTTGATGTTGTGGTTGAGCATTCCGAACGCATTGAGGCAAACAGCAGTACAGCCAAGCGGCAGGCTCCTAAGATCAGTGCGGATGGCGATCCGGAATTACTCCCGGCAACGATTTCGTTCTCGCGGACACTCGAGGAGGATGCACGTCTTGCCCATCTCTCATCAGCTGACTGGGCGGAGCGGGAAGCGATCGTCATGCCTTTGCTCAGGCGGATTTACCGAGATCCGGCGGCCGTGCTTGCGCGATTGAACGAGCATTCCTCTAATACCGCCAAGGATCCCCAACTAATCGCAGACCGGCTTATTCGGTCGCCTCAAGCACTCGGGAACCTGCGTGGCGGCGCCAACCTTGTCGATGCTCAAGCGGCCAGGAAGGAGAGGGCGGCTGCCTTGGCAGCTGTGCCAGAGCTCGCGCTTTTGGCGCGAGCTCTGGCGACGGAGTTTCGTCGACAAGAAGGGCGCTTCCAAGACCGTGAGCGAATGCGCAGATTGCATATGAGCTTCGTTGTTCCGGCACTTTCCAAAAATGCAAGAGCGCGGCTTTTGGAGATCGAAGCGGCTTGGGAGAAAGGGGGAGATGAGGCTTATCGATCCGCTTTCCGGATCGCCACGGAGGATCGCTCGGTAGTCCAGGAGGTCAAGGCCATCGACGATGCCCTGACCCGTCGGTTTGGATGGCTTGCGTTTTCTGACAAGGCAAATGGCTTCGCTAAGCGCGATACGGCGATGCGTTTTCCGGAAAGCATGGTGGAGGAAAGGCAGGCCGAACTGACTGTGCTGTTTTCGGTCGTTAGACGTTTTGCGGCGGAGCAGCGCATGATAGAAAAACATGAGCCCGCTCAACTCATCGCGCCGGCAGCATTTGCTCCGCAGTATGCGGTCGCGTGCTTACCAATGTTGCCAGCTGTAACCGAATTCAAGATCCGTGTGGAGGATGAGGCGCGGCTCAGGGCGGTGGAGGCCCAGCATTACAGGCAGGAGAGAGCGGCACTCGGGCGAGATGCAGTTCGGATCTGGCGCGATCCGGCCACCGCGGTTGCGACGATCGAAAGCCTTGTAACAATGAAGATCGACCCCGAACGCATTGTGCATGCCATTGTCGCTGATCCCGCCGCCTATGGCGCCTTGCGTGGCTCGGACAGGGTGTTGGACAGGCTCCTGGCAGCAGGACGAGAGCGTCGGGAAGCGATGCAGTATGTCAATATCGCTGCCGCCTCCATTCGCGCCATGGGGCGCTCCTACGCCGCCGCCTACGAGGCGGAGTTTTTGGCGGTCAGGACTGAACGAAACCGCATGAGTGTCGCTATACCAGGGTTGACCAAAGAAGCTGAGAGTGCGCTCCGTCGTTTGACGGACCAGACGGCGAAGAATGCGAAGCATCTCGCGGGGAAGGTTCGGGCGCTTAATCCGGAGATCCGTGCGGAGTTCACGACTGTCTGCGAGGCGCTCGATGCACGTTTCGGACCGGGAGCACTCGCCCGCGGCGACAGACATGCGATTAAAATGGTGCCGAAGTCGCAATGGGCGGCATTTGAGGCGATGCGCCATCGTATGCGCGGGCTTCTGCGCGCCACCGGCGCCTACGAAGCTGAGGAGGCAAGGGTCGGGAGCCAGCGCCGCGCGATCAATCAGGCACGACGCCCCCCGCTAGTAGATTGATGCCGAATTCGGATCTATAGGATAGAAGCGCATCTTCCGATTAAGCGACGGTCTTCGTAGGTTGCCCGCAGGCGTGCGCCCTTGCCAGATCGGGCCGACGGGAGCCGGAGAACGGCACATGACTATGATCCGGCGTATCAACGCCGGGGCCACTTCTAGTGTATCAAATCACGCAGGATCTTGCGGCATTGACAGAAGCTCTCTTCCCAAGCTGGCACCGTGCCCGACGACGATGCACAACGTTCCAGCCATCCGAGCTCTGAACAAGGTCGGGCGTGTTGCCGCGAAGCTCTTTAAAGCCGAACGCGCACAATCCCCTCGCGGAAAAATTCTGCGCTGCAGCCAACTCGGTGCTGATGATCGCTAGCGCCGCGCCGCGCGGCTGCTCGCCGGCTCCAGCCCCTTGCCGCGATAGGCGACGGGGATGCCCAGTGTCTCGTGGGTCGTTGCCAGCGTTTCGAGCCAAGTTGCCAGTTCAGTGGGCACCTTCTCATCGCCCGTCTCCATCGCCTCGATCCACGCTAGATTGCAATGGAGCGCGCTCGCGAGATTGATCGGCGTCCAGCGAAGGGCAAGTAGGCATTGGGTAAATCGCGCGGGGGTCATTTCAGTGCTCAAGTTTGCGAGTGCGTCGGTTCGATGAGGCTATACACGCAGAAATAAGTCAAGGTGATGAGTTGTCGCGGCACGATGATGTGATCGCGTTCTGGTCCACAGCAATCGTCGACACTAGAAGAAATTGCTGTGATCGTTAAGAGGGATGTCCAACTTGCGTTCGTCGACGCTGGCCGCTAATCCCGATGTTGATGGCAGGTAAAAGCGACTCGCGAGGGCGAGTGGACCAGGACAGCCAAGACCGGGGCATTGACCGTTGAACGCGACCATTTACCAGTCTGCCATCAACATTGCCGCAAAGGTCGGCGTCTATCTTTCGCTCGCGATGTTCATTCCCGCGCTAGTCGATCTCTATTTCGGCCATCGGGACTGGAAGGTTTTCGCTGTTTCGGCGTGTCTGATGGGTAGCCTTTCGCTGGTCACAGTGGCGGCTACGCAGGGCGGACCACCAGCATTCAACCGGAAAATGGGCTTTCTGCTCGTCAACCTGTTGTGGCTGGTTGTCTCGTTTGTCGGTGCCATTCCATTCTGGCTATCCTCGGTCAATCTCGATTTTGCCGAAGCGCTGTTTGAGTCTGTCTCAGGCATCACCACCACCGGCTCAACTGTCATTGCCGGTCTGGACAATGCGCCACCCGGTATTCTTGTTTGGCGTTCGCTGCTCCATTGGCTCGGCGGCATCGGCATCGTCGCGCTCGGGCTGTTCGTCATGCCGTATCTGCGCGTCGGCGGACTGTCGTTCTTCAAGATGGAATCGTCCGATACCACCGAGAAGCCGTTTGCGCGCATCGTCACCTTCACGCGTGCCTTTATCCTGATCTATATCGTCCTGACGGTCACCTGCGCGATCATCTACGGCTATCTCGGAATGAATCGCTTCGATGCGATCAATAACGCGATGTCGACGATTGCGACCGGGGGCTTTTCGACCCATGACGCGTCGCTCGGCTATTTTAACAGCCTGCCGATCCTGTGGGTGGCTACCTTCTTCATGACGGTCAGCAGCCTACCGTTTTCCGTGCTGATCATCTTTATCGTGCGCGGCCGGCTGGACACGCTGAAGGATCCGCAGATCATCGTGTTCCTGTCTTACCTCACCGTGCTCGCGATCGCAGCCAGCTTGTTTCAGCGGTTGGAAAACGGCGTCGATTTTCACGAGGCGCTGGCGCATTCGTTCTTCACGGTGTCGTCGATCCTGTCAACGACAGGCTTTGCCAGCGATGACTACATGCTATGGGGCGACTTCATCGTCGCACTCGCCTTTGCGGCGACCTTCATGGGCGGGTGTTCGGGCTCGACCGCTGGCGGCATGAAAGCCTATCGCTTCATCATCATCTTCAATTCCATTCGGGCAGGGCTCTTTAGGCTCATCTACCCGAACGCGATCCACACGGTGCGCTACGGCAAGGCACTGGTCGATATCGACGTGCAGCGGACCGTCTTTTTGTTCTTCACGGCCTATATGATGATCTGGGCCTTCGGCAGCATGGCCATGGGCGCCTTTGGCTATGACCTTTTGACGTCGGCGTCGGCGATTGCCACGGCGCTTTCAAATGTCGGTGCCGGGCTCGGCCCGATCATCGGGCCGGCTGGAAACTTCTCTACCTTGTCCGATCCGGCGCTTTATCTGCTGTCGGTCATGATGCTGCTCGGGCGTCTGGAAATCCTGACCGTTCTGGTCATCCTGACGCCGCTGTTCTGGAAGGATTAAGGCACGAGCGTTTCCGGTTTAACCGGAATTTCACAAACGGCTGTATCTCTTTGTTTTTTTGACAGGAAACCGCTACGCACTTGCCCTGGAAATGCTCCAGGAGCCCAAGCGAGTTGGGCTCCTATACGGTTCAGACCGGCTCCGCTTCGCGCCGGGTCGCTGAGTTGTCGACGTAGTATTTTTCGAAGCGGTGGCGATAGTGTTCGGCGGCGCCGAAGTCGCTGTATTTCGCCAATTCCCGCATATCCGTCTTGTTGAGGATGACGCCGAGGATCTTCGAGTTGATCTGCGGTTCGGCGTGGAGCAGGTCGCGCACAAGCCGCGACGGTGTGCGGCCCCATTCGGCCACGAAGAGGAAACCGTCGGCAAGCGGCGAAAACGCCTTGCCATCAACGACAGGGGCGAGGGCTGCGAGGTCGACGATCACATAGTCGAAGGACTTGCGCGCGTTCGCGATCAATTCCTCCATGGCCGGCGAGGCGAGCAGCTCGTGGCTGTCATGCGGGTAGTGGTTGGTGGCTTCGCCACCGACCGGGAATATCGCAAGCTTCGTCTTGTGGTCGATCTTGATTCCGGCCGGCCAGGATGTCTCGCCGGTTAGCGCCTCGACAAGTCCGGTCTTGGGCGCCGGCGTAATCATCTTGCTGAGGCCGGGCCTGCGTATATCCGCATCGATCAGCAGCGTCCGCTTGCCGCTGGCGGCGAGAAGGGCGGCAAAATTGGCAGCGACGATTGATTTCCCTTCATCGGGAACCGCCGACACGATACCGACCACACGGCAGGCATTTCCATGCAGCATCTGGTCACAGGCGAGCTTGGCGTTGCGGAACGTCTCGGTAAAGGAGGAGCGCGGCGCGTCGAGTACGATGCGGCTGACGCGTTCGAAGGGCACCGGCTCCGGTGCTGGTTGGGGCGGTCCCTTGTCCTTCACAAACCGGGCACGCATATGGTCTGTGGCTCTCGTCGGGCGCGGGCCGATCAGCGGGACATAACCGAGCGACCGATGCCCGAGGATCGAACGGACGTCGCCTTCGAGACGGAACGTGCGCTCCCGGAATTCCTGAAACGCCGCAAACGCCCCGCCTGCCATCATGCCGAGCACAGCGGAGAGGGCGAGGATCATCGTCTTCTTCGGGCTTGAGGGCGAAACAGGCACGCCGGCTTCGGAAATCACCCGAGCCTTGGCAATCGGGAAGGAGCGCTGCTGCGCTGCCTGCTCATAGCGGCCGAGATAGGATTCATAAAGCGTCTTCAGAGCTGCGGCCTTCTGCTCGAGTTCGCGCAGATGGACGAGTGATCGGTTTGCGTCGGAGTTCCGGCCGGTGGTTCCCTCGATGTTTTCGCGCAACGAGGCTTCGCGCGACCGCGCGACCTCGTATTCATTGCGATAGCTCGAGGTCAGCTGCTGCAGTTCCTGATAGATCTGGCGGCCGATATCGTTCTTCTCCGCCCGCAGCGATACCGCCTGGGGATGATCGGCGCTAAAGCTTTGGGTCACCTCCTGCTCGCGTTTGCTGACGGTCAGATAGCGGGTCCTGAGGTCGCGGATCACCGAATTGTCGCCGTCCTTCGACGAGATCGTCGCATTGTCGACGGCCTTTTCAGGGCCCTGTTCGACGATCGCCTGAAACTGCTTGTAGCGGGCCGAAGCGGAGGCCGTGTCGGCCTGGGCGATGATCAGCTGGCTGTTGAGATCGGCGAGCTGTTGCTCGGACATCAGTTCTCCCCGCGCCGAGGTCAGCCCGTTGTCGGTGCGGTATTGCTCGACCTCAAGCGAAGCGACCTGGGATCGCTGCCTCAGGTCGGCAAGGCGCTCCTGCAACCACACGGATGCCCGTTCGGTCGCCTCGAAATTGGCGTTCAACTGGTCGGTCAGGTAGGAATCGGCATAGGCGCGTACCACCTGCGCTGCCAGCTGCGGATCGCTCGAACGGTAGGCAAGGGCAACGACCGAGCTTCGCGAGACGCGTTCGACGGCGAGGCCCTGCTGGATAAGCGCGGCTGCCTTCTGTCGCCGGCCGCTGCGTGCGGCCTCTTCCGAAACCGCAGAACCGCCCGTAAACACACCGGTGATCGACTTCATCCAATCCTTGACCACAGCGAAAGCCGAGCGTGGCGGATTGACGATCGTGTCGTTGTCGGCAAGGTTGATCTTGTCGACGACGCGCAGAGCCAATTCGCCTGATTTGAGGATCTCGACGGCGCTGGCAAGTTGGGTGTCGAGCAGCTGGCTGTTTTGTGGCGAAGCCTCTTCTTCCGCGAATTTCGAGAGGTTCTCGTCGAGCAGGATCTGCGTCATCGAGGTATAGTTCGGCGTGGCGAAAAGCAGGTAGACACCGCCGAGAACGACGAACAGGGCAACGAACAGCCCGACTGTCTTGCCGCGACGAACCACCACCGAAAAAAGCCGGTCAAGGTCGATGAAGCCATCGGTTTCCTCGGCTTCGCGGGGCAGTACGCTACTGAACGGTAGACTTCTTTGTTTCATTGGGTCGCTCTGTCCGTTTCCATATAGCTATCGGCCGGCGCCCCCACATCTCGGGGCGCCGGAAACCGGGTTTATGCCGCGCGGATGCGGCCTTCGTGAGACAAAACCATGTCCCTGACGGATTCGTAGACCAGATCGCCGATATCCGAACGAGCAAGAGCAAAGGCGACGTTCGCCTCGATGAACCCATGCTTGGAGCCGCAATCGAAGGTTCTGCCATCATAGGGGTGGGCGTGGAACGCCTGATCCTTGGACAGTTTCAGCATGCCGTCTGTCAGCTGAATTTCGTTGCCGGCGCCGCGCTGCTGTCGAGCGAGAATGCCGAAAATCTCAGGCTGGAGAACGTAGCGACCGTTGAGGTAGAAGTTCGAGGGCGCCTCTCCCGCTTTCGGCTTTTCGACCATTTCGGTGACCGCGAAACCATGCGAAACGGCCGTTCCCTTACCGACGATGCCGTATTTGGAGGCATCCTCCGGCGCGCATTGCTCCACGCCGACGACATTGCCTCCGGTTTGACGATAGAGATCCATCAGGCCAGCCATGCAGCCGCGCGCGCCATAGGAGAGCATATCGGGCAGAAGCAGTGCAAAAGGCTCGTCGCCGATCAGGTCGCGCGCGCACCACACGGCATGTCCGAGGCCGAGCGGCGCCTGTTGCCGGGTGAAGCTGACGGAGCCAGCCTTGGGCAACATGGCCTCGAGCTCGGAAATCTGGGCGTTCTTGCCCGAGCGCGTCAGCGACGAAATCAGCTCGGGCGTATCGTCGAAGTGGTCTTCGATCGCCTGCTTGTTACGGCTGGTGACGAAGACGATATGCTCGATGCCGGCCTCGCGGGCTTCATCGACGGCATATTGCACGACCGGACGATCGACGATCGTCAGCATCTCTTTCGGCACAGCCTTGGTCGCGGGAAGGAAACGCGTGCCGTTGCCGGCTACCGGAATAACTGCTTTTCTGACAGTTCTGATACGGTCCATGGCATTATCCTTTTCTCGTGTGAGGGCTTTTGCCCGAAGTGGATCGTTCAGCCGCCACCGTCGTTGTGGCGGGCTTCAAGCGCGACAACGGCGCAACCAGGCGGCGCAGTCGCACGGCGATCGGCATCCTGAGATGCCGGAGCGCGCGGGGGCTGGAGAGCGCGGTTCTGATGGCGCCGCCCAGCGATCTGGATTTGATGTGTTCAACGAGCGCCAAGAAGGCGTGCGCCTCGTAAAGGCTGCGGCTGCGCTTGCGCTGCATGGCCATCGCGCTTGCGTCGATGGCGTGGGTGCTGAGGAAGTCTGTGTCGGCGGCGATCATCGCATCGATGTGGCGCAGTTCCAGCACGCGCGAGATGGAGCCTTCGCGGATGTGATAACGATAGCCAGCGGAGGGATCGATGATACAGCGCCCGCCTTGGGCAAGGGCCGAGGCCAGCAGGATATAGTCTTCGCCGATGCGGATCTCTTCCTTGAAGCGCAGGCGGATCTCTTCGAGAAACCGGCGCTCGAAGATCGGCTTCATGTAGCCGAAATTATAGGTCGACCTGAAAAGCACGTTGGACTCGATGAAGGCGGCAAGGGTGAGAACCGGTGTATTCTCAAGCGTCGTGTCGTCAAACATCCGGTCGCGCCGGCCATCAAGGTTCAGGACTTCCAGATTGTCGACGGCGATATTAGCGCTTTCGCGGCGCGCCCGTGCGATCATTCGCGCAAGTCTTCCGGGGCGAACCGTGTCGTCGGCATCGAGGATGGCGATCCATTCGCCGCGGGCTGCGTCGAGACCGGCGTTGCGCGCGCCGCCAGGTCCCCGATTGGCCGGAAGTCGGATCAACCGGATACGCGGATCGGCGATAGCCTCGACCACCGCTGCGGTATAGTCAGGTGAAGCATCGTCGACGACGATGACTTCGACCGAGACATCTTCCTGGGCGAGCGCACTGTCGATCGCGCGCGTGATCGTATCAGCCGCCTTGAACGCCGCGATGACGAAGCTGACATCTGGATTGGTTGTCGTCATGGCGCCGCCACTTCCGATGTGCCGTATTGCTCGAGCTCGCGAACGCCGAAAAGGCCGCTGACGACGCCGGCATGCATGACGGCACGCAGGGCATAGCGCGAACGCGCAACCGGCGAGGCGAGCAGGATGAGGATTGCGACAGCGCAAAACCCGGACTTGGCGGTGGCCCGAACGATCTCGACGGCCTTTCCGCTGCCTGCAGAGGCCTGTGCGAGCAGGCGTCCATGAGTCTGGCCCGAGCGAAAGCGTCGTTTTGCCAACCATTGGAAGCTGGCGCGCTTTTCCGGCACGATTTCGTAGACCAGAGCATCCGACGCATAGGCCAGACGGCCGCCGGCCTTGTACATATGGGTGAAGAACTCCGTATCCTCGCCGCCGGTTCGGCCGAGCGCGAGGTTGAAACGCCGGCCGGCAAGTGCCGGCGTTTTTCGATCGAGCAAGACGTTGCAGGTGTAGCCCGTTATGACCTCGCCGCCGACCCAGACGGGTCGCGTCGAGTGGAAGTCACCGCGGCGCATCCAGGACGGCGCCGAAAGGTCATATTCGGCTCGAACCGGGCCGAGAACCGCCTCGGCCCCGGTGGCTGAGGCCGTCTCCAGCAGACGCACCAGCCAGTCGCGAGCAACCGTTTCGTCGTCATCGACGAAGGCGAGGTAGTCGCCCGATGCGTTATCAAGGCAGGCGTTACGGGCGATCGAGATGTTGCTCGCCGGGCAATGCACATAGTCGATCCCGAAGGGAATTTCCGACCTCAATGCGTCGACAAGACCTTCGGCACTTGGCTGTAGATCGTTGTCGGCGACGATAATCCGGATTGCCGTCCCGTCCGGCACGATAATGGCAGCCAGCGAGCGCAGGGTTTCGGCAAGCTCCGGCCGGCGAAACGTGCAGACCGCGATGTCGACCCGAAGGCCGGCGGCCATTTTCTTCGTTGCCTCAATCATGGTGCGACCCGCCTGTTGCGAAGGTCGAGCAACTCACGCCAGAAACCGGCGGACCAGGCGAAATGCATCACCATGGCCGAAACCGCAGCCAGCGGGCCGTAGGGGTTTTTCTGGCCGAGCGCCATCCAGGCTCCGTAGCCGATGCAAGCTGCAGCCCAAAGCACGACCGGCACGACGGCAACCCAGTTGATGACGGCGAGCAGAGCGCCGATTGCGATCGGTGCCACGGCGAGCGGCAACAATTGACGCAGGCTTGGCGCGACGCGATGCTTCAGCACGTTGCGGGCTCGCCCGCGGCCGTAGCTGAAATATTGCCGAAACAGCGGCCCGATCTTTGCCCGGGGGTAATAGACCATGCTCGTTCTGTCGGTCATCCAGATGCGATAGCCGGCCTTGCGGAACCGATAGTCGAACTCGGCATCTTCGTTGTGACTGAAGCTCTCGTCGTAACCGCCGATCGCCTTGAAGGCTGCAATGCGCATCAGCGCATGATGGCCGTGGTCTGCCCAATGGCTTGTGGCCCCGAGCCGGTGTTTGGCGCCGCCATTTCCGAGCTTGGAATTCTGGGCATAGGCCGTCGCCTTCTGAAACGGCGTGAAGCCGACTGTCTCCATGGCAACGACGACGGAGTCGGCGCCGGTTGCGATCACTTCGTCGACAAGCTTCTGGCAATAATCATCAGGATAGGTGCCATGCGCATCGATGCGGATCAGAAAGTCGAAGGATGAGCCATACTCGGCCACCGCAAGATTGATTGCGGCACTCTGGATACGCTTAGGATTATCGAGCGCCAGGACGGACGGATCGTCTTGGGCCAGTCGCGCTACGATTTCGCGGGTGCCATCGGTGCTGCCGCCGTCGGCAATCAGGATGACAGCATTAAGTGGCGCCAGTGACGGACGAAGCTTGTCCACCAGAGCTTCGATATGTTCAGCCTCATTGAGGCAGGGGATGACGATCAGGCTGCGCGTCGACGTCAGATCTGTTGTGTTCATGACAAACCACCTTCGTTTTGACGGGCTTGAGAAAGGGGCGTCGCGGGTTCGGGGGCCGTCGATGCAATCGCCGAAAGGCGCCTCACGAGGTTCTCGCAATCGGTGTGGCGAAAGACCCAGGTGTCGGTGTTGCAGGCGGCAACCCGCCCACAAGCATCGGCGTGGCTGTTGGCATCGACCGCTCCAAGGAGCGAAACGAGGTTGTCCGGCTCGGGTTCATCAAGCAGAAAACCAAGACCGCGGACCGCCAGAAAACGGGCCGTCTCCGTGCCGCGCATGGCGATCGGAACCCGTCCGTGTCGGCAGCCCTCATAGAGCCGGTTCGGAAGCAGCCATTTGGAATTCTGGCCCTCCTCGAAAAAATCGATCGCCCAGGTGAAATCGATCTCGTCGTAGATCGCGCCGAGGTCTTCCGGGCTGCGGTAAGCGCCGTGGAAGGTCATGTGCGGCTCATTGCGAATGAAACCGTCGAAATCGTCGAACTCGGAATAGGCGGGCCGGCCGCGTAGTACGATCTCGAAACGGCCCTCCATGCGGCGCGAGAACGTCGAAAGCAGTTCGAGCGACTTGCGGCAGCGTAGCGCACCGAACCAGCCGATCCGCCAGGGGCCGTCTGGTCGCGCTGTGGGGGCCGCGGAAACCTGCAGGCAATCTCGATCGCCGAGCTCCAGCACCTTGTTCTCCAGCAGCATGACTGGCGTCTCCAACCCGGAGAGTGGGCGGAAATAATGCTCGACGAAGGCGGGAGAACTGGTGATCAAAAGCCGCGCATTGCGTCCGAGATAGGCTTCGCTGGCGCGCATGGCGCGTCCAGCCACGTCCTTGCGCAGAAGCAGGCGGTGAATGTCGAGGCATTCATAGACAATAGGGACATCACCGCCGAACATGGAAACCGCCTTGTTGGCGACGGCGAGCATGTCGAGGTTGCGGGCGATGATCAGGTCGGGCCGGCCGACCGCGCGCAGCTTGGCGGGTAGCGACAGGCAGGCCTTGGTGATCGCTGAGACCCGCTGGGCAAAGCGACCGTCGCGCGTCGTGCCGAGCTCGATCGGATCGATGCCCTCGATCGCGGCCAGTGCGTTCGCGCCCCGGCGAAAGCCGGCCAGCGTCACGCGCGCACCGCCTGCCTTCAACATCAGGATTCGACGGCGAACCGCGGGGTCAGCCAGATCCTGCGCGAAATAAAGTATCTGCAGCATGAAAACATCCGTTTTCGTGCTTAGCCCGAGCCAAGCTTGATTCAAGAAATCGTGCATCGCAACGGTGGCGTTGCGATGCACGGATGCGGCGGCGTTGTGCCGTCCTCAGTTCAATTTGCAGGCGACGGACTCGGCGAACTGGCACTTGTCGTTGGGTGCGGTGAAGGCGATCCGGTCAACCTGCAGCGCTGTCGGCCCCTTGTAGTTAAAGGTGCCCATCCAATCGCTGAGGGTGTCGGTGCCCCACAGGCTGAAGAAGATCTTCTGGGCGTTGGACGGGATCTTGGCGGGATCGGTCACTTCGTGAACCAGTTCACCATTGACGTAGTAACGGATACGCTCCTTCTCCCAGACGAAGGCGTAGTCGTTGAAGCCTTGGTTGGCGCCGCCCGGTACGTCGGCGAGCTTCTCGTTGCCGCCCTTGGCGGAGACGTACTGATTGAGCTGCACCTTTGCCGGGTTCTTGCCGAGCACTTCGAAGTCGATCTCGTCATGCGCCTTTTTGTCGGCAGGACCGATATAGGTAAAGAAGGCTGAGTTCAGCCCCGATCCGTCGGCGGACTTGATGCGGGCTTCGTAGGTCCCATAGCCGAACCGCTTGCGGGTCTGGACCTCGCCGCAGGCATAGTTGCGTTCGCCTGTCTTGCCCTCCTCGAACTTCAGTTCAAGGATGCCGTCAACGACCACCGCCTGCTTCTTCGACCAGGTGCAGTTCTGGTGCGGCCCGTTGTTCCAGCCATCCGAAACATACCAGTGGCCGGTGTCGAGCGTGTCGAAGTTGTCGAGGAACGACGTGCCGGTGGCACCTTCCTGTGCCATTGCGGAGCCGGCAAGGCCGGTGGCGAGACATGTGAGAAGGGCGAGGCGGTGAGGTCTGATCGATCTCATGGTCAGGTCCTTTGCTGTGGCGAGTAGTCGGAGCGACGGCCGGTATCCGGGCGCGCGTTGGCTTGGGAGGAGCCGGTGCGGCTGCCGGTCAGGACGGCGGTGAGGCCCGGTGCCAGGCGCTTGGCAAGCCCATGCGCGGCAACGAGAATGGCGATCGTGATGAACGGGATCGTGAAATAGAACAGGCGATAGTCGGCGATCTCGGTGCGATTCCAGACCATCCAGGAAACGATGAGCAGGGGGTAATGGGCACAGAAGATCCAGAAGCTGAGGCCACCGGTACGCGCCAGGCGTTCGCCGAGCCGGGTGCGCACGAGAAGCGCTGAAACGGCCCAGGATCCGACGATTCCGGAAAGTGCTGTCAGGCTGCGCAGCATATCGACCCAGACCGGGAACTCCGGACCCGTCTGGTAAAGAACGATCGAGAGCGCGACAGCGGCGGCGAGGAAAACGGCGGTGATCGATCGGGCATAGGGGTCGAGCAGCTTGGTATCGATGCGATGCAGGCTCAGATAGATACCGGTGCAGAAGCCGAAAAGGATAGATTTCTTCAGGAAGATGCCATTCGGCAGTGGAAGCACGGCGAAGGCGAGCAGAATGCCAAGCGTTTGCAGCGGATAGCGCTTGATCAGCCAGGCCAACAATGGCGAGAGCAGGATGCATAGCAGCAGATCGCGCAGAAAGTAGAGTGGAACGTTGATCGGCAGCGCCTCAAGCGCGAAAGCAAGGCTCAGCCATTCGCGTGGCGTGGCATTGACCACATCGGGAAGGTAGCCGAAGCCAATATTCTTGAGCTGCGCCACATAGACGAGTGCGAGAAACGCGAGGTTCCACAGAAGGAAGGGAAGCAGCACCGTGCGCGCCTTGGTCCGAAGCGTCTTCTTATAATCGAACGTATCCAGACCGCGTCGGAACATGAGATAGCCCGAGATCGCGCTGAGGCAGGGAACGCCGACGCGAAACAGGCTGTCGCCCAAAAACACGCGCAGCCAGTCCAGAAACCCATAGGTTCCCAGGAACGGGCTGGTTTGCGGATCATGCGGCACATGTACGAAGACGATGCCCGAGATCAGCACGATGCGCATCAAATTGATCCGCGAGGAAATGTTCGCGTCCATAGCCACGATATCCGTCACTCCTATCTGCCAGCGTCATTTTCGGCGCCGTTTCAACAGAGCAGACTAGAGCCCGCATCGAATAAACTAGGGCAGGGGCGTGGATAAAAATATGGCGCTGCAACAAAAGAATCAGCCATGATTTGTTGCAATGCAGCATTCGCCACATTTCGAGTTAGCGGCAAAACAACAGGGAATCGACCCCTTCAATCCTTAAAAGCGCACGTATTGTCGCATGTTGCGGAATATGCTCATATTCTCATGAACTAAAGTCTGTGATTGAACGAACGCCGATTAATTGCGATCAAAAATTGCAGATTTTTTTCGTTGATCATTGTCAAATCGGAGTTTTTTTGCTGCCGGCGGCGCGAATTGCGGCGAGTGTAAGGCAGGGCCGAGCTCGCCATTTACGATCATTCCGCAGGTTCTGGCGAAACACCCACCGCGCCGCGCTGGCGGATCATCCGATGTAGTTTCACCAGCAACTGCCGCTCGGTCAGAACCATCAGAATGAGATAGATGAGACCGCCGATGGCAGCCCCGATCAGCACCTGCAAGATGGCGTTGGGAACCAGGGGGCCGAATCGCTCGAGCAGAAAACGCACGGCAAGCGCCATGGCAAAGGCCGCAAACATCGGCCGCGTTGAGACGAAGAAGCCTCTCACGAACGGCATATGGTCGGCCCGGAAGACCACCCATGAATATCCGACCAGCGTCAGAACGTTGACGATGCAAAGCGCGATCATCGCGTCGATCAGTGAGCCGTTGATGGCCCCATAGGCGACCGCGCCGGTGGTGATGACAGCTCGGATCACAGCCCACCAGAACAGGACGGCGCCCTGGCCGATGCCTTTGAGATAGGGCACGTAGGTGCTGCAGGGGGTCAGGATGCCCTTGGACAAAGCCAGAAGGCCGAGAACGGGCCAGGCCGCCGCCCATTGGCTGCCGAAGAGGACGAGCATCGCTGGTTCGGCGAGCGCCCACAGCCCGAACATCATCGGAGCAAGCAACACCGTGGTGACCTGCGTGCTTAGCATCAACGCCTGCGACCGGCGCTCGCGATCCTCGCCCATATGGCTGAAGGCGGGGAAAAGCACACCCATGACAGCCGAAAGCACGATCTGGTTTGGAATGCTGGAGAACCGGTTGGCGGCGGAATAGGCGCCGGCATCGGAAAGACCGAGATAGCGGGAGATCACCACCATTGGCGACTGGAAGGTAATGAAATTGGCGATTTCGGAGCCCATCATGCCGAGACTGAAGCGGCTTAATATCCATACGCGCCGAAACGAGAAGACCAGCCTCGGTACGTAGCCGGAGACGGCATAAAGCCCGAAAAGGCGGATCAACGCCGATACGAAGAGCTGCCCGAGGAGCGACCACACGCCGAAACCGGCGAGCGCCATGGCGACGGCGACGAGAGCGCCGAGCGTTTCCGAAATCATGCTCCAAGCGGCATCCTTGCTGAAATTCATGCGCCGGGCCAGGAGCGCATAAGCGACATCGCCGCCGAGCTGAAGCGGAATGAGCAGGCTCATGATCTTCAATAGGTAGGCAGCTTCCGGCGCCCCCAGCAGCGTTGCGAGCGGTGCGGCAAAGACAAAAAGCCCAAGCGCCATTGCCATTGAAATCGCCAGATTCGCCCAGAATGCGGAATGGACAAGGTCCATTTCCTCGTCGCGCTGAATGATCAGCGCGGAGGCCAGACCGGCGCCGCCGATCATTGCCAGAAACTGCACGACGGTGAGTGCGACAGCGACTGTTCCGAACTCTTCAGGCGTCAGGATGCGCGCAAGAATAGGCACGGTGACAAATTTCAGCCCGAATGTGCCTGTCTTTGAGAGCACGCTCCAGCCGACGTTACGGGTGACGGATTTGGCATTGACGGTTGAGGGCATGGCGAACATCCCGTGAGCCCTTTGAAAGAATGAGTGACAAAGGACAAGCGAAAGACATACGGCCGCGACCCAGTGGGAGGAGACCACGCAAGACTCTTTGTAGAGAAGCCTCAGGGGCGAAAAGATGGCAAAGCTGACGATTATTATACCTTACTACCAGAAGGAGCCGGGCATCCTTCGGCGGGCGCTTTCGTCCGTCTTCGCCCAGACATTTCAGGACTTCCATGTTTTGGTCGTCGACGATCAATCTCCTTATCCTGTTGATGAGGAGCTGGCGCCGCTCAGCGAAAACATGCGCGAGCGCATCACCATCGTGCGCCAACCCAACCAGGGACCGGGCGGCGCACGCAACACCGGGCTCGACCATGTTCCTGAGGATTCGGAGTTCGTGGCATTCCTTGATTCCGACGACGTCTGGACGCCGGATCACCTCAGAAATGCCTATCAAAGCCTGACGCGATTCGATGCCGATTGTTATTGGGCGTCGATAACGGGAGGCGATGCATTCTACTACCATTTTGGCGTCGCCGATCTCCTGAAGAGCGATACCTGCATCCGGCTGCAGGAGAGCCCGCTGGTCGTGGAAATCCCCGATCTATCCAACGTCATGCTGCGGAATTGGAGCTTTCTGCACCTTTCCTGCATGGTGATCGGGCGCTCGCTGTTCGAAACGATCCGCTTCGATGCCGCACTCCGGCTGGCAGCCGAGGACGTGCTGTTCTTCTGCGATTGCGTGCTGTCGGCGCGACGTGTGGTCCTTTGCGATGCCGCGGGTGCGGAACGCGGCGAGGGCATCAACATCTTCCATTCGATCGACAACGATTCGCCGGAATTTCTGCAGCAGCAGTTCAACACTTTCGTGGCGCTTGAAACGCTTGAGGGCCGCTTTTCGCGCCGGCCGCAGGAAATCGCCTCGATCCGCTCCTTTCAGCATACGGCCCGCCGTCAGGCATTGTGGAGTCAGGCTCGGCGCCTGCGTCGCAGGAAGGTGCCACAGTTCAGGCTGCTTGCCCGCTGGGTATGGCGCGATCCGAAATTATTGCAAAGCGCCCTTGAACTGGCCGTCGGCAAACTGTCACCGCAACGCTGATCACGAAGACAGCATCCCTCAGGAGGGAGAAAGACCCGCCGCTTGCGGCGCCGGACACATTTTTATTTGAGAGAAGGGACCGCTTATGAAGCCCTATTACTGGGAATCACATCACGGAAATTTTGGAGACGACCTCAATCTTTGGCTCTGGGATTTCCTCTTGCCTGGTTTCCGCGACAGCCATGACGACATTCTGCTCGTCGGCGTCGGTACGGTGCTCAATCGAGCGTTATTACCCGACGGCATGCGAAAATTGGTGCTTGGCAGCGGCTTTGGCTATGGCACGCTTCCGGATATGCGCGATGCGGCGGAATGGGACATTCGTTGTGTGCGCGGCCCGCTGACGGCCGAAAAGGTCGGTATCGAACACGAACGCGGCATTGTTGACCCGGCGGTGATGGTCGCCGAGATGCCGGAGTTCCAGAACTTGCCCAAGATCCACAAGCGTAGCTTCGTGCCCCATTGGGAGAGTGCGATTGCCGGCATGTGGCCGATGACCTGCGGCACGGTCGGCCTGCACTACATCGACCCGCGTGGAGAGGCCGGAGCCGTGATCCGGGAGATCGCGCAGTCCGAGCTGATCGTGGCCGAATCGATGCACGGAGCGATTCTCGCGGACGCCTTTCGCGTTCCGTGGGTCGCGGTCTCGACTTCGAACAGCATCAACAGCTTCAAATGGAACGATTGGGCCCGGACGGTCGGGGTCACCTATCGCCCTCGCCATGTCCCGGTTTCAAGCCGGGCGGAAGCGATGATCAAGGGGACCCGGTTCTGGGGCATGGGTTTTGATATCGCCGAGACCTATGGTGAAGACCCGAACCGGCGGCAGATCGACGGAGACCTGGTCGTCGGAGCGACCCAGCCAAGGCAAACTTTCTTGCGTGGAGCGGCCAAGCAGCTTCTGGCGGCGCCGTCGACGTTGGCATTGTGGCAGGCAAGCAGAGCGCAGCCGCAATTGAGCGAAGACCGCGTCCTGGCCGAACGCAAGGCACGCTTCCGCGACGTACTCGATACAGTTCGTCGCGATTATCTCTAAGGGCTGAGATCAAGCGGCGCCCCGAGCGGGCGCCGTTTAGCCTATCATTGGCTCAACTCAGCGGAAGCTGGGAGCAGGTAGCGCAGCCGCCCCGAGCCGCCGAGTCCCACCGGGGCATCCGGCTTGCCCGGTCGCATACGTTCGGTCTTATCGGCAAAGATCCCACCGGCGACTGCCGGAACGGCCCCCGGCTTGCCGAGCAGGTAGGTGACGGCAGCCATTGGGCCGCCCTCGCTCTTCAGGTCGAGAAAGCGCCGATGTTCGTAACGTCCCCGGATATGGCGTTCATGCCGGCGGATCACGGCCGTCGCTTCTGCACTCAATTGATTGTCGGCGAGGATGGCACGGTCGGCCTCATAAAGGCGCTTCAGGTCTTCGGTGCGGTGACTACCGCTGAGCGAATTGCCACGCACGATCGCCGCATAGCCGCAGCTGTGGATGATCTTGTAGCGTGCACCCTTGGCAAGCGCCCGCAGATAGAGGTCGTAGTCTTCCCCGAGGCGGAGGGTCTCGTTGTAAGCGAGTTGATGGCTGGACAGAAACGCACGCCGCATGAGGGGTTTGAGAAAACCGATCTCGCCACGCCTGACACCGCGGCGCGAGATATTGCCTTCGACGAAGCCGGTGAGATCGAGAAGGCGCGGCTCCGGTTGGAACCGGCCCACGTCGGCCGCTGCGCTGGCGGCAGCCGTCTCGTCCATGAAGGCGATGTTGTCGGCGACAAAATCCCAATCCGAAACCCCAAGAAGCTGGGCCAGCCTGCCGGGCAGAAAGAAGTCGTCGGCATCGAGGATGGCGAGGATAGGCGAGCGGCTGATCGAGATCGCGTGGTTTCGTGCTGCAGCCGGCCCCCTGTTTTTTTCAAAGCGCACGATGTTCAATCGCCCGGTGTCATCGGCAGCGGACAGGGCGGCTGATGCGGTCGTGTCGGTGGAGCCGTCGTCGATGACGATGACCTCGGCCGTTTCCGGCTCGGCCAGAGCCGAAGCGACGGCCCTTGCGATCGTTTCGGCGGCATTTTTTGCGGCGATGATGACACAAACGTCCATCGTTGCAGCTGCGGTCATTGTGGCCTCCAGCGTTACGTCGGGCATGGCCGGCATTGGTTTTACTCGCCGGCCCGCCGCACGATGCAACGGGATCATGTCGCAACCGCGTCAAAACGTTGACATTTTTGTTGTAGGCATCGCGGGCGGCGAGGGGAGCTCCCCACCGTGCCCTACGGGTTGAAGTGACCCGGCCTGTTCAAACGCCCCGGCGAAACCTTACCCGCCTGTTTTTCATCGGTCGTTGCGCGTGCGTTCTCGGCCGCCTGCCTGTCGCGCTCGCGGGCCTTCTGCCAGACGAGAAAAACGACAGCCAGAAAATACCCGACCTGCATCAAGACGGCGCAAATCAAGGTTTGAAAAAGGGTCGAGGTAAGCGAACCGTTCAGCAGATAGGTGACGATGGCAAAGACCGCCAAAGCGCCAATCATGCTCGCAAAGACGCGTGGTGCGAACATCGCGCTACCTTGCCTTCGGGGCTGTTGTTGGTGTCTCCATATGAGCTAAGGCCCTTCCCACCACAGAGGTTCAATATATTGGCGGTTATCCCTCGGTTCAACCGACAATAACCGCAGATGCAATATAAGCCGCTATAGCCCCTAAAATGTTTATGTCGCCTTTAGAACAGGCCGCCTCCAATCAAATTCCGTTGATTGCACGGCGTGGGGCGGATGCAAGGAATCAGTTTGCGGCCGGCCATATCGAGGTTGGTTGGGGGTTTAACGGGGCGAAATGTGTCGCTCGATATTCCACCCTCCGTGGGTTTCGCCCTGTTTCGCTCGTCTCGAAGTTGGCCTCGCTCTCACTTTGTTATCAACTTTTGTTACAAGATTCGCGTTTGTGAAGGTTTTGTGCGTGCAGTGCAAAAGAATGCTGCGCCGCAAAAAGCGCCCGTGAATTTGACGGATTTCAATTTACAGAGCGGGAAAATCTTCTGATGCAAGACGAAAGCAAACATCACTAGTTCAAGGTAAGGCCAATTTTTTCATGAGTAAATTCGGTTTGCCCGCGAACTACATCGAAATCGACTGGAAGCCACTTGGCTCGCCATGAATAGATGATCTTCGGTCCCGAAGAAATATTACATATTCGCGATCGATGATATACGTCCGCGAACCGCGGGCACGGCACCGGCCATCATTTCGCCTTTAAAAACCAAATTCTAACCATACACTCATTCTTGGATACGAGTGCGCCCCCACAGGGGACCGACCAATCGCCAACGTAAATGGAGTCTTCTCTATGAAGTCTGCGACTCGATCGGCCAATTCGCCGTTTTTCAGTACCGCAGAGTCGGGAGCATTTCGTCCGGTAGGAGGAATATCGAAGCGTGGCTTTGATATTTTCACCGCTTCACTGGCTCTCGTCTTTCTCAGTCCGCTCTTCCTGCTCTTGATGATGCTCGTCAAGTTTTCCGATGGTGGATCCGTTTTTTACGGTCACCGCCGTATCGGCCATAACGGCCGTGCATTCCGCTGCCTGAAATTCCGCACGATGCGGGCAGACGGAGATCGGCTCTTGCAGGACTATCTCCGCAACAATCCGGGCGCCTACGAGGAATGGCGTGCGACGCGCAAGCTTCAGGACGACCCGCGCGTGACCATTGTCGGCAGCGTTCTGCGCAAACTCAGCCTCGACGAGTTGCCGCAGCTGATCAACATCATCCGTGGTGAGATGAGCATCGTCGGCCCGCGCCCTGTCGTGGAAGACGAACTCGAACTCTACGACGCCGCAGCCGTGTTCTATCTGCAGTCTCGCCCGGGTCTTACCGGCCTGTGGCAGATCAGCGGCAGGAATGACGTTTCCTATGCCGCCCGCGTCGCCTTCGACACGCACTATGTACAGAACTGGTCGCTGATCCGCGACTTCTTCATCGTCGTCAAGACGATCCCCGCAGTCTGCTTTTCTCGCGGCAGCTACTGACAAACGCTGCGCCACGGAGCCTGACGACCTCGTCGTCGGACGCCGGCGCGCGCGACCAGCAACCGGGAAACCGTAATGAAACATCAAATTGCCAAGGGGAGATCGCGTATCTCCCTCCGAAAGCCGTATTCTCTGAAGGTCGCCATGCTGGCGGCCATAACTGTGTTCGGCACCTTGCCTGTCCATGCCGACGAGTACCATCTCGGAGTCATGGACAAGTTGAAGATCCGCGTGGCCGAATGGCAGACCGCAGAAGGTGCTGTGCGCGACTGGTCGGTGGTCAGCGGCGAATACACCGTTGGTGCCTCCGGCATGGTCTCCATCCCCTTCATCGGCGATCTGCCGGCGGCGGGCAAAACGACCAACGAGATGAGCGAGGCGATCGGCCTCAAGATGCAGACGCTGTTCGGCCTGCGTGATCGGCCTTCGGCGTCGGTCGAGCTCGCGCAGTATCGTCCGGTCTATCTTTCCGGAGAAATCCAGAAGCCCGGTGAGTACCCTTACGTGCCGAACCTGACGGTCCTCAAGGCCGTCAGCCTTGGCGGCGGGTTGAGACGTTCGGAAAGCGGACAGCGCTTCGCACGCGACTACATCAACGCACGCGGAGATTCGAGCGTGCAGGTCTCCGAACGCAACCGGTTGCTTATCCGGCGCGCGCGCCTGCAGGCGGAGATCGCCGGCAAGGAAAAGATCGAATTGCCGAAGGACTTGAAGGACGCGCCTGACGTCGCCGGCTTGCTTGAAAGCGAGACTGCATTGATGGTTTCGCGCGACAAAAGGCAGAAACGCCAGCTGGCGTCGCTGGCCGATCTCAAGTCTCTGCTCGAAAGCGAAATCCAGGCACTGGCGAAAAAGTCAGAAACGCAGAACCGTCAATTGGATCTCGTGATCGAGGACCGGGACAAGATCGAGGGGCTTGCCGAAAAGGGGCTGGCGCTGAGCGCGCGCAAGCTCGCGCTGGAACAGCGCGTGGCGGAGCTGCAGTCAGCTGTTCTGGATATCGACACGGCGTCTCTGAAGGCAAAGCAGGATGTCAGCAAGGCCACCCAGGACGATACCAACCTGCGCAACGATTGGGATGCCCAGCTTGCCCAGGACCTGCAGAACACCGAAGCTGAGCTCGATACGCTGTCCATCAAACTTGGCACCAGTCGCGACCTCATGACCGAGGCGCTGCTGCAATCGGCCGAGGCGGCACAGTCCAAGGACGACATGTCGGACGCTGTCATCAGCTATTCGATCGTCCGTGAAAAGGATGGCAAGGCGCAACAGATTGCCGCTGACGAGAACACGCCGGTGCTGCCGGGCGACGTGATCAAGGTCGAAGCCAATCTGGCGATGCGCTAGAGCCTTTCCAAGGAAAAGTGCGAAGCGGTTTTCCGTCAGGAAATGCCTGGAAATAAAGAGATGGAGCGTTTCTGTGACTCTGTTTAACCCGGCTACGCTCTAAGGAATCGTGATGAGGATTTCCAAGGCAAGCCTCGTTTCTCCTGGTGCAAACCAGGCCTACGGTACGTTTGCGCTGGCGATATCGTTCTTCGTCTTTGCCTATTCCTCGCGGTTCGGGCAGGCGTCGATCCTTGTCTACTATGCGCTGTGGCTGCCGTTGGTGCTCGTCGACTATCGAAGCGTGCTCGGCAATTACGGCAGATATATCTGGATCCTTGCTTTTGCCGTCTTTGCCTGCCTTTCCGTCTTCTGGTCGGCAGCGCCCGGGATGACGGCAAGGACGGGAGTTCAGTATCTCTCGCATGTCGTTTGCGCGCTGATTGCCATGCGCACGATCGACATCCGCACGCTCGTGCGCGGCGCACTGGCGGGCGTCGGTATCGTGCTCACCTATTCGCTGCTGTTCGGCGTCTACCACCTCGATCCGCTCGACGGTACGTTCAGCTTTGTCGGCGCCTTTTCCTCGAAGAACCAGCTTGGCTTTTACGCCTCACTCGGGATCTACTTCGCCTTCATCGCCCCAGTCGCGCTCAGGGAACGCGGGCTTTGGCTCGCCGCCGCCGGGGCCGTTGGGCTGATATCAGCCTATTCGCTGCTTGCCTCGCAATCGGCGACGTCGGTTCTGACGGCCGTCGCCATCGTTGGCTGCTGGCTCGGCATGCGCGCCGTGGGCATGCTGTCGCCCGGTCATCGCAAGGGACTGTTCTTAGGTGCTGTTGTCGTCGGCGGGATCACCGCCGTCGCTGCGACCTATGGCGGCGGCGTCGACCTCGTTCTCGGCCTCTTCGGCAAGGATTCCACGCTTACGGGGCGAACCTACCTTTGGCAGCAAGGGATACAAGCCGCTTTATCCTCGCCTGTCGTCGGGGTGGGCTACCAGGCCTATTGGGTTCAGGGCTTCTCCGAACCCGAACGTCTCTGGGAAGAGTTCTTCATCGCCACCCGCTCGGGCTTCCACTTCCACAACACCTTCATCGAGGCGATGGTGGAGACCGGAGCAATCGGGCTCGGGCTCCTCTGCACCGTGCTTCTGGTCACTGTCTTCGGCCATATCAAACGGTTGCTGGCCTATGACCATCACATCGAATCCTCGGTGCTCTTCGGCGTCGCCATGCTGCTTTTCGTGCGGGCATTTGTCGAAATCGACATCATGAATCCCTATCACGTCGGTTCCTTCCTGCTCTACTTCGCAGCCGGCAAGCTGACGATAAGGCAAGGCCGGCGCATCGTCAGCGAGCGGCGCCTTGCAGAGGCCAGGGTGTTGGCGAGCCATCATCCGCAGCTGAGGTTCTGATGGCACCAACGCCGATGAAAACCATCCACGGCATCCAGTATCTACGTGCGCTTGCGGCGCTGGGGGTCGTGCTCTTTCACGCAGCCGAACGAACAGGCCATCACTTCGCGATCGGCGCGGCCGGGGTCGACGTCTTCTTCGTCATCAGCGGCTTTATCATGTGGGTGATCAGCGACCGGCGCCCGACCGCGCCGCTGGCATTCCTTAGAGAGCGCCTACGCCGGATTGCGCCGATCTATTGGCTCGCGACCCTGGTGATGATCGGCGGCGGCGTTGCCGGCCTCTTCCCGAACCTCGTGCTGACGCTCGGACACATCCTGGCGTCCCTGGTGTTCATCCCCGCACGCTCGCCAAGCAGCGGCGAGATCTGGCCGGTGCTCGTGCAAGGTTGGACACTCAACTTCGAAATGTTCTTCTACGTCGTCTTTGCGGCATCTTTGATGCTGCCAAGGGACCGCCGGCTACCGGTGATGGCAGCGCTGTTTGTGTCGCTGGTGCTGCTCGGCCTCACGATCACTACGCAAAACGCGCTGATTTTGACCTATACGCGCCCGGTCATCCTGGAATTTGTCGCCGGCATGATTGTCGCCGAGTTCTGGCTGCGGGGCAGGACCGCCGGGCCAGGCCTCGGCATTGTGCTTGTCCTTGGCGCATTCACCGGATTTGCAGCCCTTGCCGTCCTGCGCCTGCCGTTTGACGAAAGGGTATTGGGGCCGCTGGCAGTCATGCTTGTCGTCGGCACTCTTGCGCTTGAAGCCGGCGGCTGGTTTCAAAAATGGACATTACCGACGTTGCTCGGCGATGCCTCCTATTCGATCTACCTCTGGCACACCTTCGCCATATCGGTCGTCGTCAAGGCTGCTGCGATGATCGGTCTGAATTCAGTGCTGACGCTACTCTGCGCTCTGGCCGCCGGCACGCTGGCCGGTGTTGCGGCTTATCTCCTGATCGAGCGTCCGCTCATTCGACGCACCCGCTCCAGATTGCCTCTGAACCGGGTACGCGAGGCATCCTAGGCATCTAAGCCTGGGGTGCGATCAGCCGAGGTGCCCGATGTCATGCGCCCTGGTTACGGCGGGAATGCCAGTTCCAGGCCGTGCGCGTGATCGCCGCCAGGTCGTATTGCGGCTCCCAGCCGAGGACTTCGCGAGCCTTGTCGTTGTTTGCGACAAGCGTGGTCGAATCTCCCTCGCGGCGATCGACATAGTCGATGCCGAAGCTGCGGCCCGAGACATCGGTAATGGCGTTCAGCAGTTCCTTCACCGTCGTGCCAGTGCCCGTACCGAGATTGAGTTCGACGCTGTCGCCGCCTTCAAGCAGGTATTCGACGGCGCGGACATGGGCGTCGGCGAGGTCGAGGACGTGGATATAGTCGCGTACGCAGGTGCCGTCGCGGGTGTCGTAGTCCGTGCCGAAGACCTTGAAGCCGTCGCGCCGGCCGAGCGCGGCATCGATTGCCAGCGGGATCGCATGGGTCTCGGGTTCATGCCACTCGCCGATCCGACCCTCCGGGTCGGCACCGGCAGCGTTGAAATAGCGCAGGATGACCGAGCGCAGGCCCTTGTACTGGCCATAGTCCTTCAATGCCTGCTCGCAGACCCACTTCGTGCGGCCATAGGGGTTGATCGGGGCCTGGCGGTGCTGTTCGTCGATCGGCACGCTCTCCGGCAGGCCGTAGGTGGCGCAGGTCGACGAGAACACGAAGGCTTCGATGCCGGCGGACAGTGCTGCCGACAGAAGGGTCAAGGTCCCGATGACGTTGTTGTCGTAGAATGAGACCGGATCCTTGACGGATTCCCCGACCTCAATCATTGCGGCAAAATGCAGGATCGCCCGCGGTTTGTGGCGCGCAAGCACCTCATCGAGACGCTGGCGGTCGCGGATATCGCCCTTTTCCAGAATACCCCATTTGACGAACTCCTCGTGGCCGTTCGACAGATTGTCGTAGACCACGGGTTCGAACCCCTTGGACGCAAGCTGAAGGCAGGTGTGCGAGCCGATATAGCCGGCGCCGCCGACGACAAGAACCTTGTTATTTGTCATGAATATCTCAATCTCGGGCTTGGAAGGAATTGGCAAAGTTTTCAATGAACAATGGCCGAATTGTCAATGGCTCGTGGCGCGTTTCGCGCGATCGTCTGCTCTCTTTCCGCACCATGATCCACATGCCGCTTGATCCCAGCAAAAGAAGGCAGGGAGGCGGCCGCGGGTGAAATATCTCCATCGGCTCTGAGGCGGAGATGCTTCTTTCGCTTCGCGCGAAACTTATAGCATATTAATTTACTAGATTTAGTTGATAAGCCGACGCCTAGTCGTACGATAGCCTACAGACATCCAAAGGAAGGCTCCCATGACGACGAAACTGAAACGGCTCGCGCTGACGCTGGCGACACTCTCCGCCTCCGGCTTTTTCCTGCCCGGCGCTTTCGCACAAGGTGCAGGCGATCCGATCAAGGGCGGGACGCTGATCTATCTCGAGCAGCAGGCCCATACCAATCTCTACCCGCCGGCCGGCGGCTTTTACCCAAATGGCGGCATCCTCAACCAGATCACCGACAAGCTGACCTACCAGAACCCGAAGACGCTCGAGATCGAGCCTTGGATCGCGGAATCGTGGACGGTCAACGCTGATGCGACCGAATACACCTTCAAGATCCGTCCTGGCGTCACCTTCTCCGACGGCACGCCGCTGGATGCCGCTGCCGTGGCAAAGAACTACGACGTCTTCGGGCTCGGCAACAAGGAACTGAAGCAGCCGGTCTCGGAGGTCATCAACAACTACGCGCGCAGCGAGGTCATCGATCCGCTAACCGTCAAATTCTACTTCAAGAAGCCGTCGCCGGGCTTCCTGCAGGGCACGTCGGTGATCGGCTCCGGGCTCGTTGCCGCAAGCACGCTGGCGCTTCCGTTTGAACAACTGGGCGATGCCACCAAGATCATCGGCTCCGGTCCGTTTGTCGTCGACAGCGAAACGATCGGCAAGGAGCTGAACCTGAAGGCGCGCGAAGAATACGCCTGGGGTCCGGCAAAGCTGGAGCATCAGGGGCGGCCCTATCTCGATGGTATCACATACATCATCACCGGCGAGGACAGCGTGCGCATTGGCGCTCTGCTTGCGGGCCAGGCCGATTTCATCCGGCAGGTCCAGGCCTATGACGAAAAACAGGTTGAAGCGCAGGATTACCAGATCTACGCGCCTTCGACGCGCGGTGTGAACAACAGCGTCGTCTTCCGACCCGACAATCCGCTCGTCGCTGACGTGAGGGTCCGCAAGGCGCTGCTGCACGCGACCGACGCCAAGGAAGTCGTCACCACGCTGTTTTCCGCCAACTACCCACAGGCGACGTCAATCATCGCCTCCACGGCGCTCGGCTATCGCGACATTTCGGCAAAGCTTTCCTTCGATCCGGGAAAGGCAAAAGCCCTGCTCGATGAGGCCGGGTGGACGGTCGGCGCCAATGGCCTGCGCCAGAAGGACGGCAAGGAACTGGTGCTGACCGCCTATGAATCCCTGCCGCAGCCGCAGAACAAGGAAACCTTGCAGCTTGTCGCCCAGCAATGGGGCAAGCTCGGCGTCAAGCTGACCGTGCTTGCCGGCGACAGCGGCAGCAGGATCGTCGACGATCTCGATCCGCTCAAGACACCGGTTTCACCGGCCATGGTCGGGCGCGCCGATCCTGACGTGATCAAGAGCCAGTACTACCCGAAAAACCGTGACGTCCTTCGCCAAAAGGGCGGCCAGAGCGACAAGGTCCAGAGCTTCGCCGATGACAAGCTGAACGGCCTGCTCGAGGCGCTTGCTTCGGAGCCGGACCGCGAGAAGCGGTTGGCGATTGCCGGCGAGGTTCAGGACTATGTCGTCGACCAGGCCTATGCGATCCCGATTTTCGAGGAGCCGCAAGCCTTTGCCGGTGCGCCTTACGTCCAGGGCGTCGCCTTCGAGGCGGTTGGCCGCCCAAGCTTCTACAGCACATGGCTTGCCGAACACTGACATCGACCGATCGGCCACGTCCATTGCCGTGGCCGACCCTCGCAATGAGATCAAGCAGAGGAACGGCGAATGTCCGGATATTTGCTCAACCGCCTGGGGCAGGCGTTGTTCGTCCTATGGGCGGCTTTTACCATCTCTTTCGTATTGCTTCAGGCGATGCCCGGTGACGCCATCCTGATCAAGTTTCAGAACCCGGAACTCGGGCTCAACCCGCAACAGATCGCCGATATCCGGGCGTCCTACGCCGCCGACAGCGCCATCTGGGTGCAGTATCTACAGACGATCGGCAGGTTTCTCACCGGCAACTTCGGCTATTCCGTTCAAGCGGGCGTTCCGGTCAGCACGATGCTTGCGACCCACCTGCCGGCGACGCTGAAACTCGCCTCTCTTGGTTTCGTCCTTGCCGCTGTCTTTGCCGTCGCAATCGCCTTCGTTTCGAGCCTCACGCCCTTCGCCTGGCTCCGCGGTGCACTCCAGTCCGTGCCGTCGCTCTTCATCTCGATCCCGACCTTCTGGCTCGGCATCATGCTGATTCAGATCTTCTCGTTTCGTTTGAAACTCGTACCGGTCATCAACCCCGGCCCTTGGCAGGAACTCATCCTGCCCGTCGTCACGTTGGCAGTGCCGATTTCCGCGCCGCTCGCCCAGGTCTTGGTGCGCAACATCGACGATGTGCTCACACGCCCCTTCGTCGCGGTTGCTCGCGCCAAGGGGGCAACCCGCCACTGGGTCCTGTGGCGCCACGTTGCCAAGAACGCGCTGCTGCCGACGCTCACCATTGCCGGCGTGCTCTTCGGTGAACTCATCGCCGGCGCCGTCGTCACCGAGACTGTCTTCGGCCTTAACGGCATCGGAGGGCTGACGGAAAGGGCGGTCGGCAGCCAGGACGCGGCCGTGCTCCAGGCGATCGTTGTGCTCTCGGCCTTGGCCTTCGTCGTCATCAATCTCATCGTGGATCTGCTCTTTCCTGTGCTCGATCCGCGTCTTCGGACAAAAGCAGGAGCCACCGCATGACCACGTTCGATACAATCCACGATGACGCCATCGCGTCAGGGCACGGACACCGGGTGGGCGGGCGCTTCTCGCTCCCCCATTTCATCCGCCGGTTGCCAGTGGGCCTGGCTTTGTCCTGGCTGGTTCTCGCCATCGCCTTCCTCTGGGCAGTCGCTCCGTGGCTTTTCACCATCTACAATCCGCTCGAAGGGGTTGGTGGGGAACAGCTTCGGCGGCCGGACGCCAGCCATCTGCTCGGTACCGACGCGCTTGGGCGCGATCTCTACGGCCGTATCGTCTACGGTGCGGTTCATTCGCTGACCGGTGCCTTTGTCGCTGTGGCACTTGGTCTTGTCATCGGTACGGGCCTTGGCGTGGTCGCCGGCTCGGTCGATCGGCGGCTTGACGATGTGATCATGCGGCTTGTCGACGTTTTGCTGTCTATCCCGCCACTGCTGTTGTCTCTCAGCATCATCATCCTGCTCGGCTTCGGCACGGTGAACGCGGCGATCGCCGTTGGCGTCACCTCTGTTGCCGGTTTTGCCCGCTTGGCGCGTTCGGAAGTTGTTCGTGTCCGGCGCAGCGATTATGTCGAGGCGGCTTTCGGCAGTGGGGGCACCTTCGCCTCCGTCCTCTGGCGGCATGTGTTGCCGAATTCGTTGACGTCGGTTCTCGCGATCGCCGCACTGCATTTTGGATCGGCGGTGCTGCAGATCTCGACGCTCGGGTTCCTGGGCTACGGCGCACCGCCGCCGACGCCTGAATGGGGCTTGCTGATTGCTGAGGGCCGAAACTACATCTCGACCGCCTGGTGGCTGACGACCGCGCCCGGCATCGTCGTCGTTCTGGTCGTTCTGGCCGCCAATCGTGTCAGCCAATCCTTCGGCAAGGTAGCCGCATGAACACCTCAATCGCTGCATACCCACCGGTGCTAGAGGTCGAGAACCTGTCGATCTCCTACCATGACGGCGTCGCCCATCGCCGTGTCGTGCACGATGTTTCGTTCCGGATCGAGCCCGGCGAGGTGGTCGCGCTGGTCGGGGAGTCCGGCTCCGGCAAGACGACGACGGCGCAATCGATCATCGGCCTGCTCCATGCCAATGGCCGCATCGAGGGCGGCAGCATCAAGCTCAACGGCACGGACATTTCCCGCTGGTCGGATCGACAGCTCGATGCGGTGCGTGGCGCCAAGATCAGCCTGGTGCCGCAGGATCCAGCAAGTTCGCTCAATCCGGTGAAAACGATCGGCGCGCAGGTTGGCGAAATTCTTCGCATTCACGGCGCCGCCAGCGGTCGCGACGTGGACGCGCAGGTGATTTCTCTTCTAGAGCGTGTCGGGCTGAGCGAGCCTGCGCTTAGGGCGCGGCAATATCCGCACGAGCTTTCGGGCGGCATGCGCCAGCGTGTGCTGATCGCGATTGCGGTCGCGCTGAAGCCGCAACTCATCATCGCCGATGAACCGACAAGCGCACTCGACGTGACGGTGCAGAAACGCATTCTCGACCTGATCGACGAATTGCGCACCGAATACGGCACATCGGTTCTACTTGTGACCCATGACCTCGGGGTCGCCGCCGACCGAGCCGACCGGCTTGTCGTACTGCAGGGCGGCCGGGTCCAGGAAGTCGGCGCGACCAAAGGCGTGCTTGCCGCACCGCGAAGCGCCTACACACGGCAACTGATTGCCGACGCGCCGTCGTTCTCGGCCGTTGCGCGCAGGGCCCCAGCGACCGCGCGCGAAAAGCCCGCATCATTAGACGATGATGTCGTTATCGTCGAAGGTCTTGTGCAGGACTTCGTTCGCCCCGATGGCGATGGCAAATCCTTTCGCGCCGTCGACGGTCTCAATTTTCGGGTCCGTCGCGGCACGACCCATGCCATCGTCGGCGAATCCGGCTCCGGCAAGACCACCACCATCCGCGCGATTGTCGGCTTTCAGAAACCGACTGCGGGCCGTATCGAGATCGATGGTACTGATCTTTCGTCGCTTCGCGGCGAAACGCTGCGCCAGTTCAGGCGCAAGATCCAGCTGGTCTACCAGAACCCTTATGGCTCGCTTGATCCGCGCCAGACGGTGTTCGACATCGTTGCCGAGCCGCTCTTAAATTTCGGCAAGCTCGCCCGGCCGGCACGCGAAGAGAAGGTCCGGGCAATCCTCAGTCGCGTCGGCTTGCCGGAAGCGGCGCTTGGCCGCCGCCCTCACGCGCTTTCGGGCGGTCAGCGACAACGGGTGGCAATCGCCCGCGCACTCGTTCTCGACCCCGACGTCGTCGTTCTCGACGAGGCGGTCTCGGCTCTGGACGTGACGGTGCAGGCCCGCATCCTCGATCTTCTCGACGAACTCCAGCGCGATCTCGGTCTGACCTACCTGTTCGTGTCTCATGACCTCGCAGTCGTTCGGCAGATCTCAGACACGGTGTCCGTGCTGAAGGACGGTCGTTTGGTCGACGGAGGATCCGTCGAGGACGTCTTCGAACGGCCGGGCAGCGACTACACCCGCGAACTCATCAACGCCATCCCCGGACAAAAACGAGCAGTCCTCGTCTGACGACGCAGGAATGAATGACAGGACAGAAAATGACAAATACGACGCCACGCAAGCGACTGGGGTTCTTTACGCGTCTCCTCGACGACGTGCCCGCCGGCACGCGCTATCATTATGCGGCCGAGCAGATCGCGACCGCCGAACGTTTCGGCTTCGATACCGCCTGGGTCGCCCAGCATCACTTCCATGCCGACGAGGGCGGCCTGCCGGCGCCACTCGTCTTCCTGGCACATGTTGCCGCGCAGACGTCGCGGATCCGGCTCGGCACCGGCGTCATCACCCTGCCGCTTGAAAATCCGATCCGGGTTGCCGAAGATGCGGCTGTGCTTGACCTCCTGTCATGCGGCCGTGTCGAAATCGGCTTCGGCACCGGCGGCACACCGTCATCGTTTACGGCTTTCGGCCTCGAGAGTGCCGAGCGCGGAGACATCTTCGCCCGGCATCTGCGCGTCGTTCTCGACGCATGGGCGGGGCGGAGCCTTTCCGGCGGCGACCAGCTCTACCCGACCGCGCCGCAATTGCTGAATCGCATCTGGCAGGCGACATTCTCCGTCGCTGGTGGAGAGCGGGCAGGGCGCGCCGGCGACGGCCTCATGCTGTCGCGCACTCAGCCCCGGACCGCCGAACGCCCGGATGCGTCGCTCGCCGAACTGCAGAACCCAATTATCGACGCCTATCTCGCGGGATTGCCGGCAGGCCGCGCGCCCCGAATTTTGGGTTCACGTAGCCTGTTCGTGGCAGACAGCCGCGCTGAGGCATTGCGCCTGGCCGAAATCGGCTTGCGTCGCGGCGCCGAACGGCTGGTTGCGGCCGGCCACAAGCCGACGGGCAACTCGCTCGCCGAACTGATCGCCGCTTTCGACGTCCATGTCGGGACGCCCGACCACGTGATCGAAAGCCTCCGTGCGGATACGACGCTCGATCGGGTTACCGACCTCGTCTTCCAGGTTCACTCCATCGATCCGCCCCACCCTCTGATCCTGCGCTCGATCGAGCTAATCGCAACTAAGGTCGCACCGGCGCTCGGATGGGCGCCGGAGGAAAAATTCGCCCCCCGCCGCCTCGGAGCCGTCGGCTGACAACGCCGATCACCACAGTGGCACCCGGGGCGCCGCTAAACTGAAGGAAGGAGACTTACCGTGACCACATCGACACCCGATATCATCGACCTGCTGGCCGGCATCAAGCCGGGCTCATCGCTTGATCGCATCCGCACCCAGCGGCCGGAAACACGCGAGCAGGCGCAGAAGAGCTATCGCGCACTCTTTGAGCCCGAAAATTTCGGCGACGTCTCTCATGCCGAACGGCAGGCAATTGCCAGCTTCGTCGCGGGATTGCATCGGCATCCGGATATTTTTGAGTTCTACGTCAGCCCACTGGAGGAAGGCGAAGCGAACCGCTGGGTGGTCGAGGTGTTGAAGGCCGAGATCGGCGCGGCGCAGGCCGTCGGCCCCTATGGGCGATATCCGGCCGGCGCTTTGAGCGTCGAGGACGCACCCGGGCCGATCTACCAGGTCTCTGATGCCGGGCGTGAAGCGCTCGGAGCAAAGCTTGCGGCAGCCTTGGAACATGCGCATCTGCTTGTCTTCCATCTCCGTGACGCAAGCCCCAGGGCGCTTCAGGCGCTCATCGCTGCCGGCTGGACGACGAACGGTATCGTGACGCTGTCGCAGCTTGTCGCATTCGTTGCGTTCCAGATCCGGGTGATCGCCGGCCTTGGCCTGCTTGCGGCTTCCGCCAGGCGCGCTGCCGCCTGAGCCTTAGAAGGAGTTTGTCATGACTGACCACATCATCACGCCCAAGATTGAAAATCGCCCAGTCGCGTTCACGCAGGCCGAGATCGGCTGGACGCCGTGGCTTGAGCCGCTTGCGGAGGACGATCTGACGGAGGCGCACCTTACCGGTCTCGTCGAGGCATCGCGCGCAAAGTCGCCCTACTTCCGCTTGCTCGTTCGCGATCCCCAGGTTCTGGAGGCCCGGACGAAGACGGACAAGGACATCTTCTACAACACCCGCACGGGCCTGCCGCGTGCCGAGCGCGAGCTTGCAGCGACTGCGGCATCGCGGTCAAATGGATGTATCTTCTGCGCCTCCGTGCATTCGCGTTTCGCATCTCACCATTCCAAGCGGGGCGACGACGTTCAGAAGCTTCTCGATGAAGGTGTGGATGCAGATCTCGGCGAACGCTGGAATGCAATCGTTGCAGCTTCGGTGGCGCTGACGGCGACGCCACCCACATTCGGCGACGATCATATCGAACGCCTGTCTGCCGCCGGCCTCGACGAACTCGAAATTGCCGACGTGATCCACGGCGCCGCCTTCTTCAACTGGGCGAACCGCCTGATGCTCTCGCTCGGCGAACCGACACCGGCGGTACAATGATTTGAGATTGAGGGGCGGGGCCAGGCATGGTGCAGGGTTCCGGCAGATGCCCGCACCACCGCGGACGTTCCCGGGCAAAATGCTCTGCGCTATCAACCGCGCCGGTGGCTCGCACGGAGCGACCATGCCGTATGGATCAGCGTCCTCGAAGGCCAACCGAACAAGTCGCGAGCATTGCTCGCGCCTTGTTGATATTCGTTATCGGTACCGAACCATGACGGATGGCCATCTGACGTTCAACGCTAGTCTGGCAATGAAAGCCTATTGGGTCGGGGCGAGCGGTGGCTCGACCTGTCTGCGCACGAGCTTTCCTTCCTCAGCCTTGTAGAAGAACTGGCTTGAGACCAGCCATCCCTTGAGTGGCCGAAGTGGTGGAATGCACGTCAGCAACATGAACGGGCCGGTGACCAGAAGGTGCATCCACAGCGGCGCGCTGTATTGCACCTCCAGCCATACGCCGAGCAGCACGCTCGGCACGCAGCCGAAGCAGATGACGAAGAAGGCGGGGCCGTCAGCGGGATCGGCGAAGGAGTAGTCGAGATCGCAGACCTCGCACTTCTTGCGCATTTTGAGGAAGCCTTCGAACAGATGTCCTTGGCCGCAACGCGGACAACGACCGCGCAAGCCGGTTTGCATGGGAGATAGGGGAGGCCAGTCGCGATCCGAAGACATATGCGTTCCTTTCAGGCGTCTGCGGCGCAGCCTTTCCGGCGCGCCAGCTGATATGCCTGGGTGCGGTCGACGAATGCTCCGTGCCGCCTCAGGCCTGCAGGGATTAAGACGCCTAAAAGCACGCATTGTCAATTTATTGTATGCATACATTGCTGCGACAATTTCGCCGGCCGCAAACGAAAGACCTCAAACGACGAGACTCGATGCAGCCGGAGATTGCTGAAGCAGATCTGCAATCGTCATCAGGCTGCGCTGCAACTCCTCGTGCGTCCGTGCCGCGCCAAGGCCGAGGCGCACGGCTTCAGGTGCTAGGTCAAGCGCGAAGGCATCGCTGGCCACGACGCTGATGCCTGATGCCCGCAGCCGACCGGAAAAATCGCCTCGCGTCCAGGGTAGTGGCAGGTGTAGCCATACGTGGAAGCCTTCCTGGTCCGTCTGGACAACGTCCCTTGGCAACAAGCGGCTGACCATGGTCTGTCTGATCGTCACTTCCTGGCGGATGGCGCCGAGGACCTCCCTTGCCGTCCCGTCCTCAATCCAGCGTGTTGCGATCGCGGCGTTGAAGGGGGGAGCCATGCCACTCGTCGCGCGTATCGCGCCCTCGATGCGCACGCAGCTTTGGCGATCCGGAACGACGAGATAGGCAATCCGCAGCGCTGGCGACAGGCACTTGGCGAGACCGGCAATGTGATAGACGAGGTCAGGCGCAAGTGCTGCCAATGGCGGCGGCGCGGCGATTGGCAGCGCTCCATAGGCGTCGTCCTCGATGATTGCTACGCCGTGGGTTCGGGCAATGGCAACGATCGCCTTGCGGCGCTCAAGCGGCAGTGTTGCTGTGGTCGGGTTGTGGAGCGTGGGGTTACAGTAGAGCGCTCTTAATTTCGTGCTTTTGCAAATCGCTTCAAGCTGTTCTGGTACAATGCCATTTTTGTCAATAGGAACGCCGACGATATCGATGCCGAGATGGGCGGCGAGCGCCCGTAGGCCGGGATAGGCAATGGTTTCCGCGGCGATCACATCGCCGGGCTTTGCAAGGCTGCTGATCGCGGCCAGCAGGGCGCTTTGTGCTCCTGCGCAGATCAGTACGCGCTCGGCTGGGATTTCTCCCAGGCGCGGCTGTAGCCAGTTGGCCCCGACAGCGCGATTGTGAAGCGTGCCGCCGGGCGCCTGATACCGCATCAACAGATCGAGCCCATGTTCGCCCTGCAGGCTGGCGATGTCGCTCCACAGGCGCATTGTCAGGGCCGCGTCGTCGAAAAGTGGCGGCAGGTTCATGCTCATGTCGACAAGGCCATCGGCTGCCGGCTGCAATCCCTTCATTCTTTTCGCCTTGACATAGGTGCCCTGGCCGACGCGCCCTTCCACCAATCCGCGGTGTCGCGCCTCGTTGTAGGCGCGACTCACCGTGGTGAAGTCGATGCCCAATGCGCTGGCGAGCGCGCGCTGGGGCGGCAGCCGCGCGCCTTCGGACAGGCGACCTTCGGCGATATCAGCTGCGATGGCGTCGGCAATAGCGATGTAAAGCGGTCCGTTCGCTTTCCGGATGGCAGGCAGCCAGGTCGTCTCCGATGCATCCGTCGTCATGGCACTACCTCAAGATCACATTGTATGGATATTGCATGTTTTACCATGCTGGCGCAAGCCGCCGTATTTCGGGGACGGGCTAGCGTGCTCGGGGCCACCGAATCGGTGCGTCGAGCGGCACAAACGGTTGCTCCATTTCCGTTACTGCGGAAACCCTAGGAAGCTTTTCGACATTCAACCTACCCGGCGCTCGACAGTTGAGCGTTCGATGCAGGCATTTGGTTGCATTCGTCTTGATTGCTCGCCGTGCGACGGTAGCCCATCGTCGCCTGGGTTGCTGCCGAGGCTGATAGGTTTCAGTCTTTTTCCCGCTCAAGGCAAATCTTGTTTGTCATATCGCGTGGCTGTCATTTGCGCGAAGGGCAACAATGTCATACGCTTAAGCCGTGACGCGCGCTTTGTATGGTCGTTTTCGCCGACGAAGCCTGCAAACGAGAAATGCAACAGAACCGGTCCATCCCAAGGGGCCGTGGAGCAGCGCCATGCATATCCCAAAGCCGAAGCCCATTCGTTCGTTTGTCGCAACCGGGGAGGGTGGGTTTAGCGACACAATCGGGATCAAACGCGCCATTCGCGCCTGTGGCAAACGGTCGGCTATCGGCCTCTCTGCATTTCTTGTGACGCTGGCGCTCTCGAACCTTGCCTATGCGGCGAACTGCAAGGATCCATCGGCGCCGGGCGCTGACTGGAGCGATTGCAACAAGAAGCTGCTGATGCTTGGCGGGATCGATCTCGAGGGTGGGAAACTGGTCAACACTGATTTCACCCTGACGGATCTGAGGGGCGCGAATCTCACGGCCGCAAACCTGGAGAAGGCGACGCTGGTGCGTTCGTCATTGGCCGGCGCCAGGGCCGATAAGGCGAATTTCGCCAAGGTTGAAGCCTACCGAACCAGTTTTGCCGGCATCTCGGCGGAAGGCGCTTCATTCAACAGTTCCGAACTGCAGCGAACGAATTTCACAGGAGCCAAATTGACGGGCGCCGACTTCGAGAAGGCCGAGCTCGGGCGCGCCAACTTCGAAAAAGCGGTGATCACGGGCACGCGTTTCCCGATGGCCAATCTGTCGCGCGCCACTTTCAGCGGCTCTAGCTTCGAGGGCCCGATCGACTTCACCGATGCGTTCATGTTCCTGACGCGCATCGAAGGGGTGGACTTGTCGGCCGCAACCGGGCTCGAGCAGGAGCAGGTTAACCTGACATGCGGCGACAGCGCCACCAAACTGCCGGCCGGGCTATCTACTCCAGCCAATTGGCCGTGCCCGGTCGACTGAACGGGATCGATCTCAACGGAGATGTTGCTTGGCGGCAATCGCCAGGCATTGCTTGAATGCCTCAAGATCGGTCAGCCGGTCGGCTTCGGCCACCTCGCGCTTTATGAAGGTTCCGCCGCGCGCCAGGATGCCGCCATCGAGCATCAGATTGTCGGCCATATCGAAATCCTCGATGCTCAACCCGTCCTGTCCAGCCATGCGGCCGTCCGGGCGCGTGCCGGCCTTGCCGCCGTAATGGCCGTGGAGGATGCGGTCGTAATAGCTGCGCGACGTGTTGGTGTAGGCATAGACATGGCGGCCACGGCCGCACATGAAGCCGAGCTCGAAAACCGTGCCGACATCGGCGCTGATGCCGCGAAACGGCGTCAGATTGGCGATGATCATGTCGCTGGCCAGCATCATGCCTTCATCCACGCCATAGATCGCAACGCCGCGTGCATGCTTGGTTTCGGCCGGCGGAATTTCCAGGTCGCCCGGCACGAGTGGCGTGAAGCCGGCCGCACGGGCAAGTTCGGCCTTCTGTGCCTGGATCTCCACGGCATTGCTCAGGAACACTTCAGGCCCGGCCAGATATACTTTCACGATCATGCTCCTTGCAGATTTCCCAGTCCGTCAAAGGAGGTCAGCCTAGGGAGGTCGCGGGCGGGCGCCTAGTAGGCGTGGTTGCACGGCCGGCGCTTACCCACCGATATTTCGGTACTTGTCCGCGCTGATTGCAGGAGCGGTCGATGATGGCACGGCATGGACAGGCGGCTTCGTCATCCGCTATCTCTCAGCCGTTCTGTCCAGGCATATCCATCAGCGGGGTCCATCGATGCCAAGTCAGCCTTTGACCACCTATGTCGGCGTCGCACATCCGTGGATGTGCGACACGATGGGGCATATGAACGTTCGCCACTATGCGGCGATGTTCGATGATGCCAGCTTCCAGCTGCTTGGTCATATTGCCGGGATCGAGGTTGAAGGCGAGCCGGGCAGGGGCTGGGCCGACGTGCGGTCGGAAGTGGAATACAAACACGAGACGAAGGCAGGCACCCTACTCACCATTCGCTCGCGGGTGGTCAAGCTGGGCCGTTCCTCCGTGACCTTCGAGCAGATCATGTCAGGCACGCTTGATGATGTTGTTCACGCCGTCAACCGAACGGTGACCGTTCGCTTCGATCTTTCGGCGCGCACGGCAATGGCGCTGGAGCCGGCGGCACGCGCACGCGCGGAGGCATTGCTTCAAGCGTGATCTGCCGCCCGCGGTCCGTCGTCAGTCCGTATAGATCCGCTCTTCGACAGGGGTTTCGGCGATCAACATCTGCAGCCCGGCAAGCAATGCCTTTTCTGCACGGTTCAAGGCCTTGTCGGGGTTCGTCAGCAGGAAGATGTCGATCGCCGGCGGTGCTTCATAGGGTGGCAGCCGCCACAACACACCATCGGCCACGTCGCGGCGTGCCACATGCAGCGGCAAGGGACCGACGCCGAGGCCGGCGACAATCATCCGGCGAACTTCTTCAAGGCTTGAAGAAACGCCAACGACGTTGGCATTGAGCTTGGCCTCGCTACGCAGAAGCGCAACGGGCCGCAATGCATCAGCGATATGGTCGGTGTGGAACGACACCGAGGTCTCCCCCTTGAGGTCAGCAAGTTTCAATCCTTCCCTGCCGAACAGCCGATGGTGCGGACCGCAGAAGAAGCCGAAGAACTCGCGAAAGACCAAGAGGTAGTCGAGCGCCGGGTCGCGGACGCTGACAAGGCAGAGGCCGAACGATGCCCGTTTCTCCCGCACCTGACGGGTGACTTCGCCGCTTGCGGCCACCGAGATGTTCAGTGTCGCGCGCGGATAGTTGCGATGAAATTCCATCAGCGCCCGGTCGAAGATCGGTGACACCACATGGCTGGCGACGGCGATCGTCACATGCCCGGTCACGTCGTCGCTGACCCCGCGCACCAATTGCGGCAGCTGGGATATGGTCCCGAAGACTTCGACCGCCTGCTCGTAGAGAAGTTGGCCGACTTCCGTCAGGTCGAAACGCGTCGCATCCCGTTCGACGAGCCGACGCCCGACACGGTCCTCCAGCCGCTTCAACGCGTTGCTGACGCTCGGCTGTTTCAGGTTCAGCCGTTCCGCGGCGCGCGTGATGCTTTTGACCTCGGCGATCACCACGAAGGTGCGCAGAAGGTTCCAATCGAGCTCCCAGACGAGCCGTTCGGATCGAGGTGTGACCATTCCTGAAATCTATGCCTTCTATTCCCATTATCTATTTGCGCAATGCTGATGCAAAGGCAATCATGAAATTCGGAAGGCGCCTCGATGCCCGTCCCAAGCGCACGAGAAGGCGCATTCATCCAGAGGAGCAAGGAACATTTCATGAAGACCATTTTCTCCGGCCTTTTGGCCGCTACGCTCACCATTGCCGCAACCTTCTCCGCCGTTTCGGTGCGCGCTGACGACCTCGAAGCGGTGAAGTCTGCGGGTGAACTGAAGATCGCGATGAGCGGGCAGTATCCGCCCTTCAACTTCGTCAATGAACAGAACCAGGTTGTCGGCTTCGATGCCTCGATCGGCCAGGCGATTGCAGAGCGCGTCGGCGTCAAGGGCACTCTGGTGACGACGGCTTGGGACGGCATCATCGCAGGCCTGCTCGCCAACAAATACGATACCGTCGTCGGATCCATGACGATCACGCCCGAGCGTGAGAAGGTCGTCGATTTCGTCGGCCCGTATTATCACGCCGGCCGCGCGGTGTTCGTCGCCGAAGCCTCCGCCGTTCAGAAGCTCGACGAACTCAAGGGCAAGACGCTCGGCGTCACGCTCGGGGAAACCCATGAGAAATGGGCCCGTGAGCAAGGTGGCTGGGACGTGCGCACCTACAAGGGCCTGCCCGAGCTGATGATGGAACTGAAGAGCGGCCGGGTCGATGCGATCGTCGTCGACAACATTCCGGTCATGGTGGCCGTCAAGGAAACCGGTGAGAAGGTTCGCCGTCTGGAAACGCCTGACATCGAAGGCGGCAGCGTCGCCATCGGTATTGCCATCCGCAAGAACAATCCGGAGCTGAAGGCTGCTATGCAGAAGGCGCTCGAGGATATGCTGGCGGACGGCTCCTACGAGAAGATTTCGATGGAATGGGTCGGCAGCGACATCCGCTGATCGCTGGCTTCTACCGTCTCCGGCCGCCCATTGACGGCAGCGGCCGGAGATCGTCGCGTTCTCCCCCCGGAGTTTTCCAATGGACTTTTCGCTGGTGCAGCGCGTCTTCCCGTTCTTCGTGGAAGCGGCGTGGATAACGATCGAGATATCGGCGCTTTCGCTGGCGCTTGGGCTTGTCGTCGCCTTTCTCGTGGCGGCGGCGAAGATGTCGCGCTCTTGGCCTTTGCGCGTCTTTGGTTCTGCCTATGTCAGCCTGTTTCGCGGCACGCCCTGCCTGATCCAGCTTTTCGTCCTCTATTTCGGCGGGCCGCAGATCGGCATCAATCTCGAGCCGTTCGCCGCCGGCGTGATCGGGCTTGGGCTCAATATCGGCGCCTATATGGCCGAAGCCATCCGCGGCGCGATCCAGTCGGTCGACCGCGGCCAGACCGAAGCTGCCCGCTCGATCGGCTTCAGCCGGTTCCAGACGATGCGCAAGGTGGTGCTGCCGCAGGCCGCACGGTTGATGATCCGCCCGCTCGGCGTCAACGCCGTGGCTCTGGTGAAGGGATCGGCGCTGGTATCGACGATATCCGTTGTCGAACTCACCTACACGGCCCAACGCTACATCGGCTCGACCTACAAGCCGTTCGAGATCTTCGGCGTTGCCGCCGTGCTCTACATGCTCATCGTCTATGTCGTCGCGCGGATCGTCGATCTGCTTGACCGACGCTACGCCATAGCCTGAGGGGGAGGCGCGCATGCAAGGTCTCGATTTCAGCGTCGTCCCGCCCTATGCCGATATCCTCTGGATGGGGGTCTGGTGGACTGTCGTCCTTACTGTCTCCGCAGCGGCCATCAGCTTCATCTTCGGCGTCGTTTTTGCCCTGGTTGTTCTCTATGCGCCGAAGGCGGTGGCCTTGCCGGTGCGCGCCTTCATGTGGCTCTTCATGGGCACACCGCTGCTGTTACAACTGTTCCTGATCTACTACGGGCTGGGGCAACTGGGGTTCAAGATCCCGGCACTTGTCGCCGGCATCATCGGTCTCGGCCTGCACTTTGCCGTCTATAACGCCGACATTCTGCGCGCCGGGATCGTGGCAGTGGATGTCGGGCAGACAGAAGGCGCGCGCAGCCTCGGTTTCGGCCGTTTTCAGACGCTGCGCTACTTCGTCGTGCCGCAGGCCGTGCGCAACACCATTCCGGCCATGGGCAACAACCTGATCGTGCTGTTGAAGGAGTCCTCGCTGGTGTCGATCATCGGCATTGCCGAGCTGGTTCATGCTGCGCAGCTGGCGATCAGCGAAACCTTCCGGCCGTTCGAATTCTACATCACGGTCGCCGCACTCTATTACATCCTAAACCTCGTGCTCGAAGCGGGTCTGCGCCGGGTCGAACAGAACGTGGAGGTATCACGATGACCGCCCAGCGACCCATGGTCGAAGTCAAGAGTGCTCGCAAGGCCTATGGCGAGCTTCAAGTCCTGAAGGGCATAGACTTGTCGGTTGCCCGGGGGCAGATCGTTGCGATCATCGGCCCGAGCGGCTCCGGCAAGAGCACGCTGCTGCGTTCGATCAATCATCTCGAAACGCTGAACGGCGGCGAGGTGTGGCTCGACGGCGTCCAGGTCAACCAGAGCCTGCGCGGCCAGGCCTTCGAGCGCCACATCAACGCGGTGCGCCAGCAGATGGGCATGGTGTTCCAGCACTTCAATCTCTTCCCGCACCTGACGGTGATCGAAAACGTCACGATGGGACCGATTATCCTGAAGGGCATGGCTAAGGCGGCTGCACGTGAGCTGGCGGTCGAGCTTCTGTCGAAGGTCGGGCTGGCGGAGAAGGTCGACGCCTATCCCTCGCGGCTGTCAGGCGGCCAGAAGCAACGTGTCGCCATCGCCCGGGCACTCGCGATGCAGCCGAAGGTCATGCTTTTTGACGAGGCGACCTCGGCGCTCGACCCCGAACTCGTCGACGAGGTCAATGCGGTGATGAAGCAACTCGCCGCCGAGCACATGACGATGCTGATCGTCACGCATGAGATGCGCTTTGCCGGCGAGGTCGCCGACCGCGTGCTGTTCATGGATGGCGGTGTCGTCGTCGAGCAGGGTGCGCCAGCCGAGATTTTCCGCGAACCGAAACAGGACCGCACGCGGGCTTTCCTCAAGAAATATCTGGCGGCGTGATGGATGCGATGAAGATGACCAGCAACCAATTCCCCGATTTCGGCCTGACACCTGAGCAGCGCCGCGAAGCGGTGCTCGGCCACTACTTCGAATACCCCGGGATGGATGGCGAGCGCGGCGAAATCTGGTGCTACACCGACGCCTATGCCTACCCGCCCGGTGCAACGGTACGGCTTCAGGTGAGTTCGACCGCAGCCCTCTTCGAACTGGAGATCGTACGCGACGGCGCCGTCGAAACACCGGTCATGAAGCGAAGCGGCATTGCCGCCCGCTGGCAGGATACGCCGGACCAATGCTCGGTGGTCGGCTGCGGCTGGGAGACGACGCTTGAATTCCAGGTGGGCGCGGACTGGTCGTCCGGTGCCTATCGCGTCACCTTGACGGCTGAGGGCCGCGACCGTTCGCCCATTCGCTGTCACCATCTGTTTATCGTGCGCCCCGAGGCCGGCCGCAAGCCGGGCCGCGTACTGCAGGTGGCGGCGACAGGATCCTGGACGTCTTACAACACCTGGGGTGGATCGAACCATTATCAGGGGATCACCGGTCCAAATCGCGACCAATATGCAACGACTGTCAGCATCGAGCGGCCGTTCTGCCGCGGCTTCGTCCAGCTCCCAATCGATGCGCCTCGGGTGCCGCTGGAGATCTATTCTCCGATGGCAGTGGCGCCACGCTACCCGCACATGGAATGGGCCTATGCCAACGGCTATTCCAAGAAATATGCCTCGTCCGGCTGGGCAAGCTATGACAGTCATTTCTTCCGCTGGGCCGAGCGCGAAGGTTATGCTGTCGATCTCGCCACCCAGCATGAATTGCATTTCAATCCGGAAATTCTCGACGGCTACGATTGCGTCGTCTTCGTTGGTCACGACGAATATTGGACCTGGGAGATGCGCGACGCGGTCGACACCTATGTCGAGCGGGGCGGCCACGCCGCCCGCTTTGCCGGCAATTTCATGTGGCAGACGCGGCTGGAGGACGGCGGCAAGCGGCAGGTATGCTACAAATATCGCTCGCGTGCCGAGGACCCGGCCCACCGTTCCGCCGATCAGACGCGCACGTCCGGCTCCTGGGAGGCGGCAGAGATCGGCCGCCCCGGCGCTTCGACCTTCGGGCTCAATGCCACGCGCGGGCTCTATGTCGGCTGGGGCGGTTGTGCGCCGCGCGGCGCCCGCGGGTTTCCGGTCTATCGTCCGGAGCATTGGGCATTTGCCGGAACCGGTATCTACTATGGCGACATCCTCGGCGCCGAAGGTCATGCCTTCGGTTATGAGGTCGACGGCCTCGACTACATCATCCGCGGCGGTCTGCCGGAGCCGACGCAAGACAGCGGCGCCCCGGATGGTCTGGAAATCCTGGCGCTCGGCATGTCATCGCTGAAGGAAGAGAGCGCCGATATACCCGCCGACGATCAGTTCCTCTCCGACGCGGACGCTAAGTTCGTGGCGGAAACACTGATCGGCGACACCGGAGAGGCGGCAGTCGATCGCGTCAAGCGCGGCTGTGGCATGATCGTCAATTTCCCACGCGGCAAGGGCGAGGTGTTCCACGCCGGCAGCTGCGAATGGGTTGCCGCCCTGATGCGCGGCGACGCGATGGTCGAGCGCGTCACCGCCAATGTTCTTAACCGTTACCTCAAACGCTGACAGAGACCTGACATGCTCAAGACGACAGCTTCCAATGAACGGCCCGCTTCACACCTGTTCTACCAGTCGCGTCTCCGCCGGCCGCTGGTCGACCGGGCCGAGGGCATCTATCTCTGGGATCAGGATGGCCGCCGAGTGATCGACGGCTCCAGCGGTGCGATGGTGGTCAATATCGGCCACGGCAATCGCAACGTGCTCGAGGCAATGAAGCGACAGATGGATCGCGTGACCTTTGCCTATCGTCTTCACTTCGAAAACGAACCGGCGGAAGAATTGGCCCGCCGCGCCGCCGAAAAGCTGCCCGAAGGCATGGACAAGATCTTCTTCGTCTCCGGCGGGTCGGAAGCGGTCGAATCCTGCCTGAAGCTCGCCCGCCAATGGGCGGTTGCGACCGGCCAGAAGGACCGTTGGAAGGTGATTTCGCGGTTTCCGTCCTACCACGGCGGCACGCTCGGCGCTCTGGCGGTCACCGGCTATGCGGCGCTCTCCGATCCGTTCTCGCCGATGATGCGCGAAATGCCGAAAGTGCCAGCTCCAACCGCCTATCTCGACCGCGACAATCTCTCGATGGAGCAACGCGGCATCAAATATGCCGATATGCTGGAGGATAGGATCCAGTCCGAAGGCCCTGATAGCGTGCTGGCGTTCATCATGGAACCGATCGGCGGCGCCTCGACTGGCGCCCTGGTCGCACCCGACAGCTATTACAAGCGCATCCGCGAAATCTGCGACAAGTACGGTATCCTCTTGATCCATGACGAGGTCATGAGCGGAGCCGGTCGTACCGGAAAATTCCTTGGCGGCGACCATTGGGATTGCAAGCCGGACCTGATCGCGCTGTCGAAAGGCTTTGCCTCAGGCTATTGCCCGCTGGGCGCCATGGCAGCACCATCGAGGCTGGTGCAGCCGGTGCTCGACGCCGGCGGTTTCCAGCATGGTTTCACTTATGCCGGCAATCCGCTCGCCTGCGCTGCCGGCCTTGCGGTGCTGGACGAGATCGATCGGCTCGGCCTGATCGACAATGCAGCCGTCATGGGCGACGCGCTCAAGGCCGAGCTGGTCGCGCTTTCCGAGCGGTTCCCGTTTATTGGCGATGTGCGCGGCAAGGGTCTGTTGCTTGCCGCCGAGTTCGTTTCTGATCGTGAGACGATGAAGCCCTTGCCGAAGGAATTGAACGCACATCAGCGGGTCGTTGATCTCGCCTATGAGCGTGGACTGATCATCTATTCGCGGCGGACACGCGGCGGAGTCGAAGGCGATCATTTTCTGGTCTGCCCGCCGATGATCATCACCAGAGAGCAGATCGGCGAGATCGTCGCTATTCTCGGCGATGTGCTCGAGCAACTTGCCGCCGAACTCAATCTTCCCGACAACCGTTGAGATCGACATTATGACGAAAACCAAGACGTCGCGCAGGAAGGTCATCATCACCTGTGCGGTGACGGGCTCGGTGCACACGCCGACCATGTCGCCCCATTTGCCGATCACGCCGGACCAGATCGCTTCGGAAGCAATCGCAGCGGCGGAGGCCGGCGCCTCGATCCTGCACCTGCATGCGCGAAATCCCGTGGACGGCCGGCCTTCGGCCGACCCTTCGCTGTTCATGCAGTTTCTGCCGCGGATCAAGCAGTCGACCGACGCCATCGTCAACATATCGACCGGCGGCTCGTCGCTGATGGCGCTGGAGGACCGCTTGGCGGCGTCCTTGCGGGCCGAACCGGAAATGTGCTCGCTGAACATGGGGTCCATGAACTTCGCCCTGTTTCCGGCGCTCGACAAGCCAGTGGCGTGGAAACACGATTGGGAGCCGGAGCTGCTGGAGGCGACGCGCAGCTCGATCTTCAAGAACACCTTTGCCGACATGGAGTTCATCCTCACCCGGCTCGGTCAGGGATGCGGCACACGGTTCGAATTCGAATGCTACGATGTCGGCCATCTCTATTCGCTGGCGCATTTCCGCGACCGCGGTCTGGTCTCCGGTCATCTGTTCATTCAGTTCGTCTTTGGCATTCTCGGCGGCATCGGCGCCGATCCGGAGAACCTGACGCATATGAAGCGCATCGCCGACAAGCTTTTCGATGACGACTATTCGTTCTCGGTGCTGGCCGCCGGCCGGCACCAGATGCCGATGATCACTATGGCGGCTGCGATGGGCGGCAATGTGCGGGTGGGGCTGGAGGACAGCCTTTACAATGGCCGCGGGCAACTTGCGACCAGCAATGCCGAACAGGTTCTACGCATCCGCGCCGTTCTCGACGCCTTGTCGCTGGAGGTTGCCACCCCTAAGGAAGCACGTGATCTTCTCGGCCTCAAAGGCGGAGATCAGGTGGCATTCTGACGCCGCGGCAACAGGCGCGTCATCGATGCCAATAGGCTCATCGGCAGAAAAGGGGACGGAAGTGACGACGACGCACGGGAAGACCGCAGATATCCGCATTCGCCCCGGTGAGGTTGAGGACGCCGAGGCGATGCACGGCGCGATCCAGGCGATGGGCCGCGGGCTCGATATGGTCGGCAAGGTCACCTGCACGGTCGAGGACTTCAGCCGCTTCGGTTTCGGTCCCGCTGCTGCCTTCGGTAGTCTGATTGCCGAGGTGGATAGCGAATTTGCCGGCCTTTGCCTGTTCTTTCCGATCTTCTCGACCTGGCGCGGCCGGCCCGGCGTCTTCGTGCAGGATCTGTATGTCGGCGATCGCTTCCGCGGCCTCGGTATCGGCGAGCGCCTGCTGCGCGAAGTGGCCTCGTGGTCGAGGGCGCGGGGCGGGGACTACCTGCGGCTGGAAGTCGATGTGGAGAACGAGCCGGCGCAGCGCCTTTACCAGCGGCTCGGCATTACCTGGCAGACGAAAGACCGCGCTCATGCCGCCTATGGCGAGGCCTTTGTGGCACTCACCGAGGGACTGAAAGCTTGACGATGCAGGAACGGGAGAGAGCATGAAAGCCTTCTACGCACAGGAACAGAAGCGACACGACCCGAAGGCTTTCCTTTCGAGCGGGGCGCCGCAGCCGAACCCGGAGCAGCCCGAACGGGTTGAAAGGCTCCTGATCGGCGCCCGTGATGCCGGATGCTCCGTCGTTCGGCCGCGCGACCACGGGCTCGCCCCGATTGCCGCCGTGCACACGCCCGAATATCTCGACTTTCTCGAGCATATCTACGCGCGCTGGCAGCGCATCGCCGAAGCCTCGGACGAGGTGATACCGAACATTCACCCGCTGGCCCGCGATGGCCGATACCCGGCTTCCGCAGTAGGGCAGGCCGGATATCACATGGCAGACACCGCATGCCCGATCTCCGGCGAAACCTGGGAGAGCGTGCGCTGGAGCGCCTGGAGCGCGGTCGATGCGGCAGATGCGGTGCTGGCTGGGGATCGCGCCGCCTATGCGCTCTGCCGCCCACCCGGTCATCATGCCTTTGCAGACGTTGCTGGCGGCTTCTGCTTCCTCAACAACTCCGCCGTTGCGGCGCAGCGTTTTCTGTCGAACGCGTCGCGCGTGGTGATCCTCGATATCGATCTGCATCACGGCAACGGCACGCAGGGCATCTTCTATCAGCGCTCCGATGTGCTGACGGTCTCGATCCACGCGGATCCCGTGCGCTTCTACCCCTTCTTCTGGGGACATGCGGACGAACGCGGCGAGGGGCCGGGCCTTGGCTACAACCTCAATCTGCCGCTCGAGCGCAAGTCCGGCGACGCCGATTTCCTCGCAGCCCTCGACGTCGCCTTCCGCCGGATCCGCGCCTACGCGCCGGACGCGCTTGTGGTGGCACTCGGGCTCGATGCGTTCGAGGGCGATCCCTTCGGTGGCCTGTCGGTCTCGACATCAGGCTTCGCAAGGATGGGCGCGGCGATCGCCGGTTTGGGCTTGCCGACGGCCATCGTTCAGGAGGGCGGCTATCTCTGCGATGCGCTGTCCGACAATCTGACGTCTTTCCTCACGGGCTTCGGCGCGACGGCCAAGCTCTGAGGCTGCCGTTACGTCAACGAACGAAAGCTATAATCTATTGTGTCAGGAAGTACGCAGAAACTATTGTTTTTGTTGTCGCTTTCTGCAGAGGCAATGGCGTTTTGAACGTGTCGCCCACTTCGGGCAACAGGCGGCTCGCCTCATCGAGGAAGCCGCGGATCAGCGGCAGATGACGGCGCTCGGCCAGGCAGATCGCGTACTCGTAGATGATCTCTCTCGCGTCGTCGATCGGCACGAACGAGAGCCTGATGTCATGGCCGAATTCGAGATCGGCAACGACGCCACAGCCGACGCCATTGGCGATTGCCTCGCGCACGCCCTCGCGCGAGGAAATCTCGACGATCTGATGGATCGAGATGGAGTGGTCGGCGAGATTCTTCTCGAAGATCTCGCGGGTGCGCGAGCCGCGCTCGCGCATGACGAAGGAGAGACCTTCGAGTTCCTTCATGGTGACGCCGTCGCGCGATGCCAACGGATGGGATGCCGGCACGCAGAGGCCGAGGCGCATGCTCAGAAAACGGACGCCATGGAGGCGCGGGTCGTCGGGGATCTGCGCGGTGATTGCGACATCGGCGCGATAGTCGATGATCTGGTCGATCACACGGGCGGAATTATCGACGGCTAGGGAGAATGTCAGTTTTGGTCGATCGATCTTCAACCGCGAGAGGATCGGTAGCGCCAGGATGGGGCCGTCGGCGGCAACACGCAGATGACCGCCAGTTGTGCCGGCCTCGCCACGCAGGAAGGCGTTGGCTTCCTTCTCTGCTTGGAACAGGCGCGAGGTGATTTCGAACAGGCGCTCGCCATGGGCGCTGAGGCTGACGCCGCGCGCCTTTCGATCTAGCAGGTTCTGCCCGCATAAAGCCTCCAGGTCCCGCACATGCTGGGACAATGTGGACTGGCTGATCGCCATGTCGCGGGCAGCCTGGGAGAAGCCGCCGGACTGGGCGACGATGTGAAACGCTTTCAATTGAGTGATCGACATTGCTTCCGGTTCTGTTGCCTGCGGGCATGGCCTGTTGGATCCGCGCGCGTATCATTGTCGCAAAAGCTGACAGGCACATGACACCGGCGGTGACCACACCGATCGGTCCACTAAGAGGTGGGCGAAACCGATGGCAGCCATCGGAAAACGCTATGGCCGTTTTACGTTTTGTTAAGCAACTGTCATCTGCGCGGTAAGGGTGGCGGCTAACGGTGACGCACGGCCAAGAGCCGATCCCGTTCACCTTTAGAGAGAAAGCCGACATGACTTCCTCCCCCAATTCGCTAGCGACTCCGATCCAATCTTCGTCCGATTGGCTCCTGAATATCCCGCGTGTGCAGGCCCAACAGGGCATTCTCGTGTCGCCCGGCGGCACGGGCAATGTTTCGTCCTACAGCCTGGTCTACGACGCCTACTTCCCGTCGGCTGGCTCCAGCGGCTGGATCCCGTTCCTGCAGACGGATGTCACCAACACGTCTGATGGCGATATCTTCGGCAAGGTTGGCGGCGAGAGCTTCGGCCTCGGCATCAACAGCGACTATCGCGGCACCGCCAAGCTCGATGCCTGGAACCGAATTGGCCTGACGATCGACAAGGACGCCAGCGGCGCCGTCTCGATGAAGAAATACATCAACGGCGAGTTCGTCGCCGAACAGAAGATGACCGGCACGCTTGCCGCCCGCTTCACCATCGACAAGGCCAAAGGCTTCCTGATCTTCGCCGACGAAGACGGCGAAACGTCTTCCGGCTATCTCAGCAACTTCCTCTTCATCGAAAAGGTTCTCACCGGTACCGAACTGTCGGCGCTCGGCAATGCCAAGCCGGAGGGCATCGTTCCTGATGCGCTGAAGACGGATGCGCTGTCTTCCAACGGCACCGAGTTCCGTTTCGGTGAAGGCTCGACCACGCCGGCCTTCGGCCAGGGTTCCTTGAGCGGCGAGGGCACGACCGTTTCGACAACGACGCCGGCAACGGCCGGCATTCCGGCCGTCGGCCAGGACACGACGCCGAACCCGGGCTCCGTCGTCAAGACCACTACCATCAAGGACATGATGGTTACGCCGGACGCGGCCAATGTGACGCTCGACCTGTCGCAGCATTTCTCCGGTGAAAACCTGACCTTCACCGTCCAGAACAGCAAGGGCGAGGTGCTGAATGCCGTCCTCACCAATGGCAACAAGCTGGTGCTGGACTTCGCAGCGCTCGGTCACTCCGACGTCCGCGTGACGGCAACCGACGCCGCCGGCCATGCGGTCAGCGATGATTTCCGCGTCCGCGTCGCCGGTGCGAATGCCTATACGATCGCCGTCTTCCCGGATACGCAGGACTACACGTCCAACGATGGCATCAAGCACTTCTTCGGCGACATGACGCAGTGGCTGCTGGACAATCGCCAGAGCCACAACATCGTCTTCATGACCCATGTCGGCGACATCACCCAGAACAACCTGTCCGGCCAGTGGGACATCGCCGAAGCTGCCCTTCGCAAGCTCGACGGCAAGATCCCCTACGCCCTGCTTCCGGGCAACCATGACCAGGCCAATGGCGGCAGTGCTGCCGACCACTCGTCGATCTATCTCGACCAGCGTTTCTCGCCGGACAAGCAGGCAGAAACCAGCCCGGGCACCTTTGGCGGCGCCTACGATCAGGAGCTGATGAGCGCCCGCAACACCTACAGCACGTTCACGGCCCCCGATGGCACCAAGTGGCTGTCGATCTCGCTCGAGTTCGGTCCGCGCGACGACGTGATCCGTTGGGCAGGCGACGTCATCGAGGCCCATCCCGATTATCGCGTCATGCTCGCCACCCACTCGCTGACGAGCTATGCCGGCCGCCAGGACAATCTGGCCCTGCCGCTCTACGACGAAGGTGCAGGCTACGACTACGGCATGCGCACCGACCAGCGCGGCGCCAACGACGGCGAATATGTTTCGCGCGAACTGCTCGCCCGCTATCCGAACATCGTCATGACCTTCTCCGGTCACATCTTCGGCGATGGCGCTGAAACCGACATCACCTACAATCAGTACGGCGAGCCGGTCTTCCAGTTCCTGGTCAACTACCAGAATGGTGTGTCGCGCGAGATCACCGGCAACGGCAACGAAGCGAAAGGCAACAATGGTGGCAACGGCGCCATCCGCCTGATCACCATCGATCCCGACAACAACCGCATTTCCACCGAGACCTACTTCACCGGGTTCGACGACTACCTAGACGGCTTCCGCACCAAGCCGGAACTCGATCGCGACGGCCTGACCGGCTACTATCGTGGCCACCAGGAAGTGTTCGAGAACATTGACGTCAGCGGCGGCAATGCACGCGCCATGGCTGAAGCCGGTGACGACATCATCGCTGACGCTTCTGCGGGTGCCTCGTCCGCCAATGTCGCGCTTTCCGGTGCCAAGTCGCTGCTGCCGGCAAGCGTCAAGAGCTGGGTCTGGACCAACGAGAACGGCGACGTGGTGGCTGAAGGCAAGGACGCTAAGGCCGAGCTCGAGCTGGGCAAGCACAAGCTGACGCTGACCACCACCGATTTCAACGGCATCAAGACCAGCGACACCGTTGACGTAATTGTCCGTGGCGATCGCACTCTGTTGGTCGAAACCTTCAACGACGGCAATGCCAACGGCTGGGCAACCGATATCGGTGCGGCCAACGGCAATACCGGAAACTTCCTGTTGAAGGGAACGGTCTTCTCGCGTCCGACCGGAGCAGCCGGCCTTGCAGCACCTGAGGCCGCGCTCTTCGACCAAAGCGATGCCGCCCGCAACAAGCTGGTCTTCGTCGGTGAGGGCTCGTCTACCTGGACGGACTACGTCTTCGAAGCGTCGTTGACCCAGCTCGACAACGACGCGATCGGCGTTCTCTTCTACTACAAGGACGCCAACAACCACTACCGCTTCACGCTCGATGGCGAAACCAATCGCCGCCAACTGGTCAAGGTGGCCAACGGCGTCGAGACCATCCTGGCATCGGTGAACGAAGGTTCGCCCTACAATATGGAAATCCCGTTGACCGTGGCTGTCACCGGCGGCGCGATCAACATCTTCCTCGGCGACAAGAATGTCTTTGCTGGACCGGTCACGGACGCCAATGCACCGCTTAGTGGCGGCACCGTCGGCCTCTACTCCAGTGGCCAGCGCGCGTCGGTCTTCGATGACATCGTTGTCACCAGGGCAGATACGACGGCAAAAGCCGGCATCGACCAGCGAACCTACGACATCGACGGCGACGGCAAGGCTTCCGTCAAGCTTGACGCCTCCGGCTCGTTCGGTCCGAAGCAGTTGCTCGACTACGTCTGGACGGACCTCGCCGGCAACGTCATTGCCAATGGCAAGACCGCCAACGTCAATCTCGACACCGGCGTCAACAAACTGTTGCTCAAGGTGACGGCTGTGGACGGTTCGGTCTCGACCGATCGTGTCGATATCACCGTTGTCGACCGCACCAAGATCCTTGTTGCCGAAGACTTCTCGTCGCCGCAGTCCCTGTCGCGCTTCAACATCGTCGATGAGGGCGAGCTTGGCGGCATCGGACCTGATGGAAAGGCCTCCGAATGGCTGCTTGCCGACGGAAAGCTGGCACAGACGACGGGGCTTGCGAGCCGCGAACTGACTTGGAGCGGGGCAACTGCCGCGGATCTGTGGAAGCGTGGCTGGAGCCCGCTTGGCGACGGCGTCAACGTCCTTCGTCTCGGCACTTATGCTTTGTTCAAGGATCCGGCAGCACTTGCCTGGACCGACTATGCGGTCGAGGCGACGATCCAGACGCCTGACAAGGACGGCCTCGGCTTCCTGTTCCGCTACAAGGACAACAAGAACTACTACAAGCTCGAGCTCGATGCCGATGGCATCCTCGACCGCAGCCCTGGCAATGGTGCTGGCAGCATCTTCAACTTGGTGCGCATGAAGAACGGGGTCGAGGAGATTCTTGCCCAGGTTCCGGGCAAATATGAGCCGGGCCAGGCGATGAAGCTGCGCGTCGAAGTCGTCGGCGACAAGACCACCGCCTTCCTCAATGACGAGGCACTCTTTGCCTATCCGGTCGGCGACCGTGGTCTCGATGCTGGTACCTTCGGCCTCTATTCCTGGGGCAATGCCGGATTGTCCTTCGACGATCTGACGGTTGTCGATCTGAAATCGGGCCTCGAAGGCGGCCAGGTGATCAACGGCACCAATACCCGTAACATGCTGGTCGGTGGTGAAGCCGGCGAGACGATTTACGGTCTTGGTGGCAACGACACCCTCATCGGCAACGGCGGCGACGATCGCGTCGATGGCGGCGACGGCGACGATACGCTGATGGGTGGTGCCGGACGTGACGGGCTTGTCGGCGGCAAGGGCAACGATGTGCTGATGGGCGGCGAGGGTGCCGACATTATTGCCGGCGGTCTCGGCGACGACCTGATCGAAGGTGGTGCCGGCAACGACGCGCTGATCGGCGGTGACGGTTCTGATACTTACGTCTACGGACGTGGCGAAGGCTCCGACGAAATCGTCGAAACGGCCGCTGCATCTGCTGATAGCGACGTTCTCGTCCTGCACGACATCGCCCGCGGCGAAGCCGTCCTGCATAAATACGGTGAAGCCGTCGAGGTCGAATTCGCCAATGGCGAAAAACTGACCCTCAACGGCCAACTGGCAGGCGGCGGTGTCGAACTCGTTACCTTCGCCGATGGCACGGTCATGAACCGCGCGGCGATCGCCAACAGCCTCGTCAACCGTGGTCCGGTTGCCGCCAGCGACACGCTTGCCCCGATCGATGAGGATGCGCCATCCTTCGTCATCCCGTTTGCGAGCCTGCTCGCCAACGACAGCGATGCCGATCTCGATCAGTTGAAGGTAACTGGCGTCACTTCGGTCGTCGGTGGTACCGCCACCGTCGAGGAGGGTGGCATTCGCTTCACGCCCGCCGCCAACTTCAATGGCGAAGCCTCCTTCCACTATCAGATCTCCGACGGTCGCGGCGGCTCGAGCGAAGCCGGCGCCACCTTCGTCGTCAAGCCGGTCAACGACGCGCCTGTTGCATCGTCGCTGACCATTGAGACGAACGAGGATACGTCGATCAGCGGCACGATCACGGCAACCGATATCGATGGCGATACGCTGAGCTATGCCGTCAAGACGGGCGCTGGGCCCGCCAATGGCAGCGTCGCACTCGATGGCAGAACCGGCGCCTGGACCTACGATCTGAATGCCAATGTCAACGGATCGGACAGCTTCATCGTCGTTGTGTCCGACGGCAAGGGTGGCAGCAGCGAGAGCACCGTCAGTGTGACGATCAAGCCGGTCAATGATGCACCGGTGGCTGTTGCCGATACCGGCGGCGTTGCCGAGAACGAGACCGCCACCTTCGACCTCGTTGCCAACGATACCGATATCGAAGGCGACCGGCTGACGCTCGTCGGTTTTGCGGTCACGGCGGTGACCGGTCTGACACTGACGAATGCTCAGGCTGCTACAGCCTTCTCGATCGTCGATGGCAAGCTCGTCGCCGATCCGTCTTCTGCCTTTATGGCTCTGGAAGACGAGCAGAACGCCATGGTCACCGTCACCTACACCGTGCGTGACGCCCAGGGTGGGGAATCGACCGGCACCGCCTCGATCAAGATCGACGGCTACACCGAGTACAACGTCGTCGAAGGCACCGACGGCAACGACACGCTGGTTGCCACTGACCGCAAGGACATGATCGAGGCCGGCAACGGCAACGACACGGTGCTGGCGGGCGATGGCAACGACATGGTCGATGCCGGGGCAGGCAATGACCGCGTTGTCGCCGGAGACGGCAACGATGTGGTCGAGGGTGGTGCTGGCAACGACGTGCTTATGGGCGGCGCTGGCAATGACGCGCTGAGCGGCAGTGCCGGCAATGACCAGCTCAACGGTGGTACCGGCAATGACACGCTGAACGGCGGCACGGGCAATGACGTGCTGACCGGCGGTGCGGGTGCCGACACCTTCGTCTTCGCCTCCGGCGACGGTCGCGACGGGGTCCTGGACTTCCAGGCAGGTGCACAGGGCGACGACGTGGTCGTGCTTTCGAAGGACATGTTCGCCGACTACCAGGCGCTCATGTCCTCCGGTGCCTTCACCGACGGTGACGCCGGTGCACAGATCGCGTTCGACGATGGGTCGTCCATCACCTTCAACGGTGTGAAAACGGAAAACTTCGTCATCGACGACTTCCGCTTCGCCTAACCAAAGCGAGGGGCGCACTATTCGGTGCGCCCCTTTTTCGCGCGGCGTAGGCTTCAGCCACTTCATGCATGTCATTTCCTTGTGATGCCTGCCTGCTACCGCCGCGATCTCAACGGATCAGGGACCATGCGCGACAGTTCTTCCAACAGAAATTCCAGCCAGTTCAAGGGTGTGTTTGCGGGCTGTGCGAGTGCCTTCGTCGGCATTGGCCTGATGAGTGCCGTCGTCAACGTGCTCTACCTCACCGGATCGCTCTTCATGATGGAGGTCTACGACCGGGTGCTTCCGAGCAGAAGCCTGCCGACGCTTGTTGCGCTTCTCGCCATCGTTGTCGTGCTATACGCGTTTCAGGGCCTGTTCGACGCGCTGCGTGGCCGATTATTGGTGCGCATAGCCGATCGGCTCGACCAGGCGCTTTCACCAAGGATCTACGATGCGATCGTCGGTCTGCAGTTGCAGGTGCCGATCAGCGGTCGCTACGCCCAGCCGTTGCGCGATCTCGATACCATCAGGGCCTTTCTCTCGGGCAGCGGGCCGACCGCGCTCTTCGATCTCCCCTGGCTTCCGTTCTATATCGCCATCTGCTTTGCCTTCCATTTCTGGCTGGGTGTCACGGCACTCGCAGGCGCTGTCATTCTGGCGGCGATTACCCTGTTGACGGAGCTCATTTCGCAGCGGCCGGTCGAAGAGGCTGCGCGCCATTCTTCCAAGCGCAATCGCATGGCCGAGAGCGGCCGCCGCAATGCCGATGTGATCTCGGTGATGGGCATGGGCCCGCATCTGAGACGCCGCTGGCAGGATGAGAACCGCGCGTTTACGCGTGAGCAGCGCCGCGCCAGCGATGTTTCCTCGGGATTCGGCGTGTTGAGCAAGGTGCTGCGCATGATGCTGCAGTCCGGCATCCTTGCGGTCGGCGCCTGGCTCGTTATTAACGAGCAGGCAACGCCCGGCATTATCATCGCTGGCTCGATCCTGTCCGCCCGGGCACTGGCGCCGGTCGATCTGGCGATCGCCAACTGGAAGGGCTTCATCGGTGCTCGCCAAAGCCGCCGACGCCTGCAAAAAACGCTGGCGCTTTTGCCCGATGCGCCTGATCGCATGGATCTGCCCGCACCGAGCCGCGCACTGTCTGTCGAACGCGTCAGCGCTCTTCCGCCTGAAACGACAGAGGCCGTGTTGCAGGATGTCACCTTCACACTGGAGGCTGGCACAGGGCTCGGCGTCATCGGTGCGAGCGGCTCCGGCAAGAGCTCGCTTGCGCGTCTGCTCGTGGGCATCTGGCATCCGGCGCGCGGCGCGATCCGGCTTGATGGTGCCACGCCGGACCAATGGCCGGCCGCAGCCCTTGCCCGCCATATCGGCTACATGCCGCAATCGATCGAGCTGCTCGACGGCACCATCGCCGAGAACATCGCCTCCTTCGATCCCGCTGCTGGGGCCGACGACATCATCGCCGCTGCCCGCGCAGCAAGGGTTCACGATCTGATCGTCAGCCTGCCGGAGGGCTATTCCACCGAAGTCGGGGAAAATGGCCGCCCGCTTTCCGCCGGCCAGAAGCAACGGATCGCGCTTGCAAGGGCCCTTTACCGGGATCCCTTCGTCGTCATCCTCGACGAGCCGAATTCAAACCTCGATTCCGAAGGAGAGGAAGCTCTGACCTCGGCGATCCTCGGGATCCGTGAACGCGGCGGCATCGTCATCGTCATTGCCCACCGCCCGAGCGCGCTGCTTGCCGTCGACAAGGTGCTGATGCTTGCCGCCGGCCGCCAGCAGGCTTTCGGCCCGAAGGACGAAGTTCTCTCGAAGGTTCTAAGGCAGACAACCGCCAATCCGGGTGCGCTCAAGGTGGTGCAATCAGCAGAAGCAGCAAAGGCATGAACATGGATGATTGGCAGACACTCAGACGTTCGATCCGCACCCACCTGATCGTCGGTGTGCTCGGATTTGCCACGCTGGTCGGGCTCTTCGGCGGTTGGGCGATCGGTACGGAAATCGTCGGGGCGGTGATCGCTCAAGGATCCGTGGTTGTCGAAAGCAGCCTGAAGAAGGTGCAGCATCCCGTTGGCGGCGTCGTCAGCGAACTCATGGTGCGCGACGGCGATCACGTGAAGGCGGGGGATGTCGTCATGCGCATCGACGCGACGATGACGAAGGCCAATCTGGCGATCATTCTCAAGAGCCTGGACCAGTTCGCCGCCCGCAAGGCGCGGTTGGAGAGCGAACGCGATCGTACGGAACGTGTCGTTTTCCCGGAGACATTGCTGTCGCGCGCCGAGGATCCTGATGTGGCTGCAATGATGCATGCCGAGCAACGCCTTTACGAAAGCCGCAGGGATGTGCGCGAGAGCAAGAAGCGGCAACTGGAGCGGCGTGTGCAGCAGCTGAACGACGAGATCCGCGGCATGGATGCCGAGCGCACCGCCAGTAGCCGCGAGCGGATCTTGATCAAGGAGGAGCTTGGCCGCTACACCTTCCTGCATGACAAGGGGCTGATGGAAAAGAGCCGCCTCAGCGCACTCGAGCGCCAGGCAACCGACATCGATGGCGAGATGGGCAGGCTGCTGGCAGGCGTCGCCGGCGTGCACGAGAAGATCGCCGAGACATCGCTGCAGATCATTCAGGTCGACGAGCAATGGGCCGAGGAGGTCGGAACCGACCTGCGCGAAATGGATGCCCGCATCGGCGAATATGTCGAGCGCAAGGTGGCGGCCGAAGACCAGCTGAAGCGGGTCGATATCGTCGCGCCGCAGAACGGCATCGTGCACCAGCTCGCCGTCCATACGGTCGGTGGTGTGGTCGCTCCGGGCGAGCCGATCATGATGATCGTGCCGGATATCGACAAACTCGTCGTGGAGGCCAAGGTCGCGCCGCAGGACATCGACCAGATCTATTCCGGACAGAAGGCGATCCTGCGTTTCTCCGCCTTCAGCCAGAAGACGACGCCGGAAATTGTCGGGGCCGTCGAGCGGGTGTCCGCCGATGTGTCGGTCGACCAGCGGACGGGTGCGAGCTTCTACGTCGCGCGCATCGCGATCACGCCGGCAGAGATCCAACGGCTTGGCAATGTCTCGCTGATGCCAGGCATGCCGGTGGAGACGTTCATTACCACCGGGGAACGAAGCGTTGCTTCATACTTCATCAAGCCGCTGATGGATCAGGTCAGCCGAGCCTTCCGCGAGAGCTGAGCCAACCGTCGATTCGCGGTCCGCCGGCCGTTGCTAACGAAAAGCAGTCCGTTCCATCCGGTCATCCGACTGCGACGGGGCGGGCTGTTTTGGTGTTCTGGACGCAATGAAGCAGCAAGAACCCGCAGATTTCTGCCTGCATGCGGCCTGCTAAGATCATGCTGCCGCCGGCTCATTGTGTCTCCCTCAACAGCAATCCACCTTGAAAAGCGGGCTGTTGCCCGGTTTATCGCGTCACGATTGCAAGTAGCCGCCGCTTCGAAATCGCTGATTTCGCACGGTTTTCTCCCGTAAAACCGAGATCGCTAATTCTTGCCAACATAATTGTCGACAAAATAGTTGACATTAGAGCCAACAACTTCAAATCTAGCGCTGTCAGCCATCCAGTGATCGAGGGATCGCGGACCGACCGGGTAGACGGCACGGCGACGAATGGGAAAAAACAGAGGGAACCACATGAAACTGAGAAAGCATCTCCTTGCGGGGTTGGCATTCGCCTTTCTCGCCTCGACGGCACAGGCCGAAACGCTGCGCTGGGGCAGCCCGCGGGATATCTTCTCGCTCGACCCGTATTCCTACGGCAGCACGTCGAACCTCGCCTTCCTCAATCACGTCTATGAGGGACTGACGCGCTACACGCCAGATTTCGTCGTTGAGCCGGCACTCGCCACCAAGTGGGAGCTGGTCTCCGAAAAGGTTTGGCGTTTCCACCTGCGCAAGGGCGTGAAGTTCCAGAACGGCGCGGATTTCAACGCCGACGACGTGATGGCCTCGATGGCTCGCGTCAGCCACCCGACGTCGCCGCTGCGTGGCAACATTCCGGCCTATGTCTCCACCACGAAGGTGGACGACTACACGGTCGATATCGAGGTAAATTCGCCAAGCCCGCTGTTCCTGAACGACATGACCAACATCTTCATGTTCGACAAGGACTGGCTGATCGAGAACAAGTCCGAATTGCCGACCGATGTCGGCGGCAAGGTCGAGGGTTACACCACCTATCACACCAACGGCACCGGGCCGTTCATCGTTGAGTCGCGCGTGCCTGACAGCAAGACCGTGCTCGTCAAGAATAACGGCTGGTGGGATACCCCGAAGCACAATCTCGACCGCATCGAATTCACCCCGATCACGTCGGCTGCTACTCGCGTCGCGGCCCTCCTGTCGGGCGAGATCGACCTGACCGACGGTGCGCCCGTGCAGGATCTCGACCGGCTGAAGAGCGATCCGAACATCAAGGTCGTCGAGCGCTCCGACCTGCGCACGATCCACCTGGTCTTCAACCGCAAGGACAAGCTCAACGACGGCCGCGAAAACTTCTTCAATGACATCAAGGTCCGCCAGGCGATCGATCATGCGATCGACCGTCAGCTGATCTTCAAGCGCGTCATGCGCGGCAAGTCGCATGTGGCCGGTACCATGGTTGCGCCTGAGATCCCGGGCTACAGCGCCGAACTGGATGTGCCGACCACCTATGATCCGGAACTGTCTAAGAAGCTCCTGGAAGAAGCAGGCGCCGTCGGCACCGAGTTCACGCTTGTCTGCATGAACGACGAAAGCGTCAACGAAGAAGACGTCTGCAGTGCGCTCGTGTCGATGCTGTCGCGTGTCGGGCTCAAGCCGACGCTCGACATTGGTCCGCGCGCCGTGCAGGCGCCGAAGCGCGCCGGCGGCAAGTCCGATGCCTTTATGATCGGCTGGGCCAACGAGCCGACGCTCGATGCCTACTCGATCCTGATCCAGGTGCTTTCGACCCGCGAAGGTGCTGCCGGCGTCGCCAACTATGGCGGCTGGTCCTATCCCGAACTCGACGCCATGGTGAAGAAGGCCGCCGTCGAAATGGATCGCGACAAGCGATTGGCGATCGAGACCGAAGCGCTGAAGTTTGCCAAGGATCAGGTCATCATGATCCCCTTGCATCAGCAGCCGATGGCATGGGCGATGTCGAAGGAAGTGACCGACGTCACCATCCGCGCCGACAACAAGCCGCGCCACTGGCTGACCCGTATCGGCGATTGACCCCACATTGCCCCGGCAGAGCCTGCTCTGTCGGGGTTTCTCATTGAGCGGGAAACCCAATGATTGTCTTTCTGATCAAGCGGCTGGCTAATGCCGTGATGGTCATGCTCGCCGTCGCGCTGATGGCCTTCATGATCTTTCGTTTCGCCGGCGACCCGGTCGAACTGATGGCCAACGAACAGATGTCGCAAGCCGATCGGCTCGAACTGCGCGAAAAGCTCGGGCTGAACGATCCGTTCCTGACCCAGTATGTGCGCTTCGTCGTCAACGCGGCCCAGGGCGATTTCGGCATCAGCTACCGAAACGGTCAGGACGTGATGACGCTGATCGCCGAACGCTTCCCGGCGACCATCGAACTGGCTCTGGTCGCCACCGTCCTGTCGCTGCTGGTCGGCATTCCGCTCGGCGTGCTGACGGCGATCCATCGAGGCCGCTGGTATTCGGAAGGCTTGCAATTCGTCAGCATTATCGGCGTTTCCCTGCCGAGCTTTGTCGTTGGCATCCTGCTGATCCTTGTCTTTGCCGTTTCGCTCGGCGTAGTGCCGGCCTTCGGCCGCGGCGACGTCGTCCAGATCGGCTGGTGGAGCACGGGCCTCTTGACCGCATCCGGGCGTGCGTCCCTGCTTCTGCCGTCCTTTGCGCTTGCCCTCTACCAGATCACGCTCGTCATGCGGCTCGTGCGCGCCGAGATGATGGAAGTGCTGCGTTCTGATTTCGTGAAGTTTGCCCGTGCCCGCGGCGTGCCGCGGTGGCGCATCAATTTCCGCCATGCGCTTCGCAACTGTCTGATGCCTGTTGTCACCATGACGGCGATGAACGTCGGCTCGCTGATCGCCTTCGCACTGATCACCGAAACCGTGTTCCAGTGGCCGGGAATGGGCATGCTGTTCATTCAGGCGGTGACCTTCCTCGATATCCCGGTGATGGCAGGCTACCTGTGCATCGTCTCCTTCATCTTCGTCACGCTGAACACGCTTGTCGATATCGCCTATGCGGTCATCGATCCCCGTCTTCGCGATGCCACACGCTGAGGCCGCCCCATGACTGACCAGGCTCAGGAAACAACCTCGACAGCCAAGATCGGCCGGCTCGCGCGCTGGCGTCAGAGCGATCTCTGGTGGTCCTTCACCCGCAGTCCGTCGGCAATCGCCGGCGCGCTGATCCTGCTCGTGCTCATCGCCGCGGCTTTTGCCGCGCCGTTGATCGCGCCGCAGAACCCGTTCGATCCGGCGCAGCTCGATCTCTGGAACTCGGAGCTGCCGCCGATCTGGCAGGCTGATGGCCAATGGCCCTTCATTCTCGGCACTGACACCCAGGGCCGCGACATGCTTTCGGCTATTCTCTACGGCTCTCGCATTTCGATCCTGATCGGGGTCTGCTCGGTGATCCTGTCGCTGACGGTCGGCCTCAGCCTCGGTCTCATCGCCGGCTATTTTGGCGGCGTTGTCGACAACATCCTGATGCGCATCGGCGATGTTCTGCTCTCGATCCCGACGATCCTGATCGCCATTCTCGTTAGTGCCGTTGCCCGCCAGATGCTGCCGCCGGAGCTGCGCGACGTCGGATCGGCAGCTGTTCTCGTGCTGGCAATCACGCTCAGCGCCTGGGTTCAATATGCCCGAACCGTCCGCGCTCAGACGATCGTCGAGCGCGGAAAGGAATATGTCCAGGCAGCCCGCCTCCTGAAGACGCCGGCGCGGCGGATCATGCTCAACCATATCCTGCCCAACACGCTGACGCCGATCATGGTTGCAGCCACGCTGAACTTCGGCATGGCGATCCTCACGGAAGCGACGCTCTCTTTCCTCGGCATCGGCATGCCGCCGAGCCAGCCCAGCCTCGGAACGCTCATCCGACTTGGCAACCAGTTCCTGTTCTCCGGTGTCTGGTGGGTCGTCCTCTTCCCGGTGCTGCAGCTTTGCCTACTTGTCGTCTCGGTCAACCTTCTTGGTGACTGGCTGCGCGACGCACTCAATCCGAAACTGAGGTGAATGATGTCCAACCTTTTGATCCGTAACGTCCGTCCCCACGGCGGGGCGCCGAAGGATATCCTGATCCGCAACGGCAAGATCGAAGCGATCGGCCAGAACCTTCAGGCCGATGGCTTGGCGATCGAGGATGGCCGTGGCCACATCGCCATTCCCGGCCTGGTCGAAGCCCATACCCATCTCGACAAGTCGGTCTGGGGCATGCCCTGGCATGAAAACGCCAAGGTCGCAACGTTACGCGGACGCATCGATTTCGAACGCGAGAAGCGGCTTGAGATCGGCATCGATCCGCATCGCCAGTCCATGCGCCAGGCGATCCTGCTGGCGGCGAACGGCGCCAGCCATATCCGCAGCCATGTCGATATCGACACAACCCATGGCCTGCGCCTGATGGAAGGCATCATCGAAACGCGCGAGGCGCTCGACGGCATCATCGACATCGAGATTGTCGCCTTTCCGCAGTCGGGCCTGGTGACGCGCCCGGGCACGGTCGAGCTTCTCGACCAGGCTCTAAGCAATGGCGCGGAAGTCCTTGGTGGAATTGATCCTTGTGGCATCGACCGTGACCCGAAGGGACATCTCGATGTCGTCTTCGGCCTTGCGGAAAAACATGGCAAGCCGATCGACATCCATCTGCATGAAGCCGGCGAACTCGGCGCCTTCAGCATGGAGATGATGTTCGAGCGCATTCGTGCGCTCGGCATGCAGGGAAAGGTTGCGATCAGCCACGCCTTTGCGCTCGGCGCTCCGGATTACCTGCGGGTCGCCGGCCTGATCGAGCAGATCGCCGACCTCGACGTGCGCATCGTCACGACGGGCTCGCCGTCCTCGACGGTACCGTCAATCCTGCGCCTCAAGGAGGCTGGTGTGAAGGTTGCGGCCGGTTGCGATGGCATTCGCGACACCTGGGGCCCGTGGGGCCAGCCGGATATGATGGACCGCGTTCGCATCCTCGGCATGAAGAACGGCCTGCGCCGCGACGTCGACCTGGGGCATGCGCTTCATGTCTGCTCCACCGGTGGCGCTGACGTCATGGACATTGCCGGCTACGGCCTGGAAGTCGGCTGCAATGCCGATTTTACCCTGCTCGTCGGCGAAACGCTTGCCCATGCAGTCGTCGAAGTCGCACCACGTCCGCTGGTCGTCAAGCGCGGCCGTGTCGTTGCCCGTAACGGTATCGCGGAGGTAGCCATCCCATGATCGACCTCAAGGATTTGAAACTCGGCACGCGTGCCGAAGGCCGCACACTGTTGACGGCGCAATGGGTTCTCGGCCACCGCGACGGCAGTCACCGTCTCATCCCAAACGGCGAAGTGGTTATCGAAGGCGGCAGCCTGCTTTATGTCGGGCCGCACTTCGAGGGCGAGGTCGCACGCAGGGTGGATTTCGGCGCGGCGATGATCAGCCCCGGCCTGATCGATCTCGATGCCCTCTCGGATCTCGACACGACGATCCTTTCCATCGACCATCAGCCAGGCTGGGCCAAGGGCCGGGTCTGGCCGCGCTCCTACGTCGAGCGCGGGCCTTATGAAATGTATACGCAGGAGGAACTGGCGTTCCAGAAACGCTTCTCCTTCGCTCAGCTTCTGCTCAACGGGATCACCACCGCGGCACCGATCGCGTCGCTGTTCTATCGGGAGTGGGGCGAAACGGTCGAGGAGTTTGCAGCCGCCTCGGATGCCGCCGGCGATCTCGGCCTGCGCGTCTATCTGAGCCCTGCCTACCGCTCCGGCGGCATGGTGCTGGAGGCGCCAGGACAGCTCGATGCAGTCTTCGACGAGGCGAGGGGCCTTCAGGGTCTCAACGATGCCATCGGTTTCATCCGTGAGCATGATGGCCGTCATGGCGGTCTGGTTCATGGACTTCTGGCCCCTGATCGCGTCGAGACCTGCACCGAGGCGCTGCTGAGGAGAACGGCGGATGCCGCGCGCGATCTCGATTGCTCGATCCGGCTGCACGCCGCACAGGGCACGATGGAGGTCGATACGGTCCGTCGTCTTCACGGCAAGACGGCGCCGGAGTGGATGGCGAGCCTCGGCTTCCTGAGTTCGCGGTTGATCGCCCCGCATGCCACGCAGGCAACGGCCAACGATCTCAAGCTCTATGCCGACAACGGCGTCAGCATCGTCCATTGCCCAATGGTCTCGGCACGCGGCGGCAGCACGCTCAACTCCTTCCGCTCGGTCAAGGAGCGCGGCATCAACATCGCCATGGGTACGGACACGACGCCGCCCGACATGCTGATGAACCTTCTGGTCGGCCTCATCACCTGCCGCGTAGTCGAGGGCGACACCGCAGCCGTCAGCTGCGCCGATCTCTTCGACGCCGCCACGCTGGGCGGTGCGAAAGCTCTGGGACGCAGCGATCTCGGGCGGCTCGAAGCAGGCGCCCGGGCTGACATCGCGGTCTTCGACCTGATGGATCACCACATGGCGCCGGCGATCGACCCGATCACGACGCTGGTTGTCGGTGGCTCGGGGCGTGTCACCAAGACAGTCTTCGTCGATGGCCGTCTCTCCATGCACGAAGGCAAGGTCGCCGGCATCGACATGGATGCGGCACGCCGGCAGGCACAAAAGCAGTTTGACGGGCTGATCGCCAAATACCCCGAACGCAGCTGGGCCCATCCACCCGTCAGCGAAATCTTCCCACCCAGCTATCCCTTGGAGGACCTGCGGCATGAGTGAGCTCGTAACTTCGCCGGTTCTCGACGTGCGCGGACTTTGCGTCGAGTTTCCCGGACGGCACGGCACCGTGGCGGCATTGTCCGACGTCTCGCTCAGCATACGGCCGGGCGAGATCCTGGGTGTGGTCGGCGAATCCGGCGCCGGCAAGTCGATGACCGGCCTTGCCGTCCAGGGTCTGCTCGAACCGCCGGGACGGATATCCGGCGGTGAGGTCTGGCTTTCGGGTCGCCGCATCGACCAGCTTTCCGACAGGGAAATGCAGGGCGTGCGCGGCCGACAGATCGGCGCGATCTTCCAGGATCCGCTGACATCGCTCAACCCGCTCTTTACCGTCGGCGCGCAACTGGTCGAGACGATCCGCCTTCACCTGAAGCTGTCGAAGCAGGGTGCCAAGGAACGGGCTATCCACCTCCTGAAGGAAGTGGGTATTCCAGCACCTGAGGCACGTTTCGATCACTATCCGCACCAGTTCTCGGGCGGCATGCGGCAGCGTGTGGTCATTGCGCTTGCGCTTGCGGCGGAGCCGAAGCTGATCATCGCCGACGAACCGACGACGGCGCTGGATGTTTCGATCCAGGCGCAGATCACCTCTCTGCTGCGTCGTCTCTGCGACGACCACGGGACATCCGTGATGCTGGTGACGCACGATATGGGCGTGATTGCCGAGACAGCCGATCGGGTCGCTGTGATGTATGCCGGTCGTCTGGTCGAGATCGGGCCCGTGGAAGAAGTGCTGCGCAATGCGCGCCATCCCTATACGCGCGGGCTGATGGGTTCGATCCCGGCACTTGGGCGCCGTGTCGAGCGGCTGAACCAGATCGACGGCTCGATGCCACGCCTGAACGCCATCCCGCGTGGATGCGCCTTCAATCCGCGTTGTCCCGAGGCAGGACCGCGTTGCCGTGAAGATCGCCCGGAGCCGACCCCGGTCGGCCTGGGCGTCAGTGCTTGCTGGCTCAATGCAGGAGGAGTTCTATGAGTGACGCCCTGACCGTCAATGATCTGACGTGCAATTTCGATGTGTCGGCCCCCTGGCTGAACCGGGTCCTGGAGCGCAAGCCGCGCCAGTTCGTGCGCGCGGTGGACGACATCAGCTTTTCCGTGCCGATGGGCGGCTGCCTTAGTCTCGTGGGAGAATCCGGCTGCGGCAAGTCGACCGTCGCCCGGCTTGTCACCGGCCTCTATCGCGCCACGGAGGGTGAGGTTCGTTTTGCGCCGGGTCGCTCCGGCGAGCCCCTTTCCGCCCAGATGATCTTTCAGGATCCTTTCGCCAGCCTCAATCCGCGCTGGCGGGTGAAAAACATCATCGCCGAGCCGCTGCGCGAGCTGAAGCTGCGCAATTCGGAAGCAGAGGTGATGGAGCGCGTCGGCGAATTGCTGCGCATCGTCGGACTTGCGCCTTCTGATGGTTCGAAGTTTCCGCACGAGTTTTCCGGCGGCCAGCGACAGCGCATTTCGATTGCGCGTGCGCTTGCCGGTGAGCCGGAATTCCTTGTCTGCGACGAACCAACCTCGGCACTCGACGTATCGGTACAGGCGCAGATCCTCAATCTGATGCGCAAACTGCAGGATGAGATGGGGCTCACCTATCTCTTCATCAGCCACGACATGAGCGTCGTCCGCCATATGTCGGACCGGATTGCAGTGATGTATCTCGGCCGCATCGTCGAGGAGGCGGACACGGAAACGCTTTTCGCCAATCCGCGCCATCCCTATACGCGGCTGCTGCTGGAAACGATCCCCGATATCGCCGAACCGAAGCGCCAGCGCAGCATCACGGCCAGTGAAGTGCCGAGCCCGCTCAATCCGCCGTCGGGCTGCACTTTTCACCCGCGTTGTCCGCTGGCTGATGCCCGCTGCAAGAGCGAACGTCCGGCAATGAGAAGCTTTGCCGATGGTTCCCGCGCGGCATGCCACCGCGTCGAGGAAGCTGTCGCGTCAATGGCAAAGCCGACGCAGGCAGCCTAGCCCAAGCGTCATCACAGAATGAAAAAGCTCCGGAGGTAGTTGCCTCCGGAGCTTTTTGTTTTCAGTCAGTTGCAGCTGTTTGTTAAGCTACCGTATCCACAAGGCGGGTGACGGCCGCAGACTTAACCCGCGGATAGTCATAGGCGCCCACCTTGGAGGTGGTATAGCCCGCGCCAACCAGTGCTTCGGCGAGCTTGATTGCAGCGGTCACGCCGTCGATCACCGGCATGCCCGTTCTAAGCTTAAGCCGGTCGCACAGTTCCGACATTCCGGCACAGCCGAGAATGATCGCCTCAGCGCCATCCTCATGCTTGGCGCGCAGGATTTCCTGTACGAGCATTTCCTCCGTGTGGGCGAGGTCTTCCTCCAGCGCCAGCACCGGCATATCGACAGAGCGCACCTTGCGACAGCGGTGGCCCGCACCATAGGCGTCGACCAGGTCCTCGATGATCGGCACAGAGCGCGGCAATGTCGTGATGATGGAGAAGCGCGAGGCGATATTCATCGCCACTTGGATGGCGGCCTGGCAAATGCCGATGACCGGTCCGCGGGCGATCTCACGTGCAGCGCCAAGGCCGGGGTCGTCGAAGCAGGCAATGACATAGGCATCGAACCCGCGCGCCTCTCCGGCGCGGATTTCGGCAAGCATCGCCGGCACCGCCATGGCTTCGTCCGCATGGCCCTCGATGCTGGCGGGACTTGTGGTCGGGTTGACGGACTCGACCAGCGTCGGGGCGGCTGCAACCCGCTCGGCGCTGCGGTGCGCCTGTTCGGTCATCGAGGCAGTGGAGTTCGGGTTGACGAGAAGGATGCGCATGGATCAGTTCATTTTCGTTTTGAGGGCGGCAAAGGACGCGATGTCGGGTGTCCGCATCTCGAACTGACGATCGGAGGTGATGTAGTTGTTTGGCTGTTCGGTGAAGTCAAAGTCCATCAATGAGCTCTCAGGTCAGCGCGGTCGGTTGTCACACCGGTCGATGGCCGTCGTTTAAGTGGTTGCCACAGCATATCAAGTTACGGTACACAATATTGTCTACAATTTTGTAGTCAATATCAAACTGCAGTGAGTGGAATTGACTTTGAACGCTGGCCGACGAGAGTATGCGAACGGCTATGGGAGATTTCATGTACAATGCGGACGAGACCGCCGGAGCGCCGACGGCTATCATTTGTGAGAAGATCTGGCTTGCCATTGCGGAGCGGCGCCTGCGCCCAGGCACCCGCCTCAAGGAAGAGCAGCTTGCCGAGATTTTCTCCGTCAGTCGCGCCCGTATCCGCCAGGCGCTGACCGCGCTCGAACGGGATGGGCTGGTTACGATCATGCCGAACCGGGGCGCCTTCGTATCCGAGCCGTCGGTGGATGAGGCGCGCGACGTCTTCGTGACGAGAAGGGCGATCGAGCAGCGGGTGGTCGAGCGCTTGTGCGAGCGGGCGACGGTGGAAGACATCGAGCGTATGCGCTCCCATATCGACGAGGAACGGGTTGCGGGTAGGGCAGGCGATCTCTCTGCAATCGTTCGTCTTTCCGGCGGATTCCACCTGCTTTTGGCGGAGCTCTCCGGCTCTGCCTTCCTTTTCGGCATCCTGCGCGACCTGGTTTCGCGCACATCGCTGATCACCGCCATGTACCGTTCGAAACACCTGCACAATTGCGGGCCGGACGAGCATATGGCGGTCGTCGACCGCATCGCGGCGAGGGATGTGGACACGGCAATCCGTGAGATGGCCGAACATCTGCATCACGTCGAGGCGGAACTGGATCTCGACGAAGAGAAGGATCAGCCGCGCGACCTGCGCGCAGCACTGCTTTGACATTCCATTGGCAATAACCCAACCGCACCGCTCTTGTGAGGAGGCAGTGCCTGTTTTGAGAACTGAAGGACGGAAATGACTGGTCGTAATTACTATGCGCCCCATGGCGGCGCTCCGGAACAAACGCAGCTCCTGACCGACCGTGCGGTCTTCACCGAAGCCTATGCGGTGATTCCGAAGGGCGTGATGATGGACATCGTCACCAGCTATCTACCGTTCTGGGACAAAACCCGCCTGTGGATATTGTCGCGACCTTTGTCCGGTTTTGCTGAAACATTTTCGCAGTACATCATGGAAATCGCTCCAGGCGGCGGCAGCGACCGGCCGGAACTCGATGAGGGCGCTGAGGGCGCGCTGTTCGTCGTCGAGGGTGAACTGACCGTCACGCTTGATGGCAATGAGCACCGCATGCAGCCCGGCGGCTTTGCTTTCATTCCGCCGGCCAGCAACTGGGCGGCGCATAACAGAAGCGAATCTCCCGTTCGCTTCCATTGGGTCCGCAAGGCCTATGAATACGTCGACGGCCTTCCTGCTCCCGAAGCCTTCTTCACCAACGAGGCTGACATCACACCGTCCGCCATGCCCGGCACTGAAGGCAAGTGGGCAACGACGCGTTTCGTCGACCCGACCGATCTGCGGCACGACATGCACATGACCATCGTGACCTTCGAGCCGGGCGCGATCATTCCCTTTGCCGAAACCCACGTGATGGAGCATGGCCTCTACGTGCTTGAGGGCAAGGCCGTCTACCGGCTTAACCAGGATTGGGTCGAGGTCGAAGCCGGCGACTATATGTGGCTTCGCGCATTCTGCCCGCAGGCCTGCTACGCCGGCGGCCCCGGCAAGTTCCGCTATCTGCTCTACAAGGACGTCAACCGTCACATGAAATTGCGCGCGCGCTAAGATCCGCGGCAACATTGTCCTACCGAAACAGCGCCTTCCGAGAAGGCGCTGTTTCTTTTTAATCAATGGGATGCGTTAGCAATTTAATGTGCCGCCTTGGGTCGGTGAGGGCCACGCTTTTGCCCCACGGGCCAAGGATATTCGGCGGTCAGGAGGACAAAAGCGCGATCTCGCTCCTGACTCTCGTCCTCGTTGCGGCCGGCGCGGCACGCCAGCGGATCACCACGGCCCATTAACGTAGAGAAAATACTTGTCTTTGCGCGCGCCCGGCGGAAGCGGTAGCGAACGCGTCCCCGCCAGTTCGAGCGGCAAATCGGACAGGACGATGGCATGCGGCGCAAGGACTGCCGGGAGGCATCGGCTCAGTTTGGCGCTTGTCGCAATATTGTTCGCGTTGACATATGAACCCATATCCGCATGCGCCAGGATGACCTGTCTGTCAAAGCGGGTGGCAGCGGCACCAAGCGTATCCTCGATGTCGCCAAGCAGCAAATAGTTCTCTGGCGGCGTGCAGTCGGCGAAACAGTCGATCTCGCGATCCAGAACATAGATCTCGCGCTCCGGGAGATGGATGCGCAAGTGGTCGTAGGTACGACCGTGACCCAGCCCCATCTCGAACACAATGCCCGGACGGTCGGCTATTTCTCGGAAGGCCCATTCGAGGCAGATGTGCTGAGCCTCCAGACGGAACAGCAATGTTTCGAGCCGGGAGTCTTTACGTCTCCCTTCAGCGCGCGGTTCTTTCAGTGTGGCACGTGTCGGCATACTTATCGTCCCTGCGGGTTATGGAATCGAACGCGGCTCGGATGGCTCCAATTGGCGCCGGCGCGGTGGCCTGCAACCGGTGAATGAAAGATATAGGACGAACGTCCGATGTGCCAGTGCCCAGCCTGTGAGGAAAAAAGCACTGATCTCAAGGAGCATCTAAACTGCAGGAGGCATCTAAGGTGGACGCGCAACCAGGTTGGCGATTTTGCGACGTTTTTTTTGGGGGCTTCAACGGAGATCCCGACCCCATGAGAAAAGGCCGTGGGCGCGATTGGCGAGAATAGCCGTCGCCTCAGCCAGCCCGACTACATACGCGGACCCATCTGTGTCCCATTGGCTGGAGTGATCGACCGCTCGTCGCAAATCCCGACGTTCAGGACGGTATGACTGAGGGGTAGCAAAGGGTCGCACTCTGCCGTCTGCAAGATGCTTATCCAACGACTGTTGTGTGGCGAAACCGGCCATATCCCCCGTCGTGTGAGCGTTGCCATGGCGCTTAGGGTGTCATTTCGCCCCCTACCGGAATCGCTCCCGCCTTCAACGCGAGCGCTGTCAATCCACCAACTGCGGATTGGTGGGGCGTAGGCTCTTCGGACGGATCAGACGCAACGAACCGCCGGCGGCGTCCTTTTCGAGTTCCAGCACGCGGGTGAAGAAGCCGTTGGCGCGTTCCCTGCGCCCGATGTTGACGATTGCCGCCTTGCCCATTTCCTGGTCGAGGAACGTCATCACCTTGCGATAGGCATCGTCTTCCAGTGTATCCAGCGCCTCGTCGATGATCAGCCACCGCGGTTTGTGCAGGCCAAGGCGGGCGATCGCCAGAAGACGCATCTCGACTTCGCTCAGATTGAGCTTCTTGCGCATGTCCTGGTCGAGACGATCGGCGAGGCGGCCAAGGCCGACCTTGGAAAGCACGCCGCTAAGTTCGCCGTTCTTGAAGCTGTCTGGCGTCTTCGGATAGGCAAGCACCTCTTCCAGCGTGCCCGGCGCAAAATACGGCGAGCGGGGAACGAAGGCGAGGCCATCATCGATCGGCAGCGAGATGCGGCCATGCCCCCAGGGCCAGAGACCGGCAATGGCGCGGAAGAAGGGCGCTTTTTCCACCTCCGCCGCACCGGTGACAAGCACGCGTTCACCAGGATTGATGGTGACATTGGGCTCCGAAAGCTTGATGCAGCCGGCAGCCGAGACGATCTCGATATGATCGAACATCATCTGCGGTCCATCCGCCGTAACGAACTCGATGCGCTTGTCGCCTTCATGCCGGTCGTCGACGACGAGCAGGGCTGAGCGGAACGCGGCGACGCGCATCAATGTCGCGCGCCAGTCGGCAATGGCACCGATGTTGTCGACGAACCAGCGCAGCGATGCGTGCACCTGGTTGAAGGCGCCCACGGCCATCATCAGGCCGCCGAAGCTGAGATCGCCGGCGAAATAGACCGGCGAGGCGATGACGATCGGTGCGACGACGGTGATCCAGCCATAACCGGCCGTCACCCAGGTCAGCCGCGTGACGGCGAGCAGGAGGCTCTGGCTGATCTCCAGAACGGACGCCAGATCCGCCTGCAACCGGCGTTTCTCGTTCGTCTCACCCGATGACAGCGAGACCGCCTCGATGTGTTCGTTGATGCGCATAAGCGAGAAGCGCAGCGACGCCTCGCGTGCGTAGTGTTCGCCGTTGAGCTTGACCAATGGCCGCCCGACGAGCCAGCTCAGCCATGACGCAGTGCCTGCGTAGAGAATAGCAGCCCAGACCATGTAGCCAGGAATGTTGATGGCCATGCCCGAGATGTGAAAGACGAACCCGTCCGACAGCGACCAGAGCACGCCGATGAAGCCGGCCAGCAGGATGCCGGATTGGATCAGCCCAATCGTCAGCCCAGCGGAGAGATCTGACAGATGACGTGCATCCTCGTGTATGCGCTGGTCTGGATTGATGCCGATGGCGCCGGCATTGGCCAGCCGGAACGCGCGCGCCGGCTTCATCCATTCGTGGATGAGATCGAGTGTCAGGCCTTCGCGGAGCTTCAGCCGAACAAGCTGGCCGAGCCATGTCTGCAGAACATTGAAAACGAGCAAAGCTCCGGCGATCTGGGCGAAGACAACGAGCTGGTGCAGGAAGGCCGGGAGGTCACGTCTTTCCAGCGTGTCGTAGAACGGCTTGTACCATCGATTGAGGATGATCTGACCGAAGGCAGTGGTGACGATGACGGTCAGGATACCAAGGGCGAGCCAGATGATCCGGTTTCGGAGCGGCGAAGCCATGAAGGCTGCATGCATCATCCGTAACTGGGCGCTAAGGGGTTGTTCGTCGTTGGCCTCTACCCGACCATTGTTCTTGCCGTTTGTTGGGTTCGGCATCGATGCGAATCTCTCCGTCACGATCTCCACAGGGGAAATATAGCCTGCCGAGCCCGGTCTCCCTAGCGCCGATTGTCGTTATCCAAATCAGCAGAAGGCAATTTGGGTGGCCCCTGTTGCCCAAGCAACAGCATTCGGGCTGCAAAACTCAATTCAACAAGGGGCTGGACGACAGTGCGGCACGCGCCCCAAAAGGCATGAAACTGATTGTATCCATATAAAGAGGGTTCATAGTTCCGATCGATGAGACACGAGAGCGCATCCACGGGAGGAACGTGCATGTCCAACAATCTCGACCACATCCGTGAGCAGCAGAAGGATATCTGGGACCGGTTTTCAACCGGCTGGCAGAAATGGGACGAACTGGTTCTGGGCTGGCTCGCTCCGTTCGGCGATGCAATGATCCACCAGGCCAAGCTTAGGGATGGTGACCATGTTCTCGATGTCGCGGCTGGCACCGGCGAACCGGGGTTAACGGCCGCCGCTTTGGTCCCGAAGGGTCGAGTGACGGTAACAGACCTGTCCGAGCGCATGCTCCAGGTGGCCGCCGAGAATGCCCGACATCGCGGTCTCAGCAATTTCACGACCGAGATATGCGACGCCGGCAGTCTGCCTTTTGCCGATAAATCCTTCGACGCGGTACTATGCCGGTTCGGGTTCATGTTTTTCCCGGATGTCGGCGCGGCGGCGCGACAATTCAGTCGTGTCGCGAAACCTGGCGCGCGTGTTTGTGCTGCTGTTTGGAGCGGGCCTGAAAAAAATCCCTGGGCGACGACAATAATGGCAACGATCGCGCGGCACGTGACTTTGCCCGCGCCGATGCCCGGCGCGCCCGGCCTGTTTCGTTGCGCAGCCGCGGGCATGATGTCGGCGGCATTCGCCGACGCAGGTTTGCAAGATGTCGATGAGCGGGAGATCTCAACGGTGATGGTGCACGAGTCTCCCGAACGGTATTGGACCTTCATGACCGAAATAGCGGCGCCCGTGGTCGCGGGGCTGGCTCAGGCGGACGCCGCGACGCATGAGGCGATCAAAAATGAGGTTCTTGATTTGGCGCGTCGGTCCATGCGCGGCAACAAGGTCGAGTTACGTTCTACTGCGACGATTGTCACGGGAACACGAAGATAAGGGCAGACGAGGACACGGCGGGGCTTTCAGACACGACCGTGCATGGAGAACACTGTCTGAGGGTCGCGATCAACAATAACCGCACCAGACGCCAGGACTTGAAGTTGCTCGTCGACGAGGTCGTCCGGCTTGGCCGGGAAATCGTCCGGGCGAGCGCAGCTGCCTGAATGGCCCGCAAACCCCAGGGCGTGACGTTCGTTGTCACCGCGTCAGCGACGGTTGACGTGGCGTGACGATGCGGTCCGAGGTGCCGTCGGCCAGAAGCCGAATCATCTCCGTGACTGCGGCTTCCCGTTGCGGATCTCGGCCGGCGGCATAGGCGACGGGCAGGGCGACGCGAATGTCCGGGGCGACCCCGTTTCCTTCCAGCCGAACATTGTCGTCGATGACCGCATCGGAAACGGCAATTTCAAGGAGGCTGTTGTCGGGCAATGTATAGGCGCGGCCAGCCAACAGCGCGCCGGCGGTTCGCTCGCCCACAAGCGGAATGCCATTGATCTTCAGCGCGTAGGCGAAAAGCTCGAGCCCGCTGCGCGTGCCCTCATCGACCAGCGCCACCACCGGCCCGCGCCAGCGAACATTTGCCAGCGTGTCCTTTCCGCGCCGCGGGATCAATCGGAACGACGGCGTGTCGCCGACGAACAGTTCGGCGGCGTCCGCAGCGCCACCGCCCCAACGCCCGCGGAGGTCGACGACCAACCCGTCGACATTGCTCAGGCGACCGGTCGAAAGCTCGCGCGCCGCGATATCCAGCCCATCGCGCGTCGAAAGCGTCCAGAATCTCACATAGCCGATCTTTCTCCCGTCCCGTTCGCTCACTGCGACGCTGTCCTTGATCGCCTTTTCGAATGTTGGGAGCGGGCGCAGCCGTTCGACCGCAACCTTGATGCTTGTCAGCGCCGCATCAGCCTTACGGCGCAGACGGACGTCAACCGATTGCCCGACCTTGCCTTGAAAGGAGGCGATCTCGCGATAGGGCTTACCATCGACGGCAAGGATCTCGTCGCCCATGACGATCCCCGCCTTTGCTGCCGGAGAACCATCATAGACATCAGTCACGAACCGGGCATCGCCTATTAACTGCGTGACCATGCCGATGCCGGCGTAGTTCACTTCTCCATCGGGCGGAAACAACCGTCGCAGGTCATCACGGATAGCGAAGCGGAAGATGTCGCTCAACTCGAAGTACGCAATCGTGTCCGATTTGAAACGGCCATTGTGGGAGGCTTGCAGGCTGGCCAGCGCCGTTTCGATAGCCGCATCCACGCGGGCTGTGGAACCCGTCGTGGACAGCGCGGGTACCGCGCTTTCGATTTCTTTTTTTGCAGCTGCGTTGAAGCGATCGAGCGCATTTTCGTCGTGAAACTCCGAATTCACCAACGTGATGACGCGGTCGAAGACCGGATCGCCCGACCGAGGCACGTCGGTCGCAAAGGCGCTCACGGATATGAACGCCAGCAGGATCGGGGTTTGTGCGGCCCTGAGTATCGCATTGCGCATCGGCGGATTTCCGGTTCGTTTCCGCTCATTATCGGTCGAAGCGCGGCGGAGGCGAGGCCCGGCATTGCAAAATTGCGTGATCGCCAGTGTGAGGCACTGGCTGCACCGCGCGCCATCGCCTCCGGTTTTAGAGATGACGATGGTAGGAGGTCGTGAGGGGCCGATGCTGATCACTTTGCCCGTCAGCTAAAAGCCTGGCCTAGAAACCGGCTTTCCGTAGCTCGCCGGCTAGAAATTCGGTAAAAACCTTCACTTTCGACTGCAGAAGGCGGTTGATCGGGTAGACCACGTAGATGCTGCGCCGGGCAAGTTTTTGCTGCGGCAAAATCCGCACGAGCTTGCCGCCATCAAGCGGCGGCTTGGCGATGAAGGACGGCAAGGCACCGATGCCGATGCCGGATTGGATCATCTGACATAACATCAGACTATTGTCCGCGATGAAACGCGCGGGCAATTCGATGCTTGTCGTCCCATAGGGACCTTCCAGCACCCAGTTCCCCGGTTGGTCGGCAAGCCGGTAGGCGAGGCAATGATGATGCTTGAGATCGCTGACCTCGGTCGGGGTGCCATTTGCCGAGATATAGGCAGGCGCTGCACAGATGAATTGCTCGACTTCACCAAGCCGCCTGGCAATCAAAGATGAATCCGTAAGCGTCGCACGCACGCGGATGGAAACGCCGAAGCCCTCGGAGACGACGTCGAGCACGTGGTCATCGAGATGAGTTCGCATTTGTCGGCGCGTCCTTGAAATTCCGCGGCGCGGATGCGGCGCCAATCCGCCCGGTGGCCTTGCCGCTTCGATAGGATCGGGTACCAGGCGTCCACACGTGGCCAACCGAGACGCCGTGGGAAAAGCTCGCGGCGCTCTTGTTACGTCTCGAGTCCTGTTTGATGGACGACGACCTCGGCAAGGCCGTGCCCCTGGCCACGGCAACAGGCTGACACTGCTACCCCTTGCCCATTCGGCGTTCGTTCCAGTCCTGCCATACTTGTTCGAAATACAACCGAATATTGCATTTGTGGCATGGCTGGTTTCACGGCTGAAACCGGGCGATTTCAATTACCGGCGCCTGCCGTGAGAAATCTCTACGATCTTCACGCCGATGGCGGTCTTGGATTCGTTGAAAACGATCTCACCTCGGCCAATGACCGTGCCATTGACCTTGAGGTCGACCGGGTCTCCAAAATTTGTATCGAGATCTATGTGATCATCCCGATGCAGCTTGGAAAGCTGGGCCACAGTCAGCCTGCTGCGGCCAAGGACTACCTCGATGACAAGCGGGATGCCCTGTACGGCATGTTCGCCAATCGGGGCGCTTTCTAACGGAACAGGGCCGGTTTCGATCTCCGGCACGCCATTGTAAAAAGTTTCGTTCATCATCATGCACCACCCAAAAACACTGGTTTACAAGTCCTTAACGAAAGGGTTGCGCCAGTTCGCCATGACAGGCAATGGCACCGGGGAGGGCAGGGCCCGTGCGCCTTCCGTGAGCGTTAACAATCCATTAACATCCACAAAGGCGACGTCGGAAACGTGTCCTAGAGTGTCATTGCGGACCAACTTCCTTCCCGCTTTTCGAACCCTATCGCCCGGCGACCATCAGGCAGCTTGTCACCGAGTCGGACGACATAGACATATCCGCCATAGACCATCAGCCCGCGATCGCCGTCGCTGAACACAATCTCGAACTTTGGAGGGCTCGGGGCAACCGTGCCTTTTGAAGGGTCGGTATCAGGCGCGAGTTCCACGGAAGCGTCGCTCCAAGGCAAACTGGGCGCCGGTGCGACATAATAAATCGCGGTCAAGGCAGATAGGCTGCAGATAGAAATTGCCGCAATCTGCGAGGAAATGCCGTTGGGCCTCATGACATTCGGGTGAAACGTGGCTGCGGCCAATATGCAGTCCTCCTATATTTTACTGATGCTTGCGGCGGCGGGTTGAGGAGGCGGCCGGGTCGATTTGTGGCCTGACAATAAATCTGTCTCGGACCTTTGCTTGACGATGCGACTCAGATGCCTCAGCGCTCCATGCGAAACATTTCACCCTGACCCTGACAGGACAACGCGATCGACAGCGGTTTCCACATCTTTCGATTGCCTTCGAAAGGCGTCCACACTCAGAGGGTATGAGCGATCCAAGGGTATAGCGTCGTCAAGCGCTCCAACTCATCGCATTCGCAAGCGTTGCGTGAACCGTCGATTGATCGATACGCATTCAATGTTCAATGAGGACGCCGATTGCTCTCCTTTGGGCGAGCTGTCCGTCACCAGTTGCCGGGGTCGGCGGTGTGATCGACACTGGCAAACTCGTCGGCCTTTTTCCGATCCAGCGTGAGGCCAGTGGTGATCTTTGCCTCATCTGTGACCGAATAGGACAGAGGCGGCGGCCGATTGGTCAGCTCCTGATACATAAGCAAGGCAGCCTCCTCGGCGGTATCAGCCGCGAACTCTTCGTTGATAGTGACGGTGAACTTATGCATAGCCTTCTCTGTGCTCTTTCGACGCCCCGCACCCAAACGCGATTGTAGCGTCTCTGGAGACCCCGGTATATCCATGCGCCTCAATATGCTCGCATGCACCAATGGCCGCGTTCATCGCCACCCCGCTTTCCCCGGAGGATGACGTTAAGTTATCGGCAGCATCGCTGATCACGCCCAGCGCCAGGTTCACAGCCATCGTAGCGAACTCTGGCTGCAGTCACATTGCAGATCTGCCTTGAAGAGTGGGCGGCGCCGATCGCTTGGCGGCAAGCGGGCGCCGCCCTCGTCGCGAAGGCGTACGATGTCGCGTTGGCGGGGAAGCCACGCCCAGGAATATTAGAAAGCGCGGCAACGCCAATCTATACCTCATTGAGGCACTTCCGATACCTTGGTCGACGTAAGCTGGTCGACGCGGCGGCGCGAACTGGAACAGGCCGCATAGAATCGTGAATAGCCCGAGACCCATGAGGGCAAAATCCGCCACAGCACGCCGTCAAAAGTGCCGGCAAAGACCTTGCCGGCCGACCACATTATTTGCGCGATCGACCGGGCGGCTAACTGATTGGGTTAGGAGCGAACCTGATCACAGAACTTGAGATTGGCTGGCTTCTCCAGAATGTGGTCGTAACCAACGTTCTTCATGTCTGTGGTCGGCATTGAGCCATCGACGATATCCATTACACGTCCCGTCTCCTCCATCCAACGCGCCGGAGTTCAGCGGCGATCCACTGTCTGCCTGCTACGCTTCGGATCTGGAAAGCCTCGTAGTTGAAAAGCGGCCAGGGTTGTGGGTGCACGGCCAAGTCCGCCACGGAGTTGATTACGTGATCGGCGAGACTAGGGTGAAAGGTCGGCTGTTGGGTGAAGATACCAATACAGTACCAATCAACGATTGCCGTCAATCCAACACCGCCAATTCGTCTATCCAGACATATCCTATCATATTGTATTATAATTCCTATTGCTGGATTCTTCTGCCAGTGATTTGGGAATCATGGCCGTTGACTGGACAAGTGGTCAGTTTTTGGTCTTACTACATGGACCGAACCTCTTATGAATGTAACGGTTCGGTCGTGATCACGGAAAATACATTTCGATCCGGTCGTCAGTAGGCTCGGCCGGTCAGCGGAAAACTGGGAGAGTTAAATGAAGCTGAGATCCATTTTTGCCGTCATGACGGGACCGATCAAGGTCGCACCAGCTGCCACACGCGCGCAGGGTGGGGCGAGACGCTACATTCTGGGCGTCCTGGCAGCAACGGCCTGCTTTATATCGGCCGTTCCAGTCAGTGCCTTTGATCAGGCCAATACCGACCGCATCAAGCAGTTGGTCGACACGGGCATACAATATTACTGGTCGGGCGGCGACGTCAAAAAAGCCGAAGCCGAGGTCTTCAAGGGGATCACCCTGCACGGCAAATACGATGTCGTGGAAGCGGCTTTCAAGGAGGCGTCGACGTTAGCTCCTGAGCGACTGGATTTTCAGTACGCCGTCGCATCGACCCAGATCATTCAGAAAAAACTGGACGAGGCGCAGACGACATTCCAGGGGATCCTCGAAAAAGATCCGACGGCCTTTGACGCCCAAAGCTGGTTGGAGGCCATTGCTCGGATTCGTGGCGATGAGACCAACGTGGCGCTCGCTCATCAAGCTCTCGCAGGGCTCGATCGCGAACAAGCAGAGGTGTATCGCAAGCGTTTTATCCGCGCAGAGCAGATCATGGCAGAAAAGCCAAACTTCGATGTACCGACGCTGCCTGGCAAGGTGATGGTGGTCGCGCTCGGATATGCGTTGGCGGACGACGGCACAGCCCAGCAAACTCTGCTTGACCGCCTCGAAGTGACATTGAAAGCTGCTGAAGCTAATCCCACAGCGCTCGTGATGGTGAGTGGCGGAGTGCCGAAGAACGGCGTCACCGAGGGTGACATCATGTCTAAGTGGCTGGTCGACAAGGGCATCAGCCGTGATCGCATCATCATTGAGGACAAATCAAAAGATACGATCGGCAATGTTGTCAACGCTGCCAATCTCCTGGTGCGGCACCAGGCCGATACCGTAATTTTGGTGACAAGCTCAAGCCATATGCGCCGTGCTCGTACGGTCATGGAAGATGCCCTGACGCAACGTGATTTGCCGACAACTGTCGTGCCACTGAATGCGCTGGACGCACCGTCTCAGGAAGAGGCAGCAAAGGTGGGCGCTGACGAACGGTTGGTAATCTACCGGGATCTGATGCGTGTATCGGGTGTCTGGGCTTACCCTGGGCTTCAACAGTAGTCGTTTTCCCACGGCAACAGAATGCTATGAACAGATTGCGCGTCCCAATCCATACTTGAGATGGAGGGGCGCGTAAGCTGGCTCAGTGGGTCACTCTGAACGACCCGCAGTAAGGCGCGTCGAAGTTCCATAAGATACCTTATGCGATCCGTTGATTGTAGCGGGTACATTCTATTTTCAAGTGCGACATGCCAATGATTTCAATGGTTTCCCCTTGGAGATTTTGGGATGTCACGAAGCTATTCGCAGCTGAATCTGGCGGATCGCCGCCGCCTCTATCACTTTGTCGAACGCAAGGTGCCGATCAATGAAATGGCGCGCCAACTCGGTCGTCACCGTTCCACCATCTATCGCGAGATCAGGCGCAATACATTCCACGATCGCGAACTGCCCGAATACAGCGGCTACTTCCCAACGGTTGCCGACGACATCCGCAAAGAGCGGCGGCGGCGTTTGAGGAAGCTGATGCGGCACCCGCAATTGCGCGCACTGGTCATCGAGCAGCTGGAGGCGCTGTGGTCACCGGAACAGATCGCCGGTCGCCTGTTCGCCGATGGCGTGAGCGCCGTCCGCGTCTGCACCGAGACGATCTATCGCTTCATCTATGGCAAGGAAGATCAGGCGCTGGAGCTCTATCAGCATCTGCCGGAAGGCCGTCGCAAGCGCCGCCCGCGCCGCTCCCGCAAACCCCGCGACGGCTCGATCCCGTTGGACTGCAGGATCAGCCAACGCCCTGATTTCATTGCCGATCGGTCTCAGTTCGGCCACTGGGAGGGTGATCTGCTGATCTTCCGGCGCGACCTCGGTGAAGCCAATGTCACCTCGCTGGTCGAGCGCAAGAGCCGCTACACGGTGATGATCAAGAATGGCAGCCGTCACTCTCGTCCGCTCATCGACAAGATCATCGATGCCTTCTCACCGCTACCCGCCTTTGCCCGGCAGAGCTTCACCTTCGACCGTGGTACCGAGTTTCGCGGTTTCAAGGCTTTGGAAGATGGACTCGGCGCCAGGAGCTGGTTTTGCGATCCGAATTCACCGTGGCAGAAAGGCGCGGTCGAGAACACCAACAAGCGCATCCGTCGCTTTGTGCCGAGCGATACGGACCTGTCTGCCGTCAACCAGCCGCAACTGGTCGCCCTCGCCCACCATCTCAATTCACTGCCGAGGAAGTGCCTTGGTTACCGCACGCCCGCCGAAGTCTTCATGGCCCATTTGCGCGAAAGTGGCTAACCCTCTACGCTTCACACGTCATTGTTGCACTTGGATTAGATTCTCCAGCGGCTATTTAGTAATGCGACAGTTGGGCCAGTTAGAGATGCGACAGTCTCGCCTCTCCACGCACTGGTCAAAGCCAACGTTGGGAGCAAGGATGACGACCTTCAGCCTGGTCGAGACCATGAGCGGTCGGAGTCGTCATGTCCTGTTTGATCACCATGTCGCAGAAAGAGTTGCACCGCCTCGAAGTCATTCAGAAGATCCGTGACGAGCGCCTGAGCGTTGTCCAGGCTGCCGAACTGCTCGACCTCAGTCGAAGTCAGGTCCACAGGCTCCTGCAGGCCTATGATCAGGATGGTCCGGCCGGGCTTATTTCGAAGAAGCGATCACGGCCGAGCAATCGGCGCCACAGCGAGGATTTCCGCAATGCAGCGCTGGATCTGATCCGCGAACGCTATCTGGATTTCGGTCCGACGCTGGCGCGCGAGAAGCTGATCGAGCTGCACCGGATTTCTGTTGCCAAGGAGACGCTGCGGCAATGGATGACAGAGGCCGGCATCTGGATCTCGCGTCGGGAACGTAAGAAACGGGTTTTCCAGCCACGCGGCCGGCGCGACTGCTTTGGCGAACTGGTGCAGATCGATGGGTCGCATCACTGGTGGTTTGAGAACCGCGGCCCCAAATGCGCCCTGCTCGTCTATATTGATGACGCCACCGGCAAGCTTCTGCATCTTCGCTTTGCTGGATCGGAGAATACATTCGACTATCTGCACGCGACGAAGGCCTATCTGCAGCAATGGGGCAAGCCGCTGGCCTTCTACAGCGACAAGCACGGCGTTTTCCGCTCGCTCCATGGGTCGAAGAAAGACCGGACAAGCGGCCTGACGCAGTTCGGACGGGCGCTCTATGAACTCAATATCGACATCATCTGTGCCAACACCCCGCAGGCCAAGGGTCGGGTGGAGCGTGCCAACCAGACATTGCAGGATCGGCTGGTCAAGGAGATGCGACTTCGCGGCATCGATACGATCGAAGCTGCCAATGTCTATGCACCTGAGTTCATTGCGGATTTCAACTTTCGTTTCGGCAAGCAACCACGCAATCCAAAGGACATGCACCGGCCGCTGGCCGACCATGAGAACCTCGAGGGTGCCATGTGCCGCAAGGAAGTGCGCACGCTGTCGCAATCCCTGACGCTGCGTTACGACAAGGTGCTGTTCATTCTCGATCCGACCGAGATTTCCAGGCCATTGGCGGGCCAGAAGGTGATTGTCTGCGATTATCCGGACGGTCGGCTTGAGATCATGCACGAGAGCTTTGCCCTGCCCTACAGGACCTTCGATACGTTGCGCTCGGTGCATCGCGCCGAGGTCGTCGACAACAAGCGGCTGGACGACATGCTGTCAATTGTCGCCGAGATGCAGGCCGGACGCCAACAGCAGCGCAGCAAGAGTGGTCCGAGCCGAACGGGCCAAACGGATCATATGTTTGGCATTCGAGACGGTAGCACAGCCAACGGCTACCAGAAGCGCGGCCGCAAGCCCGGCCCGAGAACGGATTTCATGAACGATCCGGCGGTGATTGCGCGACGAGAGAAAGCGTTGATGAGGCAGCCAGCGGCGGAATAAAGAGCGTCAATGCACGCCGATGTCGCTCTGCGTATCCGATTCCAACTGCAGGCAAGCTGGCCAAAGTGGCGTCTTGTGGAAGGCTCCATTCTGGAGGAGCGTGAGTCCCTCTCGTGCCTCATAGAGCACACCGAGCCAGCACAAGCGTCGAAAGACGCCATATTGGAGGTCGGATTTCAACTTCCAGGCTTCTATAGTCATTTCGGTGTCCGACAGGGGCGCCAAGTCTGGATAGAGGATCTTCACAACGTCTATTGGCGTGCACCCTTCCCTGGCCTTGATATTGAGAAGATTGAGGAACATGCGCCACCAGCGTAACCGCGCTCGGACCTCCTCTTCCCGCTCGGTGGTATGGACATACGAATAGAGATAATCCGTGGCGACCAGATCGAAGAAGGCTTGCGGGTTCACCAGGAACTCCCGGCCGCGTCTGGTTGGCAGCAGCACATCTTTTTTCCGGCGAAGAAGCTTCAGATGACGGGTCATGTCGCGCACGACCCAAAGCGGCGGCATGTCGCTTTCATTGAGCACTTTGTTCATGCTGTAGAGGTCTTCGGCTGTGAATCCTGGCCAGAGGAAGTGCACACAGGCCCAATGCACGAACTTGCGGTTCATGGCGCCGGTCGCCGTCAATCCTATGCCGCCCTCGCCGTCAGCATAGGCAACCGAAAGAAGCATACCGCGAAGAAGTGGGGACAGTGCGGCGACATCGACGTCACCATGCAGCTTGATTTCCGGAAGCATCGTGCGGCTGTGATCCCTACCTCGCCCTATTCAGGTGCGAGCGAGTATCAACCGGCGACAAAACAATTGCTACTAAGAAAGCTAAAGCCGAAGGGGAGCGTCATCACCCGCCCCCGCTCCTTCCTTGCAACCCGGCCCAGCCGGTCGGATCGGGGGCTGACCGGCGGAGCCAGTGTCGCATTTCTAAATGGCTGAGCATGTCGCAGCCCTATTCAGCTTTGACAGTTGATGTAGCCGGGTACATTCTATTTTCAAGTGCGACATGCCAATGATTTCAATGGTTTCCCCTTGGAGATTTTGGGATGTCACGAAGCTATTCGCAGCTGAATCTGGCGGATCGCCGCCGCCTCTATCACTTTGTCGAACGCAAGGTGCCGATCAATGAAATGGCGCGCCAACTCGGTCGTCACCGTTCCACCATCTATCGCGAGATCAGGCGCAATACATTCCACGATCGCGAACTGCCCGAATACAGCGGCTACTTCCCAACGGTTGCCGACGACATCCGCAAAGAGCGGCGGCGGCGTTTGAGGAAGCTGATGCGGCACCCGCAATTGCGCGCACTGGTCATCGAGCAGCTGGAGGCGCTGTGGTCACCGGAACAGATCGCCGGTCGCCTGTTCGCCGATGGCGTGAGCGCCGTCCGCGTCTGCACCGAGACGATCTATCGCTTCATCTATGGCAAGGAAGATCAGGCGCTGGAGCTCTATCAGCATCTGCCGGAAGGCCGTCGCAAGCGCCGCCCGCGCCGCTCCCGCAAACCCCGCGACGGCTCGATCCCGTTGGACTGCAGGATCAGCCAACGCCCTGATTTCATTGCCGATCGGTCTCAGTTCGGCCACTGGGAGGGTGATCTGCTGATCTTCCGGCGCGACCTCGGTGAAGCCAATGTCACCTCGCTGGTCGAGCGCAAGAGCCGCTACACGGTGATGATCAAGAATGGCAGCCGTCACTCTCGTCCGCTCATCGACAAGATCATCGATGCCTTCTCACCGCTACCCGCCTTTGCCCGGCAGAGCTTCACCTTCGACCGTGGTACCGAGTTTCGCGGTTTCAAGGCTTTGGAAGATGGACTCGGCGCCAGGAGCTGGTTTTGCGATCCGAATTCACCGTGGCAGAAAGGCGCGGTCGAGAACACCAACAAGCGCATCCGTCGCTTTGTGCCGAGCGATACGGACCTGTCTGCCGTCAACCAGCCGCAACTGGTCGCCCTCGCCCACCATCTCAATTCACTGCCGAGGAAGTGCCTTGGTTACCGCACGCCCGCCGAAGTCTTCATGGCCCATTTGCGCGAAAGTGGCTAACCCTCTACGCTTCACACGTCATTGTTGCACTTGGATTAGATTCTCCACCGCAAAGTTGAAGTGTCCTGATCCTGCAAAGTAAGAATGTCACTCTCCCCGGGTTTTGATGACCTGGGAGATTGCGGATGGGATTGATTGCGATGAGCGAGCGTGACCTGCAGCGGATTGAGGTCTTGTCGAAAGTGATTGCCGGGCGGATGACGCTGGTGTCGGCGGCCCATGTGCTTGGCTTGAGTACCCGCCAGGTGCGTCGTCTGTTGGACCGGATCGGCGCTGGCGGTGCGGCGTCGATCCGGCACCAGGCGATCGGCCGGCCATCGAACAACCGGATCTGCGACGGCGTACGCGATTACGCCATGGCGATCGTGCGCGAGCGCTATGCGGACTTTGGTCCGACGCTGGCGGCCGAGAAGCTTGCGGAGCGTGATGGTCTGACGGTGTCGCGCGAGACCTTGCGCCAATGGATGTCGGAGGCCGGCCTGTGGCTGTCGCGCAAGCAGCGACGGACGTTCCATCAGCCGCGGCTGCGGCGCGAGGCCTACGGCGAGCTGGTTCAGATCGACGGTTCCGAGCATCGCTGGTTGTCTAATCGCACTCCATCCGTCAAGCTGGTTTGAGCACGCAATTCCCTTGCCGGCTTGCGAGAGAGGCAACACGGCTGGAACGGATTGAATGGACTGCCCTCACCGGCCATGTCCTTCAGAGCTATCCAGTGCTGGGAGCAGGGTTGTCTCCGCGGTCGACAAATGTCGCCGCACAATGGTCTTCGCAGGTGGGATCTTCCTAATGTTCGAAACGCAGTCTCAACGAGCTGCAGCCAGCGATAGCGGAATGATCCTGCCCACGTCCGCAGCAGGGACGCTCAGCACGCAAAGTTACATGGCGCGCTGAGGGACGAAGGCTGAGCGTCTCCTATATGGTCGCGCCAGCCGATGCGTTGAACACTTCTCCCGTCTTGAGCATGCTGTGCATGATGACCGCGAGTTCCCGGGCGACGGCCACAGCGGCCCGCTTGAAGCCAAGTCGCTCCCGCAGCTTAAGTCCCCAACTCTTGAGACTGCTCTCGGTCCTGGCACTGGTTCTCGTCAGCAGCGCTGTCGCCGCTTCATAAAGCAGCCCACGTAAACGATTGTCACCCCTTCGCGAGATATGGCCGTCACAATCGACTTCGCCTGATTGGTAGCGCCGGGTTGTCAACCCAAGCCAGGCGCCAACCGACCGCGACGTTCGAAAGTTTCCTGGGTCTTCAATTGCCGTAACGTAGGATACCGCCGTGACTGCGCCGATGCCCGGGATTGTCATCAACAGCTTCGTGGCTTCGCTCTCACGTGCCACTATCAGCAACTGGCGACCAAGATCGGCTGCGCGCTTGCGGATATCGTGCCACGCCTCCAAAAGAGGCAAGATAATCTTCGCAAGCTCGTTGTTCCCATCCAAAAGCTTCCGCACATCGCCATCAAACACTCGCCCCTTCGTTTTCGGGATGATCAGACCGAAGGTCTTCATCAGGCCGCGGATTTGATTGCCAAGTTGTGTCGAGATGTTCAGGAGTTGTTCTCGGGCAGCCACCAATGTGCGGGTCATCATAGCGTCAAACGACTTGACGCGAACCGCTTTGTAAAAGCCCGCTTCAGCGAGTTGCGCTAAACCATCCGCATCGTTGGCATCAGTTTTGTTGAGCGTCTCGTTCAGTACCTTTTGCGCGTGTCGCGCTTCAATGCAGATCGCCGGCAACCCCTCGCTCGTCAGCGCGTGATAGAACCACGTCGACAGCGGTCCCGTTTCGAATACCACGCGCTGGGCGCGCGGAGCTTTTTTGCGGATCATCTGTGCGAGAAGATTGGGATCCGAAGGACATTTCCCCCGCCAGATCCGCTTCCCGTCTTCCCGGATCGAGATTGCGGTGTCTTTCAATGAAACATCAAGCCCAATATATTGGTTCATGGTTGCCTCCATCCGATGTTTGGGCCCGGTTCCAATCGAGAGCCCGTTTTTTCATCCTATCGGGGGCAACCACCCTCGCCAGCCAAAAAGCCAGAGACGGTCGCGCCGCGATTACTCCATGTTCGAAGATCGCGGTGATCCATGTTCATTACTGGTGTTCATCGATGATGCGACCGGCAAGCTGATGCAGTTGCGGTTTGTACGATCGGAAAGTGCGTTCAGCTACTTCGAGGCGCTGGAACTCTATCTGAAGGCGCATGGTGCTCCAGTCGCCTTCTATTCCGACAAGCATTCGGTGTTCCGGGTTGCGAAGAAGGATGCCAAGGGCGGCCAGGGCATGACCCAGTTCGGGCGTGCACTTTGCGAGTTAAACATCGAGATTCTTTGCGCAAACTCGAGCCAGGCCAAGGGCCGCGTCGAGCGGATGAACCGGACGCTACAGGACCGGTTGATTAAGGATCTGCGCCTGGAGGGCGTCTGCGGCATGGACGACGGCAACGCTTTCCTGCCTCGGTTCATGGAGCGCTATAACCGCCAGTTTGCCATTACCCCTGCCAGATCTGATGATCTGCATCGGCCGCTGAACCTTGCCCCGGATCGGCTGCGCGACGTGCTATGCAAACGCGAGCAGCGTTATGTCGGTGCCCAGTTGACGTTTTCGTTCGAGCGCCAGCGGATCATGCTGGAAGAGAACGAGGTGACGCGCGGGCTGGTCGGTCGCTATGTCGAGACCTACGCGCTTGCCGACGGCAGGCTGGATGTGCGTTGGAAGGGGCATTCCCTACCCTACCGGGTGTTCGACAAGGACCAGCGGGTGACGCATGCGGCGATCACCGAGAACAAGCGGCTCGGTGAACTCCTGACCTACATCAAGGAACGTCAGGAGCAGCAGACGAAGCCCGCCGTGAAGACGAACAGCGAGAAGAACGGCTACGTTCGACGCGCGCGCGGCCCGGGACGTCGGAAGGATTTCATGAACGATCCTGCGGTCATTGCCCGGCGGCGACAGGCGCTCTCTGACCTCGATGCGGCGGAATGACCGGCTGCTTCAACTGTCCAAGCTAAAGCCGAAGGGGAGCGTCTCATCCGCCCCCTCCCTTCCCTTGCAACCCGGTCCAGCCGGTCCGGTCGGGGGCTTGCCTCAGCGCCAGTGGAGATGTCGAGTGTCGCATGTCTAAATGGCTGACGACGCGCCGCCCAAAGTGACATTTCTACTTTGCGCCAACGTGGACAGTTCAACCTTGCTGCCACAGTTGATGTAGCCGGGTACATTCTATTTTCAAGTGCGACATGCCAATGATTTCAATGGTTTCCCCTTGGAGATTTTGGGATGTCACGAAGCTATTCGCAGCTGAATCTGGCGGATCGCCGCCGCCTCTATCACTTTGTCGAACGCAAGGTGCCGATCAATGAAATGGCGCGCCAACTCGGTCGTCACCGTTCCACCATCTATCGCGAGATCAGGCGCAATACATTCCACGATCGCGAACTGCCCGAATACAGCGGCTACTTCCCAACGGTTGCCGACGACATCCGCAAAGAGCGGCGGCGGCGTTTGAGGAAGCTGATGCGGCACCCGCAATTGCGCGCACTGGTCATCGAGCAGCTGGAGGCGCTGTGGTCACCGGAACAGATCGCCGGTCGCCTGTTCGCCGATGGCGTGAGCGCCGTCCGCGTCTGCACCGAGACGATCTATCGCTTCATCTATGGCAAGGAAGATCAGGCGCTGGAGCTCTATCAGCATCTGCCGGAAGGCCGTCGCAAGCGCCGCCCGCGCCGCTCCCGCAAACCCCGCGACGGCTCGATCCCGTTGGACTGCAGGATCAGCCAACGCCCTGATTTCATTGCCGATCGGTCTCAGTTCGGCCACTGGGAGGGTGATCTGCTGATCTTCCGGCGCGACCTCGGTGAAGCCAATGTCACCTCGCTGGTCGAGCGCAAGAGCCGCTACACGGTGATGATCAAGAATGGCAGCCGTCACTCTCGTCCGCTCATCGACAAGATCATCGATGCCTTCTCACCGCTACCCGCCTTTGCCCGGCAGAGCTTCACCTTCGACCGTGGTACCGAGTTTCGCGGTTTCAAGGCTTTGGAAGATGGACTCGGCGCCAGGAGCTGGTTTTGCGATCCGAATTCACCGTGGCAGAAAGGCGCGGTCGAGAACACCAACAAGCGCATCCGTCGCTTTGTGCCGAGCGATACGGACCTGTCTGCCGTCAACCAGCCGCAACTGGTCGCCCTCGCCCACCATCTCAATTCACTGCCGAGGAAGTGCCTTGGTTACCGCACGCCCGCCGAAGTCTTCATGGCCCATTTGCGCGAAAGTGGCTAACCCTCTACGCTTCACACGTCATTGTTGCACTTGGATTAGATTCTCCACGGCTATTTAGTAATGCGACAGTTGGGCCAGTTAGAGATGCGACAGTCTCGCCTCTCGACGCACTGGTCAAAGCCAACGTTGGGAGCAAGGATGACGACCTTCAGCCTGGTCGAGACCATGAGCGGTCGGAGTCGTCATGTCCTGTTTGATCACCATGTCGCAGAAAGAGTTGCACCGCCTCGAAGTCATTCAGAAGATCCGTGACGAGCGCCTGAGCGTTGTCCAGGCTGCCGAACTGCTCGACCTCAGTCGAAGTCAGGTCCACAGGGCTCCTGCAGGCCTATGATCAGGATGGTCCGGCCGGGCTTATTTCGAAGAAGCGATCACGGCCGAGCAATCGGCGGGCGCTGCGAGGGAGAAGTACCAGAGCTTCGGACGCTGATAACCTCGCGCCAGCGATGGCTTATGCGAATCCTGGGCCGATCCGCACCGACTGCGGGCTTTCCTTCATAAGCACAATTGCGCATTGTGCGCGCCCGAGAGGAGGATCGGATGATCCTACAATTGGGAAGGCGCCCGGAACTCCGCACTCTGTGTTCATTTTTTTCACTGGCGTATCTTAGGCGGTGGAGCATCGCAACGTATGCTGCAGTCAGACGAGCTTCTTCAGAATTGGGCGTTTCTTTGATATTTTCGAGAAGATTCGCCCCATAGCTGCGTATTTACTAATATTTCGATCAAAAAAAGCGCGTCAGTTACGCGGAATTTCGGTCAATCCTGGCGTCGGTCGGTTGACAGTCTCGCGACCTTGTCACACAAATTGTGAAAATGATTTTCAGTGCCAGGCCGGAATACGCGAAGCCATCTCTGACGAAAGTGGCCTGCGGACAAGTTGACAGCACAATACGCCGAGGAGCAATGCGCATGACCAGTCAGCGGCTCATCATGCTGATCTTTTTCCTCCAGCCGATCGCCTTTGGCGCGTGGTTGCCACGCATTCCCGACATTCAACAAAAGCTCGGTCTCGGACCGGCCGAATTGGCATTGGCCCTGCTCGGCATGCCGGCAGGCATCCTGCTAACCCTGCCCTTCGCTGGCCGCTTCGTCGCCCGGATCGGCGGCCGCGCCACCATCCTCTACGGCTTCGTGGTGTTTCTCGGGCTGGTGTGGCTACCGACATGGGCGCCAAACATCGAGTTGCTTTTCGTAACACTCGCAGTCGTGGGCGTTGCGTTGGCGACATTGGAGCTGGGCCTCAACGTCGAGGCGGATGCCATCGAGAAGCGCTCTGGCAAGTTGATCATGAGCACATGTCACGGCTTCTGGAGCCTCGGGATCATGGCGGGCAGTCTGGTCGGCATTGGCTTTGCTGCAGCGGGCGTGCCGCCTGAATGGGCCGTGCTGATTGCGGCGGCGGTTATGTTGCCAATCAGCCTTCTGGCAGCCAAGGCGTTGCCGGACCTACATGCTGCAGAGCCAACGCAGGCGGACACCGTCAAAACCAGGCGCCGCCCACCAAGTCGAGCTTTGCTCGGTATTTGCTTCTTTGTCTTCGGCATCACCATGACCGAGGGCGCGGTTGCGGACTGGTCGGCAGTCTACCTGCGAGACGTGTTCGGGCTCGCCAGCGCCAGCGCCGGTTTTGGCTATTCGATCTTCGCCTTCATGGTCGCTGCGGGACGGTTCGGCGGTGACCGGCTCAAGGCCACCTACGGGCCTGTCGCTGTGGCTCGCACATGCGGGCTCGCCAGTGTTGCGGGGCTGCTCTTGGTGGCGATAAGCCCGGCTGCCTGGTTGGCGCTGATCGGCTTTGCCGCCATGGGCTTCGGTGTATCGGTCGGTTTTCCGCTTGCTGTCACAGCGGCAGCCGACCAAAAAGACCGGCCGGCACCCGCAAGCGTGGCGATACTGTCTTTCGTGGCACTCCTCGGCTTTCTGATTGGACCGCCAATGATCGGACTTGTTGCCGAGCACAGCGACATGCGTTTCGGTTTGGGGATGCTTGTTCCCTTCCTGGCTGTGAGCTTGCTGCTGACCGGCATGCTGAAGCCGGGCACCAAAGCGGCTCCCGTGCTGGTATCGACCTGAAAGCTGATGACCGAAGTCGGCCCCGGTCCACACTTCGCCTGCCGGTTTCCGCATCAGTTGTCTGAAGGTCAAAGGCAACGCATGGCTATTGCGCGAGCGATGCCGTGTTCTATGTGGCCATGATCAGGCCCCTGCCCCCTTGATCTTCAGCATCACTTGCAGGCAGTCTCCCCGCGTTTCCTAGACTTCTTCGCGCGCCACAGACAGTCGCGCCAGCCAGCCCCCTCAGAAAAGGTTCTTTCATGCCCAGCTACCCGGATATCCTTCTTCACATCGACGGCAAATGGCGGCCGGCGCGATCAGGCAAGAGCATTCCGGTTGTCGACCCTGCAACCGAAGAGGCGATCGGAACTGTCGCCTGGGCCGAGGTTGCCGATCTCGACGAGGCACTTGTAGCGGCCCAGAAAGGCTTTGAGATCTGGCGCCGGACGTCCTCCTTCGACCGGGGAAAAATCATGCGCGCCGCCGCAGCGCTGTTGAGGCAGCGCGCCGACGACATCGCCTGGCTGATGACCCGCGAACAGGGCAAGCCGCTTGGCCAGTCGAAGGGCGAGATCCTGAGTGCTGCCGACATCATCGACTGGTTCGCTGAGGAGGGCCGGCGGGCCTATGGGCAGATCATTCCGCCGCGTGCGCCCAATGTGACCCAGATGACGGTGAAGGTCCCGGTCGGCCCGGTGGCGGCTTTTACACCCTGGAACTTCCCGATCAACCAGGTGGTACGCAAACTTTCGGCGGCTCTTACGACCGGATGCTCGATCATCGTCAAGGCGCCAGAGGAAACACCGGCTTCGCCGGCCGAGCTGATCCGGTGTTTTGTGGATGCAGGGGTGCCGGATGGTGTCGTCAACCTCATCTACGGCGTGCCCGCACAGATCTCGCAGTATCTGATTTCACATCCGGTGATCCGCAAGATGTCCTTCACAGGCTCGACTCCGGTTGGCAAGTCGCTGGCTTCGCTTGCCGGCCTGCACATGAAGCGGGCAACGATGGAGCTTGGCGGGCATGCCCCGGTGATCGTCACCGAGGATGCCGACGTCGACGAGGCGGTCGCCGTAATGGCTGGCAGCAAATACCGCAATGCCGGTCAGGTCTGCGTGTCGCCGACGCGTTTCCTCGTGCAGGAACGGGTGGCCGATCGGTTCATCGACGGCTTCACCGCCGCCTCGCAGGCAATCAAGGTCGGCAATGGCCTCGATGCGGCAACGGACATGGGGCCGCTTGCCAACGAGCGCCGCATTCCCGCAATCGAGAGGCTGATCGTCGATGCCGTCGAACAGGGTGGGCGCCTGACGACCGGCGGCCACCGCATCGGCAATCGCGGTTATTTCTTCGAACCGACGGTGCTTGCAGACGTGCCGCGCTCGGCCGCCATCATGAACGACGAACCCTTCGGCCCTGTTGCGATCATCAACCGATACTCGGATCTGGACGAAGCTATCGATGAAGCCAACCGCCTGCCGTTTGGGCTGGCCGCCTACGCTTTCACCGGCTCGCAGAAGCAGTCGGATCGCATCGCTGCCGAAATCGAAAGCGGCATGATCTCGATCAACCATCTCGGACTTGCCCTGCCCGAAGTCCCGTTCGGGGGGATCAAGGATTCCGGCTATGGCACCGAAGGCGGATCCGAAGCGATAGATGCCTATCTGGAAACGCGCTTCGTGACGCGCAAGAGCGCCTGAAACCTCGCCATGCCGTTATCTGGTTCCCCGCCGGGAGAGCGTGCTCGCCCGGCGGAGAACCACCAGCCGAAATACGGCCGTCCAGCTCCGGGGGCACGTGGTCCCGCCACGTCGCGTTTATCCACGGCGCGGCGGTTCAACTGGCATTGAGGCGGTACGGCTGACAGGCGTGCACATCCCCTTCTGCCAACGAACGCGCTTTGCGTTTGTTGCGCGGAAATTTCCTCGCACGCAACGCGCCATCGTGTGGCGTGGTGACTTCGAAACCAAAGATCGCTGAGAATGTTTAACCTTCACTGTGCCAGGTCACAGGGAGGAATGGCAATGCGAAATGGGCTGAATCCGCGGCAGGAAATCGCTTCCGCAACCACGCTTGATATTACCGACATCACCAGCGAGGCATCAGGTTTGCCTGGCTTCGACGCCCACGAGCAGGTTTGGCTGGGCCGCGACTCCGAGCGCGGCCTTGAGGCAATCGTGGCTGTTCACACGACGGTCCTTGGTCCGGCTTTGGGCGGAACCCGCATCTGGCCGCATGTCAGCTTCGAGGCCGGCGTCACCGATGCACTGCGCCTCTCGCGCGGCATGAGCTTCAAGTCCGCTATTGCCGGCCTGGCGCTGGGCGGCGGCAAGGCGGTGATCATGGCCGACCCGAAGACAGAGAAAACGCCGGCGATGCTCGCGGCCTATGCCGAGATGCTGAATGCGCTGGTTGGCCAATACATCACGGCCGAAGATGTCGGCATGACGCTTGCTGACGCGGATTTCCTTGCCGAGCGCACGCCGAATGTCAGCGGCACCACCAAGGGCGGCAGTGGCAACCCATCGCCCTTTACCGCCTTGGGCACGTTCCTCGGCCTCAAGGCCGCACTGCGCCATCGCACCGGTAGCGATAACCTGAAAGGCATTCGCGTTGCCGTACAGGGATTGGGGTCTGTCGGTTGGGCGCTCTGCCAGAGGCTCCACGCCGAAGGCGCCATGCTGACGGTTTCCGATCTCGACCAAGCCCGCACCGAACGCGCTGCTCAAGAGCTTGGCGCGACAGTCGTCGAGGGCCAGGCGATCATTGCAGCGGATGTCGATATATTCGCGCCCTGTGCGTTGGGCGGCGTTCTGTCCGCCGTGACGATCCCGTTGCTCCGAGCCAAGATCGTTGCGGGAGCGGCAAACAATCAGCTCGCGACCGCTGCGGACGGTGAGCGCCTCAGGGAAAGAGGCATCCTCTATGCGCCCGACTATGTCATCAACGCCGGCGGTGTTATCAATGTCGCGGCCGAAATCGGCAGCGGTCGCTACAGCGTCGACGATGTGATGGTTCGCGTCGACCGGATCCCTTTGATCTTGACCCGCATCTTCGAACGCGCCGAGGACGAGGGCCGGACCACCGACGCCGTGGCCGAAACGATCGCCCGCGAGATCATCCACACTGCCAGACGGTAGGTTTGCCCAGACGACAAGATGGTGGACAAGCGAAGACTTCTGCTCAATGTTCCCGCACAGCCGCATCAGCGAGCCCATTGTTTTGGGTTGGCCGATGCGGCAGCCGCAACGTCGGCCTGACAGCGGATCTGCACGTTGTCGGCCCAAATCGCCGCGAGGATGTCATGGCATTTGAACTCTACTACTGGGATGGCATTCAGGGCCGTGGAGAATTCGTGCGGCTGACACTCGAGCACGCCGGGGCCGACTATGTCGATGTCACGCGGGAGCCTGACCGCGGGACGGATGAGATGATGCAGTTCATCGATAGTTCGTCGGAGGCGCATATTCCCTTCGCGCCTCCTTTTCTCAAAGACGGCGGGCAGCTCGTCTCCCATGTTGCCAACATCCTGCTCTATCTTGGCCCTCGGCTTGATCTTGCGCCGCGAGACGAAGACGCGCGCTGGTTCGCCAACGGACTTCAATTGACGATCACTGATTTCGTCGCCGAAGTGCACGACACGCACCACCCGATCGCGACTTCCAAGTACTATGAAGACCAGAAAGAAGAAGCAAAGGCGCGAGCGGCGGAGTTCGTCATGAACCGCCTGCCGAAATTCCTTGGTTATTTCGAGCGCGTGTTGAAGCAAAACCCGGTACAAGGCGGCCATCTTGTCGGCGACAGCCTTACCTATGTTGACCTGTCGATGTTCCAGATGATCGAAGGGCTGGTCTATGCCTTCCCCAAGGCAATGAAGCACCACGACATCCGATATCCGGGTCTCGCACGGCTTCACGACCGGGTGAAGGACGGTCCCGCTATTGCTTCCTATCTGGCGTCGCCGCGTCGATTGGCGTTCAACGAAAGCGGCATTTTCCGCAGATATCCCGCGCTCGATATTGATCCGTGATCACTGCGATCCTTCAACAGTGCGGTCGCGTGCAGAGCGACTATGGGACGTCATTTCCGGTCGCCGCAGCGTAGAGGTCGAACCAGGTTTGCCTGTCGATGCGAACCGCAAGCGCCTCTGAAAAACGGAGGATCCGATCGATGCTGTTTGTGCCAAGCACAGGCAGAATTCGGGCTGGGTGGGCAAGCAGCCAAGCAATCGCGACGGCGGCCCGGTCGACGCCAGCCTCGGCACCGAGACGGTCGAGCTTCTCGGCGAGCACACCGTTACTCTCCGTTATCAACCGGCCCCCTGCAAGCGGGGACCAGGCCATCGCCGGGGTCGACATTTGCTGGAGGTGAGCAATATCCCCGTTGGTGAAGGGCGCCGTTGCCAACAGACTGAGTTCAATCTGGTTGGTCGCGAGCCTTGTACTCATCGCCGACTGTAAAAGGCTTTGATCCCATGGGCGAAAATTCGAGACGCCGACCGATCGTACCTTTCCATCCTTGACCAGCGCGTCGAGCGCAGCACCCGTTTCGACGTGATCCATGAACGGGTCAGGCCGGTGAATGAGAAGAAGATCGATGTAGTCCGTGGCCATCAGTCGGAGCGATTCGTCGACCGAGGCAGTGATATGGCGGGCGCTTGTGTCGTAATGCTTGACCTTCGCGGCGCCGTGCCTGCCGGCAGGGTAGACGATGCCGCATTTCGTGACGATCTCGATGCGCTGACGGAGTCCGCGGCCACGCAACGCATTGCCGAAGAGTTCTTCGACCATGTAGCCGCCATAGATGTCGGCATGATCCAGTGTGGTCACGCCCTGATCGAGACACGCGTCGATCTTTGAGCGGATGTGCGCTGTCGACCTGTCCTGATCGTCCGCCAGCCGCCACATGCCGTAAACAATCCGCGAGAGCTCCACGTCTCCCGTAATTCCAATCCGCTCCATCGTCACTCTCCATGTCGGCTCACTGTGTCGCGAAGCTATAATCTGTTGCTGATTTCAGCAACTTGGCAGCGGCGGTGAATGTCGACGATCCGCATTTCCTCCGTGCAGTGCCAGTGAGCGCGCTAAATTTGCTTTCAGCGCGGCCCCTGCCCCCGTCCCGTCAACAGCCACGAGAGGCTTACGCTCAAGACGCCGGCGATCATCGCCAGGCGATTGGCACGTGGGGCATCTCGATCGTTTTCCCAGTTGAACCACGTGCTCGTCTCGACGCCGAGGATCCTGGCGGCCTTTTGTGCCGAAACGTCAAGCGCATCGCGCGCAAGCGACATACGTCCGCCGATCGTGTCATCCTGGGTGCAGAACGTGTTTTCATGATTGTTGAAGTTCATCGGTATCCCTTTCCATTCTGATGTAGAGCGGTCGCCCGGCAGCGTTTTACCGGCGCCGGGCTTTTTCTCCCGTGGGTGGACTGGCTTACTCTCCGATCCAGGCCTTCACCTGATCGGGGTGATCAGCGATGTATTTCTCGACTGCGGCTTCGTAGGAGGTCTCCTGCGCCTGGAACATCGCAGCCTCCAGATCGCCGATCGGCAGTTTCATGCGGGAGAGGAAGGCGGCGACATCAGGATTGTCCTGCTTGAAGCCCTGGCGCGCCAGCACATCGACATGTTCGGCCTCACCGAGCGAGCCCTTCGGATCGGCGATGTAGCGAAGCTCGTATTTGCCGAACATCCAATGGGGGCTCCAGGACGTAGCGACGAACCACTTTTCGGTCCTGATCGCGCGGTCCACCGCCGTCAGCATCCCGGCTTCGCTGGAGATCTGAAGCTTGTAGCCGTCGAGGCCGTAATCCTTGAGCGCCTTTTCCGAAAGACGCGTCAAGCCGGCGCCCGGATCGATGCCCTGAACCGTCGAGGCAAGCTTTTCCTTGATCTCGGGCTTCTGCAGATCCTCGATCGAGTTGAGTTCGCTTTCGGGAATATAGGCCGGGACGACCCAGCCGAGCCTAGCGCCCTCATAGACAGTGCCGAGGGTCTCGACCTTGTCCTTCACCTTGCCGTAGTAATCGGCATGGGTTTGCGGCAGCCATGCCATCATCATCGCATCGAGATCGCCACGGCTGACCCCTTGATAGAGCGGAGCGACGTCTGTCTGGACAAGCTCGACCTCGTGACCGAGTTCATCCTTGATGATCTTCGCCGCCAGCTTGGTGACGAATTCCGCGTCCGACCACGCCGCCCAGCCGATTTTCACCGGCTTTGTTTCCTGCGCGAAGCTCACGCCTGCAGGGCCGCCGATAAACATGGCAGCAAGGCCGATGGTGGCGATTGTCTTGAACATATCCAATCCTTCCTATGCATTTCGAATGACAGCGGGCGGAACGCCCGCCGATGAAGACGCTGCGCTCAGGCAGTCTTGGCCTCAGGTTCGCGCTGTGCGAACTTCACAAACGGCAGGCGCCAGGAAGCGCCTTTCTTTCCAAGGCTTTGGGTCAGGCGATCGAGAATGACGGCGAGGATGACCACGGCCAGGCCGCCTTCGAAGCCGGTGCCGACATCGAGCCGCTGGATGCCCGTCAGCACCGTGTTGCCGAGGCCGCCCGCGCCGATCATCGAGGCGATGACCACCATCGACAGCGACAGCATGATCGTCTGGTTGATGCCCGCCATGATCGACGGCATTGCGTTGGGTAGCTGGACCTTGAGGAGAAGCTGGGTCGGCGTGCAGCCAAAGGCATTGCCTGCCTCGACGAACTCCACATGCACCTGCCGGATGCCGAGATTGGTAAGGCGCACGACCGGCGGCATGGAAAAGATGACGGTCGCGATGGTGCCGGGAACCGCGCCGAGCCCAAAGAACATGGCCGCCGGAATGAGGTAGACGAAGGCCGGCATCGTCTGCATCAGATCGAGCCCCGGGCGGATGACCGCGGCGACGGAATCCCGTCGTGCCATGGCGACGCCGAGCGGCAAGCCGATGATCATCGCGATGACAGTCGAAGCAATGACAAGAGACAACGTCTCCATCATCGCTGCCCACAGTCCCATTTGCCCGACCAGCGAAAGCGACAATCCGGCAAAGACCGCAAAGCCGAACGAGACGCGCCACAGGGCGAGAAGAGCGAAGATCGCTATACCGACCGGCATGGGAATGTTGAGCAGACCGTTCTGCAATCCGTTCGTCACGAACCCGATCGACGCGGCGATTAAGTCGAGAGCGGGCGAAAAATTGTCGAGAATGTAATTGACGGCCGAATCGATGCCGTCTCCGATGTCGAAGCTCATAATTTTATCCGATTGGCTGGTGAGGTTCAGTTGGCGCGGTCGAGCGTCTCAAGCAGCGCCGACTTGCTGATGGCGCCGATGTAACGGTCTTGGTCGTCGACAACAGGAACCGGCCATGCGCTTGCAGCCACTTGCCCAAGGACACTCGAGAGCTGTTCGCTGGCAAGGATCGGCGCTGCGTCGGCAAGGAAAGCCTTGCGATATGGATCTTCCGCCCTGGTGCGGATCTTCTCCATCAATGACGCCTGGCTGACCATGCCATGGTATTTCATGTCGCGGCCGACGATGATCGCGAACTCCCTGTCGCGGCTCTTCATCTGCTCCAGCGCGGCAGCGGCGGAAACACCCTGACGCTCTATGATGGTGATCTGGGTCTTTCGCGCGACGTCGCCGGCCTTGAAGACTTGCGAGACATCAACGTTGCGGAAGAACGACCGGACATAGTCGTTGGCGGGATTGCCGACGATTTCGTCAGGTGTGCCGACCTGGACGACGTTTCCGTTCTGCATGATGCAGATACGGTCACCGATGCGCATCGCCTCGTCGAGATCATGGCTGACGAAGACGATCGTTCGGCTGTGTTCGGACTGCAGCCGAACCAGTTCGTCCTGCATTTCTGTGCGGATGAGCGGATCAAGCGCCGAGAAGGCTTCGTCCATGAGCAGGATCGACGGTTCGCTTGCCAATGCCCGGGCAAGGCCGACGCGCTGCTTCATTCCGCCGGAGAGTTCGTCCGTGCGGCTTTCGCTATAACCGTCAAGCCCGACGGCTTTCAGCGCCACCATGGCATTCGCCTTGCGCTCGGCTTCGCCGACGCCTGCCACTTCCAGCCCGAAGGCGGCGTTGTTTAGAACATTGCGGTTTGGGAGAAGCGCGAAGGACTGGAACACCATACTGATGTCTCGGCGACGGAGCTCGATCAGCGCCTTGCGCGACATCTTCGTGATGTCTTGGCCGTCGATCTCGATGGAACCGGATGTCGGCTCGATGAGCCGGTTGAGCAGGCGCAGAAGCGTGGATTTGCCGGAACCGGACAGGCCCATGATCACGAAGATCTCACCCGCCTTGATATCGAAGCTGGCGTCGTTGACGCCAATGGAGCAACCGGTTGCTCGGTGAATGTCTGCCTTGCTCTTGCCGGAGCGAATGAGCTCCAGGGCGTCTTCCGGGTATTCCCCGAAAATCTTGTAGACGTCCTTCAATCTTATCTTGGTCGAACTCTCGGACGTGCCGTTCTCGTGTTCCGTCGTAAAAGCCATAGAAACTTGCCGCCTGCTCAATAGCTGACGCACTCTCCTTGTTTGTGATCTTCAGCATTCCTCAAGCAAATACAGCTCAAGGAAACGATTTCTTTAGGCACCAATTCCATCGCGCGGAATATGGCGAAGTTAATCCTCGGCAATCGTCAGATGAGCATTATTATAATAATACATGCTGCGTTGATGAGCGCGGAGAAACTGTCGTTTCTACAATGGCAAATGATGGCCGAGGCGCAAAGGATTGCCTTTATTACGACACAGAGTTCCGGATGTCCATTGAAAATTCTATTTTTTTCCGATCATGGTCCGCCTGAGCAACTCAACAACGTGCTGTGGACGCCCGAACACCCTGCAAGAGCGCGCATGCGCGTGCTCGGTTTGACGCCGGTTGAAAGGGTTTTCCGGAGCGATGTGCGACATCGACAAGGGACCGCTGACGGCTAGCCGACGACCTCATTGCGGTAGACGCCCCATAGATCCACCTGCCTGACATATCCAATGAGACCGTGTCGCCTGACCGTCACTTCGCACCAGGTCCCATCACAACGATCAAGCCTGAGGAGCACGCCGCCTTGCAAGCTGGCGCGCTCCGTGGCTGTCGCTGCAGGCGCGCTTCTCAGTGCTGCGTTCGAATCCAGCCAGTTCCGACGGTGGCCATCCGTTGACCGGACAGCAGCGCTGCCGACATCCAGCCAATAGCGCCGTCCGCGTCGCGAACCATTCGCCAGTTGCCGGACTCTTCCACAACCTCGAGCGGCAAACCAAGCGTGACATAATGCCAGATGATCGGATAGTCCGTGGAAGGTCCTATCCGAAGCCTTGCCGCGTTGCTCTTCAGCGACACGAAGCGCGGGATTGCCAGGCCGGTGACGCGCCCGACGTTCCCGAGCCTGGCGACGGGCGTCGCCAGGCTCTTTCGGTCCACTTCGCAGATCGCGGGCGCCAACCAGGACAGCAAAGCACATCTGGGCGATCAGCGAGGCCATCTGACGCTCGACTCATCGTGTGCAGCGGGCAGCACCTTTGAGGGCTGCCGTCATGCCTTTCAGTGAAAACGAATAGGTCGTTTCCGTGCCGCGGCGTGAGCGCGCATTCAGCGTCATTGTGGCGCCCGCCTTCATGGCGGCTACGAGCTCGGCATCACGGGCCTCGCGTCGCGTCCATGCGGCCCTGCCCTGCGGTGCCAGCGTGAAAGCCTTGTCGCCCACCGTGGCAGTCAGGGTGGAACCGGCTTCGAGATCATAGCCCATGATGGCTTGTGGCACATATCCGGTGGCCGGCCGCGGCGACGGCGCGACAAGGAAGAAGTTGTCGCCGTGGTCGACGTGATCAGGTTTCATCGTCGTTGGGATCGAGAGAATGTAGCAGGTGTCGCGCCCGTCATTTTTGTAGGAATACACGCCCCAGGCGCCGAAGGAGTTGAGCTTTACGGGTTGCGCCTGCGCTGAAGCGCAGGTGGTAAGGACGATAGCGCAAGCAGCAATAACTCTGGATTTCATCTTGTTTCCTTTGGCATGGAGGGATCAGGCAGTGCGTTTCGACCGCACACAAGATGCGCCATTCGCGGTCGCAATCGTTGTCAAAGTATTAACGAAAAGCACCCGAAAAATGCCCATTGCCGCCGACCGGGCGCAAGTCCCGCGCAATTCACTGCTTGTGCCTCGCTGACTGAGACGTGCGACCTCGATAAAAATATCGTGACCGGATTGTGTTCACTTGAGGGGTCGACATGTGGTCGGTTAGTCGCGAACATGAACGGGAGATGAACAGATATTTGATCAAAGTTCGGAACGGGCGCCCATGTTCGGCCTAACGTTCGCTCCACAATTCTCTTTGCAACCCATTGACATTGCTGGGGTCGTGGCGGTCAGGACTGCCATCGCCTACTCTGACGTGTTGACGGACGTCGACATTTCGGTAACGCACGAACACGGTGTCATCTACCTGGATGGGGTGGTGTCATCCGTCAGGATGCGCGATGCGGCCCAGAAGATAGCTGCTGAAGTTACCGGTTCACCCGTCAGAAACCGGCTTTGCGTGGCACATTGACCGTTACCTCTGAAAACGTGACCGTCGGGATCGGTCACGGCATCTTTGCGCCCGACGATTAGCGCTGATCACGACACCCGGCGGGTTCATTCCGCAGCAAGGGTGCGGCCATACATGGCCGTCAAGGGCCTGGAATTAACGCGATCGAAAGCCGGTGATGTTAGCACTCCTGGGTTGAAAAGGGAGAGCTGTCATGCTGCCTGCACCATGGAAGCCGATTGAATCCGGTGGCCTGATCCGGCTGGGATCCGCACGCGACGGCGGTTATGTCGTTCCGAAGCGCGCCGTGCTTGCCTCAAAGCGCTTGATCAGCATGGGACTGAACGACGATTGGCAGTTCGAGAAGGAATTTCGGCAGTTCGCAGGCGTTGGCATCGTCTGCTTCGACCATTCCGTCACTTGGAAGTTCTGGCTGCGGTATTATGTCGAGCAGGTTCTGCGGCTTCGCTGGGGCAGACTGGCGCGATATCTGGATTATCGATGGTTCTTCAGCCGGCCAGGCGTCGAGCACCAGCCCATCAGGATCGGCTATGATCAACCGGGGGAAGTTAGCGTCAAGGGGCTGCTCAAGGAGTTCTCCGAAGACAATATTTTCCTCAAGATCGATATTGAGGGATCCGAGTACCGGATACTGGACGATATCGTGAAATATTCGGACCGCTTTACCAGCGTCGTCATCGAACTCCACGATATCGACATACACGAAGATCGAATCCGCAGGTTTGTGGAGGGAATGTCGAATTTCTCGATCGTTTTCCTACACCCGAACAATTTTGGCGGCACGGACGATCAGGGCGATCCATTGGTTATCGAAATGTGCCTTGTGAGGAATGATCTGCTGGACCCGGCAGCACCAGGCGAGACACGCCCCGAACTGCCGGCAAACACGTCACGCCTCCCCGATATCGAATTGCGCTTCGCCCCGGCCGGCATCAGTTCGACGGTCGGGCCGCGCCGCGATCTCACGGCTTAAGCTGACATCCACAGCATCCCAGGAGTAGCGGCCCTCGTTGGTACCGCCACTCCGTACTCAGCGTTTGAACAAGGGTGTGCGAACGTGCCCCGAAGCGGCGTATGTGAGCGAGGATTCGAGTTGCTCGAACGGCAAGCCGCGGCGGAGCAGATGAGCGACAGCGACCTCGACGAGCAGCGGTGCGAATTTCTCTGCGGGACAGGCATGCACGCCGGCACCGAACTCAAGAAACTTTCTGTCCGCCCGCGTGATATCGAAACGATCCGGATCCGGGTTTAACGCCGGGTCCCGGTTTGCCGCCGCCAGCAATACGATGATCATCTCGCCCTGCCGCACCATATGGCCTGCGATCTTCCCGTCACGCGCCATGAAGCGAAAAGTGCTGTTGGTGACGGGATCACACCGCAAAACCTCCTGAATAAGCGGTCGCACCAATGTCGGATCCGCGACGACCTGCGTGCGCAGCGCCGGTTGGCGCGCCAGCGCCAGGAGCGTCGATCCGATCAGAGACGCCATCGCCACATAGCCCTGAACCAGGTAGCCGATGGCGTTGACGACGACATCAGTTTCATCATCGCACCCGACGCGCCTTGCCTCGTTTGCCAGGGCGTGAAGCAACGGACCGCACTGTTGACTGTCACGCCTGATCTTCATGACGAGCTCGAACAGCGCCTGGGCGCCGTGGTGGCCCCGTGCGAGCAGTTCTGCAGTCAATGCGGGGATCCCGGTTGCCGCGGCCGCAGCGGCGGCGCCATAATCGCCGAGCCACGCCATCACATCGCCGAAGCTGGCCTTGGGGATGCCAAGCAGTTGCGCGACGACCTGCACCGGCAACGCAAACATGAACGTCATCGTTCTATCCACGCTGAACATCTCTTGTGCGTCACTGTCGAGTTCCATGGCACGCCGATGCGCAACGACAGCGACCTGCCCGAGATCGACGCCACGCAAGGCGCTTGCGACCGCCCGCCTCAACTTGTCACCGGCGTCGTCATCGCGCAGACGCACCAAGCGCCCGAATATCTGGCCGGCCGCGCCACCCAGCAAGGCCTCGGGGATCGGTTCGCTCAAGGGGCGCGTGAGGCAGATCCTACTGGTCAGAACCTCCTTGACTGCAGCCGCGCTCGCAGCCACCCACCAGCCATTTGCCTCGTCATGAAAGAAATGCTGCTCTTGTGCCAGACGGCTATAATAGGCGGAAGGGTCGCGATGAGATGGCGCAGCACGAACATGCGCGGGTTCGTCGGGGGACAGTATGATTGTGTTCATGGCAATACTCCTGCGTTCGGGCCAATGAGCCGCCTTGTCCCTTAATGTCCCTTGCCTTTGCATTTGTCCAAGTTATAGTATTTCTGATACCGATCAGCTTTATGCATGGCCATGGACAGCGAAGCACTGCTCACATTCGTGACCATCCACCAGGCCAACGGGTTCTCGCGCGCCGCTGACATTCTCGGCCGCTCCCAGCCTGCCATAAGCCGGCGCATCGCTTTGCTCGAAGAAGAACTAGGCGTGCCGGTTTTCGAGCGTGCCGCCGGTGGCATTGTGTTGAGCGAAGCGGGCCGCACCCTGCTCCCACATGCAGAGCGCGTACTTGCTGCGCTCGGCGATGCCTCGAGTGCAATCAAAGCCATGCAAACGAACGTCGTGGGGCGTGTCGCGATCGTCGCTGTTGGCACACTCGCCGGCACAAACCTGACCGTGGTTCTCAAACACTTCACGGCCGAGCATCCCGGGATCGAACTTGCGATCAGCACCGCAACCAGCGCCGAAGTCAGCGAGCTGGTTCGGCGGGGTGAAGCGGCGATTGGTCTGCGCTATCTCCTCGACATCGCACCGGATCTCATCTGCGAGCATGTCGCCTCGGAACCCATGGCCGTCATCTGTCACGCCGACCATCCCCTGGCGGGCAAGGAAATCAAATCTCTGACTGAGCTGCGCCATGAGACCTGGTTCGCTTTCCGCAATTCTTACGATCAGCGCGAAACGTTCGCCGACAACATCTTTGCCCAGTTTCAGGCGCGCGGCGTCGCCGAAATCCGCTGGTCGGCCATAGACAGCCTCAATGCGATGAAACGCCTGGTCGAGGCCGGCCTCGGCATTGCGTTACTGCCGGAAAGCGCGATCGATGAGGAAAGGCGCGCAGGTTCACTCGCCACGGTCGGGGTTGCAGACCTGATCGTCGCAAACCCAATTTACACGGTCACGCGTCGTGGCGGTTATCTCAGCCCCGCCACGCTTCGTCTGCTGGAACGTCTGCGAACATCTCCCAGTTTCATGGGCAAGGCTGACCTGCAACCACAGGGCGGAAGACTTAAGTCTTCGTAAGACACAATCCGGTTGGGCAGGTCCTATACAAGGACGTGAGGCTGTAGACGGTCCAGCTTAGCATTGCGGAAAAAGCTGGTGACAGCACAAGACACCTTCGCAGCGGGCGGCCACTTCCCGATGCATTCCGCATCGATGGCGGGTAACGACAAGAACAAGCGCATGGCGTCCTGCGGATCGTCGAAGGCAGCCGCAAATCACCTGATCCGCAATATCGCCTTCGACCTCGGCTTCAAAAACATCCGCGTCAACGGCATCGCACCGGGCGCCACGCGGACGGATGCACTTGGATCCATGCTGAATGATGACATCGAGGAAAGGATGCCGGCGCACACGCCCATCCGCCGACCGGGCGAACCCCAGGACATGGCAAACGCCGCCTTGTTCTTGTGTTTCCCAGCCGCAAGCTGGATCAATGGTCAGATTGTCACCGTCTCGGGTGGTGGCGTGCAGGAACTGGATTGAGACAACAGGATTGAGACCGGGCTCTCCGTGCGGTCAATCACATCGAGCTGCCGTGGCCTTGGGGCCATGGCGACCTGTTCCTTGCCAATCGCCGCTTGCCGGATGGACGGACGGCAGTCCCCGCCGACCGGCGGGCACTGACATCTTTTGCCCATAGGCAGCAAGACCGAATTTCGACGGTTCGCAGCAGCGGCAATCTCACGCGATCTTACGCCCGGCGCGCTCAGCTTACTGTTGGGCTGGGGGCGTGGTTTGAATTTTTTCCTGAACCTTCTTGGCCAGAGCCGGGTCGTTTTGGGCGGCTGTCAGGATAGAAGAGTATTCCTCCACCGAAATAGCGGACGAGGATTCCACAGCCTCCACCATCTGCTTGCTGGCTTCAGTCTGCAGCTTCTCCTTTGCCGCTGCGTCCGTTGTTGCTTCTATCTTCGCGGAATACGCCTGCCGGACCTTGTCGACCTGAAGGTAAGCGACTGCAAATGCCTGGATCTTCTGATCGCTGATGGCGGCATCCGTGCCCTTGCCGGCCTGACCCTGGGTCGGCTGCGTCTCTTGTGCCTGGGCCATTTCCAAGGCGGACGCCGGACTGAAGGCCGTGAAACTGACGAGTGTGGCGGTCAGCGATGCAATGAGTGCGTAACGATTGATCATGTCCATTCCTCTATAACGTGCCAGGCAGCAATACAGCGCCTTGCTCATTCGCCCCCAAACCGGATGAATGCGGGGCGTGGTCTGGACAATGAAACCCTCGAAAGGGCCAGGTGGGGCAGCGACAGGGCAATTTGCTGACCATTGAACGGCAGCTTTGTGGCTTTCACCGAGCGCCGAAAACGCCACCGCGGCCCTGTCGCCCTGCGGAAACCTTGCTGCGCGACTGGCTCTTAACTGCAATGCGATCGTCGGCCGCCGCCTTTGTTGGCGAGCCGGTACGCTACGGATATCGAATGTCCAAAGCGCACCGTTTGCGGACGCCAAGGTCGAATAGCGTCATCTGCCGCGTCCGCGATGGTCGTTGAACGCAGCGGTACCAAACTCGACGTTCTTGGCAAGTGCCGGCCATTCGCTCGTCACGCCCGGCTGCACCGGCCGCTCCAGATAGGTCGAAAGAACGACATAGCTCCGGGTCGCCTTGACGCCAGGCGTGTCATACAGGCGCGCCAGCAGTCCTTCCAGCGCATGCGTGCTCTCCGTGCGCACCTTGAGGAGCATGCAGGTGTCCCCCGCCACCGAATGCACCTCCTCTACTTCGGGATGTTCTTCAATAGCAAGCAATGCTGGGGTCTTGCCCCAGCCGGTGGTGTCGACATGAACAAAGGCAAGCAGGGTCTTGCCAACGGCCTCGGGATCGATGAGCGCCGCCACGCGACGAATTGCGCCAGAGCGCCTCAGGCGCTTTACGCGCTCGTGCGCGGCCGGTGGTGATAGTCCGACACGGTCCCCGAGTTCGGCGTAGCTCATGGTCGCGTCCTCGACCAAGGCGCCTAATAGCTTTCGGTCCATCGCATCCAGATCACGTTCGGGACGAGGCTTGCGCCGAACCTCTTCTGTATTTTGGTCCATTCTGATGTTTCCTCTTGTGGCAGAATGACATTCTGCAATCATCGCTCCATGACGAATGCAGATCAACATATTTCCACTAAATCTGTCGAGCGCTCCCGCATCCCTCCGTTTGCCTTCGTGTTAACGACCTGCATCGGCGTCATCGGGTCGAACTCGCTGGCGCTGGGGCCGATTGCGCCAGAAGTTGCACGCAGTCTTGACGTGGGCGCTCCGGCCGTCATGACGGCATCGGCGGTTTTTGGTCTCGGTACGGCGGCGAGCGCCATCTTCCTTGGACGTTTCATTGATCGCTACGGCCCGAGCCGAATGCTTGTGATCGCATTGCTTCTGCTTGCGATCGGGCTTGGCGCCAGCGCGGCCGCACCGGCGCTCCCCTTCCTTGTGACAGCACAATTGCTGGTCGGGATTGCCGCCGGCATCGCGCTGCCGGCCATCTACACGCTGGCAGCCATTGTCGCGCCGGCGGGACGCGAGAGCGAGACCATCGGCCTGGTGTTGACGGGCTGGACGCTGAGCATGGTCGCAGGTGTACCGTTGTCGGCGGCTATTGCCGATTTCGCCGGCTGGCGCGTGACCTTCCTTGTCGTCGCCGCGGCCGCCCTTATCGTATGTGCTGCGGTGCGGATGGCTGTCGTCCGGGGGGACGCGCCTCAAGCGGCGGCTTCGTCGCCGTTGACGGCGCTCGGCGTTCGTGGGGCCGTGCCACTTCTTTCCGCCTGCGCCGCTTTCATGGCCGCCTTCTATGGCGTCTATGCCTATATCGGCGATCATCTCCATGCCGCCTTGGAACTGCCCCTCAGCGCCAACGGCTTCATCGCGGCCTTCTATGGAGTCGGTTTTGGAAGTGCCGCCTTCCTCGACCGTCTGATCGATCGCCTCGGTGCCGGAAAATTACTGCCGCTCATTTTTCTCGTTGTCGCCGCAGTCTACGTTGCGATGGCAGCAGCCAGCGGTTCCTACAAAGCCATGCTGGCGGTCGTCTTCTTCTGGGGACTTGCCAACCACCTCGGACTCAATGTGCTCATCATGCGGCTGACGGCGCTCAGCCCCACCCGGCGCGGCGCCATCATGGGACTGAACAGTGGCGTCACCTATCTTGCCCTGTTTGCCGGCACACTTGCCTTTGGCAACCTCTATTCTGCGGCGAGCTTCTTTGCTCTCCCTGTTGCCGCCGGCGGTCTGATGCTTGCGGCAGCGCTTTGCGCGGCTCTTGCACCGCGCTAGAGCATGTCGCGCAAAAGCGTACAGCGGTTTTGCGATGACCACATGCGCAAAAACAAGAGCTTAGAGCGCAGCAAGCGAATCCGAGAAATCGCGACGCGCTTTAGCGGCCATCGTCGTTCGACCAGTTGGAACGCCGATCAGCGTATAGGCGGGATGGGTTGCCGAGGCGCCTGTTCTAATGCGCGGTGTAGGCGCCATCCACCAGATGGTAGCTACCGGAGATGAAGCTCGCTCGTTCGGACAGGAGAAAACACACAAGAGCTGCAACTTCGTCCGGCGTGCCGCGTCGGCCCATGGGCTGAAGCGCCTCCAAGCGTCGGTTGCTTGTCAACTCGGACTGCTCGGATAGCAGTGGCGTTTCGATCATGCCAGGCCCGACCGCATTGATTCGTACGCCCCTTTTTGCATACTCGATCGCGGCGACCTTCGTCAGGCCGACAACCCCGTGCTTGGCTGCGGTGTATGCCGATGCGGTCGGCAGGCCGACGGAGCCCAGAATCGACGACATGTTGACGATGGATCCACCACCCTGCGCCGCCATGGCGGCGATCTCGTACTTCATGCAATAGAACACGCCGTTGAGATTGACGCTGATCAACCTTTCCCACTCGTCTACCGGGTAATCAGCCGTCGCCCTTCGAATGCCGTCGACTCCGGCATTGTTGACCGCCAGATGCAGCCCCCCGTGTGTCTGGACAACGGTTTCGACCAGCTTCGCCACGTCGCCGGCTTTGGCGACATCGACCTCCACGGGGAAGGCCGTCCCGCCAGAGGAACAGATCTCGTTGGCGACCGCCTGCGCCGCATCGGGATTGATATCCGCTACGACGACTTTCGCCCTTTCTGCTCCAAGCTGGCGGGCAACCGCGGCACCTATCCCAGACCCTGCGCCGGTTACAAGCGCGACTTTGCCGGCGAAGCCAAGCTCCATTCTGTGTATCCTTATTCAAGAGCCCAATCGACCAGGGACGGACGCAAGCTGCAAGCAGTTTCATCAATTGTGGCGTGCTTTGTCAGCCTGCACCTGCGAAACGCGAAGTGCAATGGTCTTTACTCTTCCTACACTACTAGTTTTCTCCTCGGAAAAGCGAAGAATAGCGACTTGGCCAACGAACGCTTGAGTGTTAAAGACGAAACAGTGCTCACCGATTACTCGTAGGTGGATATGAACAGTAACCGCGTTACCCGGCGGGCGATCCTGCTCGGCAGTTTGGCTTTAACGGCATCTGGATGCACATCAACGGCACAACGATTGGGCGAGCCCATCTTTTCTGCCTTCGGAGGTGGCCCGTCTTCCCGCTATCGGCGTCGAGATGTGGCTTATGACGGAGGTGAGCCCCCTGGGACGATCGTCGTCGACACCACGGAACGCTACCTATACCTGGTTGAAGGCGGTGGCCGGGCCATCCGCTACGGCGTCGCTGTCGGCGAAGATGGACGCACGCTCAAGGGCCCGGCGTCAATCGGGCGCAAGGCCGAATGGCCGTCCTGGACCCCGACCGAAAGCATGATGGAGCGCAAGCCGCATTTACGGCAATATGCCGGAGGCGTCAGCGGTGGGAACCATAATCCACTTGGTGCAGCCGCGCTTTATCTCTATCGCGGTGGGCAGGATACCATGTTCCGGCTGCATGGAACAAACGAGCCCTGGACGATAGGCCAGGCAGTATCGAGCGGATGCGTCCGCTTGACCAATGAGGATATCGTCGATCTGTACAACCGAACTCCCGTTGGGGCCAAGGTTCTGGTCATCTGATCAAGCTTTTATGCTCGCCGACGCAAATTGTGTTCTTTTTGCACTAGGCGAGAGCGAAGAACGCCCTATTAATATAAGCGTTGCCTTTGATTCCCATTCCGCATAGAGGAGAGGACTTCTTGATGAGCAGAAATCTAATCATGATCGTTACCTTGCTTTCCGTCGTAAGCCTGAGTGGCTGCGATACTATCGGCAAAGGCAAGGGTAAAGCCCCGCCGCCGGTCGAGTCGGCCGAACCGGCACCGGTCTATAAATAACTTGAACTTCTGATGGGTGGGGAGGGCAAGTGCCCTCCCCACGTCATCCCAACCGGTCGGGCCGGCCGTAAGGCTGCAATGTCTGCCGGGCTGTGCTCATCGGAGTTCAGGAGATATTCCACAGTGATGCCGCATATGATTGGCCGACTAACACTCGTGGCAATGCTCGCGTTTGCGACGGCTGCCTGCGAATCAACTGATAAAAAACCCGAACCGCGTTTTGTCTCGAGTACCAGTGGCGCACCTGCCGTGAGCGCAGGCGTAGTGCGGGAAGCCGGTTACTTTATCGAATTTAGATCCCGTTACGCCCTAAGCTACGGCCATACCTATGTGATTTTCGGGCGCACGGATCAGGCGGGTGCGATGATTGATCCCGAAGTCGCGGGTCTTGCACCGGCCAGTACCAGCGCAACCCCCTATGTCCTCGGTCACTTTTTGCCCGTACCGGCCGAAACCGGTGCCAGCGACGGTGATCTTGAGGAGGCATACAGGTCAGCAAGCTGGCGCGTCATGCTGACCGAAGCGGAATACAACAAGACCGTTGCCTACATCAGGCAGCTTAAAGCCAAATCGCGCCTCTGGCAGGCGTCGGTTTACAACTGCAATGCATTCGTCTCGGACATCGCGCGTTCCATGGGATATCAGACGCCCAGCATCTGGCTAAGGCCGCAGCAGTTCGTTACAAAACTCCGGCAGATGAACGCGGGCTAAAGGCGATCGGTCCGGCGTTTCGCGCCCAATCGATCGTATATCGCAGAAAGGCTTCGGTGACTTGAAGTGATCATATCGATCGCCGCTCTGGGCAAAATCGTGTGGGTAGTCGGCATCATTACCTGGTACTTTATTCGTGTGCCGTTCGAACGCCGGGCCAAGCGCGTGCAGGTCGTCAGCACCCGCCGCTCGCCGGTTGACATGTTCGGGCTTGCGTCCGGCCTCCTTGGCCTGGCGATCATCCCAGCTTTCTACGTTGCCACCGGAATGCCGGGGGCCGCCGACTATTCGGCCCGTCCGTGGGCCATCGTGCTAGGCGCAGTCATTTTTTTCTTTGCCCTGTGGGTTTTTCGCCGGACACATAAGGAGCTCGGTCGGAACTGGTCGATCACGTTGGAGATTCGTGACAAGCACGAGCTGATCTCCGGCGGACCTTACGCCTTTGTTCGCCACCCGATGTATACGTCCTTCATGCTGATGGGTCTCGGTCAGGCCTTTCTGCTTTCCAATTGGGTGGCAGGGCTGGCGGGCTTGCTCGGGTTCGCGGTGCTTTTTTTTCTAAGGGTGGACAAGGAAGAGCGTATGATGCTGGAGATTTTCGGGCCGCAGTACCGTGACTACATGCAGCGGACCAAGCGAATCGTGCCGTATCTCTACTAAAGGTGACATGATGCGAGGCCGAGCCATCAAGCTTTCGGTGCCACGGCGCCTTGTCTGCGACCTGATGCGGTTTTCGATCGGGGTGCCGCGCGTTACCGTTCAGCGGCAAATGAACCTCGACCCGCTGCAAAGGGCGAGAATCGCCCAGACCAGCAGGCCGTCTTGGACCGCGCTGTTCTTGAAGGGATACGCGCTTCTTTGTCGGGAGACGCCGGAGTTCCGGCGTGCATACGTCAAGCTCCCCCGACCTCAGCTTTATGAATACCCGGAAAGCGTAGCGTCCATTGCGCATGAACGCGAGCATGACGGCGAGCGGGTGGTCCTGCTCAGCAAGATCAAGTCTCCGGAGCGCCTCCCGATCCCTGAACTGGCCGCCCTGATCGATGCGGCGCGGTCGCGCCCGGTGGCGGAGATAAAGGAGTTTCGGCGCGCGCTGAAGATTGCCCGCATGCCGGGCCCAATCCGTTGGCTGCTCATGTGGCTGGGACTCAATCTCGGCGCGCGGCGCGCCCACTACTTCGGCACCTTCCAACTGTCGGTCTATTCGGGCCTCGGGGCGGAATCGCTCAATCCCCTGACCCCCCTCACCACCCTCTTCAATTACGGCCCCATCGCCGCGGACGGCACGGTCACCGTACGCATCCACTACGATCACAGGGTCATGGATGGTGCCAATGTCGCGCGCGCGCTGGAGCGCTTCGAAGCGATCCTGAACGGTGATGTTGCCCAGGAAGTGTTGGGTCTTTCTCAAGACGAAGCCGTTCACACGCCCTTGCTGTCGCGGAAGACCACATGATGGTACAGGCCGAATTGCGACCGGCGGTCGTGGTCATTGGAGCCTCGCGCGGTATTGGTCGGGCGATCGCCAAAGTTGCCGCGCGAGAAAAAGCACCCGTCGTACTTGTCGCGAGATCCCACGACGATCTGGTCGCTGTGGCGAGCGAGATTGGGGAGGCCGGCGGCGAAGCATTCGTGCTGGACCTCGACCTGTTCTCGGCCGATGCGGCGGCGCGCCTGGGGGATTTCCTCACGGCAAACAACCTTTGCTGCGACGTCCTGGTCAACAGTGCAGGCTACGGTTTGCGGGGGGCGGCAACGACACTCCCCGTCCAGGATCAGCTGGGGATCATCGACCTCAACATCCGCGCGCTTACCGACTTGTCTCTTCACTTCCTGCCGGGGATGGTGGCGCGCGGTCGCGGCGGCGTCCTCAACCTCGGCTCCATTGCCGGCTTCATGCCCGGCCCTAACATGGCGCTTTACTACGCAAGCAAGAGCTACGTGCGCTCCTTTTCCGAGGCCCTTCACCAGGAATTACGCCGTACCGGCGTCACGGTGACATGCGTTGCTCCCGGTCCGGTATCGACCGAATTCCTGCAGCGATCCGGCGCCGATCGCGTGCCGCTTTTCAAGGTCCTGCCGAAGCTTGATGCCGACTATGTCGCCGAGCGCGCTTGGCGCGGGTTCAAGTCGGGGCGGCGTCTCGTCGTGCCGGGAACCTCCGCCAAACTTGCGGCGTTTGCCGCAGCATGGCTGCCATCCGCAGTCATGTTGCCATTGATCGGCCGATTGCAACGCCGCAGCAATGATCCCTGCCCTTGCGGCTCCGGCATAAAATTCAAGGATTGCTGTGGCGCCCGTTCGCGTCGGGACGGCTTGCGGCAAAACACCCCTCTAAACCGCTGATCGGTTTGACACCGTCGAAAAATGCGCCTTCGGATCGCCGCCGGATACCGCAACCAATGTGAGGGGAGCCGTTTGCGAATGCGCTCCATGGCACCTGCGTCAAACGCCTCAAAAATTGGATGTGGTTGATGATGGCAGAGTGACTGGCGATGTCGGAGGATGCCGTCGACGCGTGTACCAAAAAAGCGGTGTCAGACACTTGAAGGCCGGCCAGCGCCCTCCCATCTACCGGACAACCCGCTGGTCCGGGCCCCTCTGGCGAGAGCTTCCGGCGCTCTTGCGATGTCGGACCTTATCCGACATCTGCGCCGGCGGAGCTCTATTCCGTGGATACTTCCCTTTTGTTTATCGTTTGGCTGGGTAAGCCAATCTGGATGTGGCTCAGCTTCATCACGCTGGTCATCGCTATCCTGTCCTTCGACCTTGGCGTGCTGCACAAGGAAAACAAGGAAATCGAGGTTGGCGAGAGCATCAAGCTCTCGGCGCTCTACATCTCGCTTGGCCTCGCTTTCGGCGGCTGGGTCTGGTGGTATCTGGGCGCCGACGCCGGCCTTGCCTACATGACCGGCTTCGTCGTCGAAAAGACGCTCGCGCTCGACAACGTGTTCGTCATCGCCCTCATTTTCTCATTCTTTGCCGTCCCGCGTCTCTACCAGCATCGGGTGCTTTTTTGGGGCATCCTCGGCGTCATCGTCCTGCGCGCCATCATGATCGGCGTCGGTGCGACGCTTGTCGCTGAATTCTCATGGCTACTCTACATCTTCGCTGCCTTCCTCGTCGTTACCGGCTTGAAGATGCTGTTCATGAAAGAAGCCGAGCCCGACATCTCCAACAACGCGTTGGTGCGCTTCATGCGGAACCGTTTCAATGTAACGGAGACCCATCACGGCGAACATTTCTTCGTCAAGCAGGCTGATCCGAAGAGCGGCAAGCTGATCTGGTTCATCACGCCGCTGTTCATGGCCCTCGTGCTTATCGAGGTGGCTGACGTTATCTTCGCCGTCGATTCGGTACCGGCGATCTTCGCCATCACCACCGACCCGTTCCTGGTTTATACGTCCAACATCTTCGCCATTCTCGGCCTGCGGGCGCTCTACTTCGCACTGGCTGCGATGATCCACCGTTTCCGCTATCTGAAGCCGGCTCTGGCCGTTGTCCTGATCTTCATCGGCTCGAAGATCTTCGTTGCCGATCTGCTGGGCCTGGAGAAATTCCCGGCGGCGCTGTCGCTTGGCATCACCTTTGCCATCATCGCAAGCGGCGTGATCTGGAGCTTGGTCAAGACGCGCGGGGAACCGATACCGGCCGAGTAAGTCTCGGCAAAGCGACCTCAATCAAGACGAGGCGATACGCCCGGAGGCTGCCCAAGAGGGCAGCCAATCCATTTCAGTGACAATCAGCTAAGCCGCGGGTGCTCGAAAGAACGCCCGCGGTTTGCGTTTATCGGATCGGCGTCTGCTCGCCCAAAGCGGCGACCATCGCGCGGATCTTGACGGCTTTCTCGAAATGGTCGAGCCGATGGGTTCTGATCCACCATTCGGCCGCCTCCATCAAAAGCTCCGGGTCATCGTTTCTGTTGGCAAAGAAGGCATAGAACGAGAGGCCCACCCCGGGTCCCTTTTCAGCGATCTTCCGATCGCAAACTTCCAGTATCTTCCGTTGCAAGGCGGTTCTCATGATCCGGCTCCAATGTGTTTGCTGATTGTCTCTGGTGAAGGGTTGGCTTCGCCCTGCCCGCTCGAAGGGCTCTTTTCAAGACGAGGTCTTAGCCGCAGCCGGTCGGGCTGCGCAATCCTTGAAAGGGCGGTCACGATTCATCGGGTGATTGTCTGATTGACCGGCCGTTGCCGCACCCTTGGGCGTGCCATCGCACGCAGGGCTTGACGTCAGAATATTGCGTGTATATACACGCAATATGTCCTATTGTTATTGCATCCTCCTGCGCAAAGCCTCGAGACGAGTGACGTCGCTCTATGACGACGCGCTTGCGCCTATTGGCGTCAATCTCGCGCAGTTCAGTCTGCTGCGAAATATCCAGCGGGCCGAGCCCATCTCTTTGACGGATCTCGGCCAGCGCACGGAACTCGACCGTTCGACGGTCAGCCGGAACGTCAAGGTCCTTGAAAAAATGGAGCTGGTCGTAATGGTGAGCGGGCAGGATCAAAGGGAATCTGCTGTCGAATTGTCCGCCAAGGGGCGGCAGGTCCTGCGTGACGGGGCTCCTCTCTGGGACGGCGTTCAGACGGCAATCGAAGCCAAGCTCGGCGACAAGGCATCTGCACAACTGACAGCTTTGCTGCAGGCTCTCTAGTCAAATCAACACAATCGATCGATGGAAGGAAATGGCCGATGTTCGGACCGGTGCTTGCGCGGTATCTCGCCAAACGCGACATCCATTATGGCTGGGCTGTCGCGGCCGTTACATTCCTCGTCATGCTGGCGACCGCCGGTGCAATGGGGTCCGCGGGCGTTCTGATCAAGCCACTCGAAACAGAGTTCGGATGGTCGACTGCCGAGATATCGTTTGCGCTCGCCATTCGCCTCGTGCTCTTCGGTCTGCTTGGGCCGTTCGCGGCAGCCTTCATGAACCACTTCGGCGTCAGGAAGGTCGTTTCCGCGGCGCTGGTTCTCATCGTTACCGGCATCATTGCGTCGTTCTTCATGACGCAGTTGTGGCAGATGGTAGCGCTTTGGGGTGTCGTTCTCGGCGTCGGCACGGGCATGACCGCGCTAGTGCTCGGCGCCACCGTCGCCACGCGCTGGTTCGACAAAAGGCGCGGCCTCGTTGTCGGCCTGATGACGGCCAGCAATGCCACCGGGCAGTTGGTGTTCCTGCCCCTCCTCGCCTCTCTCACCGAGGCGATCGGCTGGCGCACCGCCCTCACCGTCGTCATCGCGGTCCTGTCCTTTGCCTTCCTCCTCGTGCTCCTGTTCATGCAGGATCGGCCTGCTGACGTCGGCTTGGCGCCCTATGGCGGCCGGGCGATCGTGCCGGCTCCAGCACAGAAGCATAATCTGCGCACCCTGTTGCTTTCGCCATTGAAGGCGCTGCAGGAAGCGTCCCGTTCAAACACGTTCTGGGTGCTGTTTGCGACCTTCTTCGTCTGTGGCTTCAGTACCAATGGCCTGATCCAGATGCATTGGGTGTCGATCTGCGGCGATGTCGGCATCGCTGCCGTCGGTGCGGCCGGTTTCCTGGCGCTGATCGGCGTATTCGACCTCGTCGGTACGGTCTTTTCCGGCTGGCTCTCCGACCGCTATGACAATCGTTGGCTGCTCTTCTGGTTCTACGGCCTTCGCGGCCTGTCGCTGCTGTTCCTTCCCTTCAGCGGCTTCAACATCTACACGCTGTCGATCTTCGCCATCTTCTATGGCCTCGACTGGGTCGCGACCGTCCCGCCGACCGTGAAGCTTTCGGCGGAACGCTTTGGTGCAGAGCGGGCGGCGCTGGTCTTCGGCTGGGTGTTTACCGGACACCAGCTCGGCGCGGCGAGCGCTGCATTCCTCGCCGGCGCGAGCAGGACGTCGCTCGAGACCTATACGCCAGCGCTTATTGCCGCCGGCTTGCTGTGCATCGTCGCCGCACTGTTGGTCCTGACCATCGGTCAGCGCGCACCGGCAAACCTGGTGCCGCAGGCGGGGTGAAATGCTAGCAGTTGCCGGCCGCAGTTCTTCATTGCGGCCGGCAATCGACTATTGAACAGCCGTGGTCCCGTAAACGAGGTTCGGCAGCCAGAGCGAAAGCTGCGGGAACATGCTGAGCATCAGCAACAACACCATCATCATCGCGAGATAGGGCAGCACTTCGCGTGCATAGGCCATCATCGGAACCTTCAGCACCATCGACGAGATGTACATCAGCCCACCGACCGGCGGCGTAATGCCGGCAATGGTCAGGTTGGTGATGAAGACGACGCCGAAATGCACGCGATCGATACCGACGCCGTCGATGATCGGGATCAGCATCGGCGTGAGGATGATCAGCGCTGCCGACCCCTCGATCGCCGTACCGATGACGATCAGAAGCACGTTGATCAGCAACAGCATCAACAGCGGGTTGTCGGTTGCTGCACCCAGCCAGCCGGACATCGCCTGCGGCACCTGTTCCCAGGCGAGATAGAAACCGAAGGCCGCGGCCGCGCAGATCATGATCATGACCACGGCCGAATCGCGCACCGACTCGGCAAGCACTTCCGGGATCTGGCGGATGGTGAACTCACGGTAACCGAAGACCGCCACGAACAGCACGTAGACGACGACGACTGCACCAGCCTCCGTGGTGGTGAACAGCCCATAGCGAGTTCCGGCGAAGATGACGATCGGGATCGACAGCGCCCAGAGACCGTCGACCAGCGCCTTCATCGCTTCGGCACGGCTCGCCCGCTCCTTGCGCAGCGGCTTGTAGCCACGCTTCTTGGCAATGAAGTAGGTGGTGATCATCAGGCCGCCGGCAAGCACAAGGCCGGGCACGACGCCAGCCGCAAACAGCCGGCCGATCGAGGTTTCGGCAAGGAAGCCATAGACGATAAGACCGATCGACGGCGGGATCAGGCTGGTGATGATGGCGGCCGACGACGTGATGACGGCGGCGAAGGCGCGGCTATATCCCCTCTCCGACATTTCGACGCCCAGCGTCTTGGCAAGCATCGCCGCATCGGCGTTGGCGGATGCAGTCAGGCCGCCAAGCAGCGTGCCGAGAACCGTGCACATCTGGGCGAGTGCCCCGGTCATATGGCCGACGAGGACGTCAGCAAGGTTGAGCAGCCGGCGGGTGATGCCCGAGGCGTTCATGATGCAGCCGGCGAGTACGAACAGCGGCAGCGCCAGCAGCGACACGGACTGGCTACCTTCGGCCATTTCCTGGGCGAAATTGGCAAGCGGGATCATGTCCATGTTGATGAGGAAGAACGCCAACGCTCCAATCGCCATCGCCCAGGTGATCGGGGTGGACAAAAGGAAGAGCACGACGACCAACAGCGACGGACCGGCAAGATGAAAGAAGGTCATATCAGCGATTCCACATTGCGATGCACCCGCGCAGTCCACGGTCTTTCGACGATCAGGTGCTGAACGAACATGCCGGCGGACGCGAGGGCGAGCGGGCCATAGGAGAGGCTGCGCGACAGGTCGAGCGCGATGGTGTGGACCTGGCGCGACGTCCATGCCTGCCAGGCAAACAGCACCGTCATCACCAGGAAGAAGACGGCGAGCAACAGGTAATTGAACCAGGCAATCGCCTTCTGCCAGCCTGCGGGGAAGGCCGTGACCAGCACATCGATCGCCGCATGCGTCCCCAACCGAACACCGGCAACGGCGCCGAAAAACACGAGATAGGCAAAGGCCATGATCGCCAGTTCGTAGGTCCATGCAGCCGGCTGCGGGAAGATATAGCGACTGACGACACCCCAGAGGATCGAAAAGACGATGACGATGAGCGCGACAACGCCGATCGCCTCGTCGGCGCGGCGAAAACTGAGAAGAGGTATTGTCTCTTCCTGAAGGTGTGAGGTTTCCATAGCGGCCTCGGTCATTTGAAGAGAAGGATATGGGTGGCGTGTTGCGCCACCCATTTTCAGTTCGGCTGTGCCAATCTCACATTCCCTGCGAGAAAATCTGCCGATCTGGCGTCGACCGTCGAGCCGACGCCGGGTTGGCGGCGGGAGCGTGTCCGCCTACTCGGCCATCGCCTTCTGAACGCGATCGTAGATGCCCGGGGTAATATTCGGCACCTTGTCGTAGGCGACGCGCGATGCCTCGACGAAAGCCGGAACGTCGACGTCTGTAACGATCTCTACACCGGAGTCGGCAAGCTGCTTGGCATAGGCGTCGTCGGTTTCGAGCGTCATCTCAGTCAGTTCCTTGGCGATCGTCTGCCCCTCCTCCAGAAGGATCTTCTGCAGATCTTCCGGCAGGCCGTTGAAGAACTGGCTCGATGCGACCCAGGCGGTGAACATGATCTGGTGGCCGGTCTTGGAGACGACCTTGCGGGTCTCGTTCAGCTTCGCACCGGCGATCGAACCGAATGGCCCTTCAGCGGCATCGACGACGCCGGTCTGCAGCGCGTTGTAGACATCGCCCCAGGGAAGTTCCGTCGGGCGTGCGCCGTAGCTGCCGAAGGTCGCCATCATGATCGGCGAGGACGGCACGCGGATCGTCACGCCGGCAAGATCGGCCGGGGTACGGACGGGCTTGTTGGAGATGATGTGGCGGTAGCCGAAGAGGCCGTTGGGCATGATGATCTTGATGCCCTGCGCCTCGAGCTTGCCCGACAGTTCCTTGTAGAGGTCCGATGCAAACAGGCGGTCCGTGGCCTCAAGACTCGGATAGACGTAGGGGCCGGCCAGGATCGACATATCGGGCACGAACTGACCGAGCTGGCCGTAGTCGGTGGCGCTGAGCAGGCTGGCGCCGCTCATCACCATCTCATTGACCTTCTTCTGCGCGCCGAGCTGGTCGCCGGTCATCACGGTAATCGCGATTCGGCCGTCAGAACGCTTCTCGACGCGCTCGGAGAAGGTCTTCATCGCCTTGACGATCGGCTCGTTGGGATTCACCTGCGAGGTCGAAAAACGCAGGCTGTATTCCTGCGCATTGGCGCTACCGCAATAGGACAGAGCGGCGATGGCAGCCGCGAGCACGAACTTCTTCATTGGATCCTCCTGTTCCGGACTCCCCTCCGGAATTCATTCATAAGCGAATGAATAAGTTATTTACGAATGAGTCACAAGCGTCAAGTGGAATGTCTCGGCGCCGCGGCTGTTCGAAGGTGAGAGCGCCATTCCGCGTCCCGTTGGCGGAAAAAGCAAAAGCCGCCGCAGAGATCCTGCAGCGGCTTCAAGCAACACGTTTGAATTCACAACTTATATATGAATACCCTCTCAGGGATAATCGGCGCTACTAGCCCTTGAACGTGTAATCCTTGATGGACTGCGGCTTCATCTCGATCGAAAAGCCTGGACGTTCCGGCGGCATGTAGGCGGCGTTGTGGATGATGCACGGCTCGAGGAAGTGCTCGTGCAAATGGTCGACATACTCGATCACCCGGCCATCCTTGGTCCCAGACACGGCGATGTAGTCGATCATCGACAGATGCTGGACGTATTCGCAGAGCCCTACCCCGCCGGCATGCGGCCAGACTGGAAGCTCATACTTCGCCGCCACCAGCAGAACCGCCAGCACTTCGTTCAGGCCGCCCATGCGGCAGGAATCGATCTGCACCACGTCGATCGCGCCCTCGGCGATGAACTGCTTGAACATGATCCGGTTCTGGCACATCTCACCGGTTGCGACTTTCACCGGGCCGATCGCCTCACGGATCTTACGGTGGCCGGCGACATCATCGGGACTTGTCGGTTCCTCAATGAAGAACGGCTTGGCAAAGGCCAGTTGTTTGACCCAGTCGATCGCTTCACCGACCTCCCAGACCTGGTTAGCATCGATCATCAGGTAGCGGTCCGGGCCGATGACTTCGCGTGCAATGGTCAGGCGCCTGATGTCGTCGGCGAGATCACGCCCGACCTTCATCTTGACGTGATTGAAGCCCTGGTCGATTGCCTCCTGCGCCAGCCGGCGAAGCTTGTCGTCGTCATAGCCGAGCCAACCGGCAGACGTCGTATAGCAGGCGTAACCTTCGCTCTTCAGCGTCGCGATACGCTCCGCCTTGCCGGCTTCGGCACGCTTCAGGATCGCCACGGCTTCGTCGCGGGTCAGCACATCGGTCATATAGCGATAGTCGACAATGTCGGCGATCTCTTCCGGCGACATGTCGGCGACGAGTTGCCAGACGGGCTTGCCGGCTTCCTTGGCGAGCAGATCCCAGATCGCGTTGACGATGGCACCGGTGGCCAGATGAATGGCCCCCTTCTCCGGGCCGATCCAGCGCAGCTGGCTGTCGCTGGTCAGATGTCGCCAAAAGCGGCCTGGATTGGCGAGTATCTCCGCCGTATCGCTGCCGACGACGAGATGCTGCATGGCTTTGATCGCCATGCAGCAGATGTCGTTGCCCCGCCCGATCGTGAACGTCAGGCCATGGCCCGCCAATCCGGGGCTATCGGTGTCGAGGATGACATAGGCCGCGGAATAGTCAGGGTCCGGGTTCATGGCATCGGAACCGTCGAGGCTCTGCGATGTGGGAAAGCGCAGATCGAAGACGCGCAGATCGGTGATGCGGGTCATGTTTGCTCCAATGAGAATAGATCAGTCGTCCGCGCGTACGGACTGCTTCTGGGTGCCGAGACCTTCGATGCCGAGTTCGACGACATCGCCGGCCTTGAGGTAACGCGGCGGCTTCATGCCCATGCCGACGCCCGGCGGCGTACCGGTCGAAATGATGTCGCCCGGCTGCAGCGACATGAACTGCGACAGGTAGGAGACGATATATGCGACACCATAGACCATGGTCTTGGATGAGCCGTTCTGCATCGTCTCGCCGTTGACCTTGAGCCACATCGGCAGGTTCTGCGGATCCGGGATTTCCTCCTTCGTCACCAGCCATGGGCCGGTCGGGCCGAAGGTGTCGCAGGACTTGCCCTTGGTCCACTGTCCCTGGCGCTCGATCTGGAACGCGCGCTCAGACACGTCGTGGACCGTGCAATAGCCGGCGACATAGTCGAGGGCTTCGGCTTCGCTGACATACTTCGCCTTGCGGCCGATGACGACGCCGAGTTCGACTTCCCAGTCGGTCTTCTCGGAGCCGCGCGGAATGACGAGGTCATCGTTCGGACCGACGATGGCCGACGTCGCCTTCATGAATATGATCGGCTCGGAGGGAACGGTCGCACCCGTTTCGGCGGCATGGTCGGAATAGTTGAGGCCGATGCAGATGAACTTGCCGGTGCCAGCGACGCAAGGGCCGAGGCGCGGGCTGCCGGCCACAGCCGGAAGGCCGGCAAGATCGAGCTTGGCCAGCTCCGCCAACTTGGCAGGATCCAGCGCTGCTCCCGAGAAGTCGGCGACATGGTCGGAAAGATCGCGAAGCGTGCCGCTCGCGTCGATGATTGCAGGCTTTTCCTGCCCCGGTTCGCCATAACGAAGAAGTTTCATGGTGTCATATCCCTGATTTGAGTGCTCAGATTGTCCAGCCGCCATCGATGGCATAGGCCTGCCCGGAGGTATAGGTCGCGCCGGCGAGGTAGAGGGCGAGATCGGCGATCTCTTCCGGCGTGCCGATCCGGCCCATCGGCTGACGGGCGATGAAGGCGGCCCTCGCCGCGTCGTAATCGCCCTGTGCCCGCATGCGATCCTGCAGCGATGGGCTTTCGACCGTACCAGGGCAGATGGCATTGCAGCGGATGCCGTCGGCGACATAGTCGGCGGCAACGGATTTGGTCAGGCCGATGACGGCCGCCTTGGTCACGCCATAGGCAAAGCGGTTCGGCACGCCCTTGATGCTGGACGCAACCGAAGCCATGTTGATGATCGAGCCGTCCTTGCGCGAAAGCATGCCCGGCAACACGGCCCGGATGGTGCGGATCATCGCCTTGACGTTGAGGTCGAAGGCGAATTCAAGGTCGGCATCCTTCATGTCGAGGATCGAGCCGGCATGCACGAAACCGGCGCAATTGAAGAGCACGTCGACCTGACCGATCTTGGCAACCAGCGCCTCGACAGCGCCTGGGTCGAGAACGTCGAGCCGATGGGTTTCAACAGAGGCTTCTGCGGCCAGCGCTGCGAGTGCCTCGGTGTTGATGTCGGTGGCATGCACCTTGGCGCCGGCCTTGGCAAAGGCAAGCGCGGTGGCGCGGCCGATGCCCTGGGCTGCGGCGGTGATAAGGACGACCTTACCCGAAAGACCCGTTGTCATTGTTGACCCCTCATGCTTTGCGTTCGACGACCAGGATATGATCGGCGGCGAGGACGACCTCGCCACGCTGGTTGATAACTTCGCACCGTTCGACGACACGTCCCGCCTTCGGCCGCTTCGGATCGTCCTCCTTGGCGGAGATCGTCACGCGGGTGCGGATGGTGTCGCCGATATGAACCGGACGCACGAACCGTAACCGATCATAGCCATAAGAAAAGGCGACGGGATTGATCAGCGACGCCGTCAGGCCGACGCCGATGGAAAAGATCATGGTGCCATGGGCGATCCGCTGGCCGCCGGGCAAGGTTTTGGCGAATTCCGCGTCCATGTGGTGCGGGAAGAAGTCGCCCGTATGCCCGGCATGGACCACGAAGTCGGTCTCGGTGATCGTACGGCCTGTGCTCAACCTGACATGGCCGAGTTCATAGTCTTCGAAATGGATTGTCTGTTCCAACATCGTCAACGTCCGGGAAGTGGCGCGATCGCGGTTGCAGGCCGCGCGCTGGATTGGTAGGCGGCCTCGACCAGCGCCATCGTCTGCCAGGCGTCGTCGACTGCGCCGATCAGCTGCTCGTCCTCGCCACTAACGAAGCGTTGCAGGTTGGCCATGCGATTGGCAAAAGCGTCTGGGAACCAGGCGCCGTTGAGCGGCACCTCCACCCATTCCGTGCCACCGGCTGGCCGGATCCACAGTTCGTCGGGCTCGCCGCGCGGATAGTCGAGATTGACGCCCAGCTTGACGTATGCCGCCCCCTCGGTTCCCGAGATACGGAACTCGCAGGCCTGGAACTTGCGGCCGAAATCATGGTCGTGATTGACCGAAAGCACGCAGCGCACCTGGTCGCCGTAGTCGAGAATGGCGGCCGTGCGGGTCTGCGCCACCTCATGATTGGGATGGCCGATCGTCTTGGCGTGCACACCGTCGGGATTGCCGAGCAGTCCGCGGATCAGATCGAGATAATGGATCGAGTGCATGGCGATCTCGATCCGCGGCAACCCTTTGAGGAACGGCCAGAGACCCCAGGGCGTGGCAAGTGCAAGCCACGCATCGAAGTCGACGATCTGGCCGAGATAGCCTTTTTCGATCGCGTCGCGCAGCGCCAGCATCATCGGGGCAAAGCGAAGCTGGAAATTGACTGCCGCCTGCAATTGCCGGTCACGGCAGATGTTGAGGATCTCCGTGGCTGCTGCCAGATCTGCGCCCATCGGCTTCTGGATCAGGGCGCCCGATCCTACTGGCAGTTTCGACAGGATTGCAGCATGCGCTGCCGGCGGCGTCGCCAGATCGAAGATCGCATCTGGGATTGCCAGCGCCTCGGTCTCGGTCGCAAACGCTCGGATGCCCCATTCGGCAGCAAGCGACGCCGCCTTCTTGACATCGGGATCGAAGATGCCGGCGACGGGAAGGCCTGCCTTGCGATAGGCCGGAAGATGCGCATCACCGACAATGCTGCCGGCGCCGAAGATGACGATCGGGCGCGGTTTTTCGGGTGTCGGCCAGGATTGCTGCAGCGACGTCGGATCGAACTGGTCAGTCACGATGCAAGACCTTTCCGTCGTGGTGGAAGACTTCCTCCATCATCGCCCACCACTCTCCATCCCCGCGCGTTTCGAGCGGCTTCTGGCATGGCATGCACACCGACCACCATTCCTGGTTCTTCGGGTGCGCGGCCATCCTGGCCATGTCGGCTGCGAAATCCTCGCCGATATATTCCCAGTAGCCGAACAGCAGGTTTTCCGGCTCCTTGAGGAAGATCGAGTAATTCGTGATGTTGCACTCGGAGATCAGCGCGAGGATCTCCGGCCAGACGGCAGCGTGCAGCGTCTTGTATTCGGCGATCTTGTCGGGCTGAAGACCGATCACCATTCCCATTCGTTGCATGGCGGCCTCCCTACTTCACGAATTCCCGGGTGAACTCGTTGATCGAGCGCGCTTTCACGGCATCCCAGTCCCAGGCAATGCCGATGCCGGCTTCAGATGGCGCGATGGCGCGTCCGTTACGGATCTCCATGCCCTTGGTCGTCAGTTCATCGAGTTGCGGAATGTATTCGACATATTTGCCGTTCGGCACGGCGCAGACAAGGCTGACATGCAGTTCCATCAGGAAATGCGGGCAGACCGGAATATCGAAAGCCTCAGCAGCGTGCGCGACCTTCAACCAAGGCGTGATGCCGCCGATGCGGGCGACGTCGACCTGGACGATCGAGCAGGCCCCCTTCTGCATGTACTCACGGAAATGCCGGATCGAATACATGGATTCGCCGACGGCGATCGGGGTCGGGGTCGAGCGTGTCAGGCGGATGTGGCCGTCGAGATCGTCGGCCGGCAGCGGCTCCTCGATCCAGGCGAGATCCAGCTCCTTCAGCCGAGCGGCCCGGCGGATCGCCTCGTCAACGGTAAAACCCTGGTTACAGTCGGTCATGATCTCGAAGCCATCGCCGAGCGCTTTGCGCATCGCCGAGAGGCGATCATAGTCCTCGGAGCCGTGCGGCTTGCCGATCTTGACCTTGGAGCCGGAAAAACCCTTGGCCTTGGCCTGAAGCGCATCCTCGACGAGGGCTTCCTTTTCGATATGCAGCCAACCGCCTTCGGTGGTGTAGAGCGGGCAACTGTCCTTGGCGCCACCGGCAAGCTTCCAGAGCGGCAGCTTCTGTTTCCGTGCGCGCAGGTCCCAAAGGGCGGTGTCGACGGCAGCGAGTGCCAGCGCCGTTATCGGGCCGATCGTCGTCGCATGGGTGGCAAATTCCATCTTGTGCCAGATGGCTTCGATGCAATCGGCGTCCTCGCCGATCAGGATCGGAACGAGGTGGTCGGACAGCAGGCGCATGACGGAGGATCCGCCCGTGCCGATCGTGTAGCTGTAGCCCGTCCCGGTCGCGCCGTCGGAATCGGTGATCGTGACGATCGGCGTTTCCTGGCTGACGAAGCTCTGGATCGCGTCGGTCCGCTTCACCTTCGGCTGCAGATCGACCATACGCAGTTCAATTTTCTCGATCCTTGCCATGTCAGCCTTCCAGAGCCTTTCCTGTCTCGATGTCGAAGAGATGGGCGCGCGAGAGATCGAAGCTCATGCGCACGCTTTCGCCTGAGCGAAGCGGACGCGGATTGAGCATGCGCGAAACCCAGTCGCGGCCATTGAATTGGATGAACACCAGCGTCTCGTTGCCGAGCGGCTCGGTGATGGTGACGGGCAGCTCAACCTCGTGCACGGCAGCGGCATCGCCGGCATGGAGGCCGTGGCCCGTGGGGTAGATATCATCGGGGCGCAGGCCGAATGTGACCTTCTGGCCGGCGCGGAGCGCGCCGACAAACCGCGGCGGGATGGGCAGACGGACGCCGGTCGCAAACACCAACTGGCCATGGTCGACCACGGCCTCGTCCATGTTCATCGGCGGCGAGCCGATGAAGCCGGCAACAAACTTCGTCGCGGGCTTCTGGAACACTTCCTCCGGCGTCCCGACCTGCTCGATATGGCCATCGCGCATGATGACGATACGATCGGAAAGCGTCATCGCCTCGACCTGGTCATGCGTCACATAGATCATCGTCGCCTGCATGCGGGCATGCAGCTTCTTGATTTCGGTGCGCACCTGGGTGCGCAGCTTGGCGTCGAGGTTGGACAGCGGCTCGTCGAACAGGAAGACGTCGGGCTGGCGCACGATCGCGCGGCCCATCGCCACGCGCTGGCGCTGACCGCCGGAAAGTTGCGACGGGCGACGCTCCAGCAGATGGCCGAGATCGAGAATGGTCGCAGCCTCATCGACGCGCGCCTTGATGTCGTCAGTGGAGCGGCCGGCGATCTTCAGCGAGAAACCCATGTTCTCGGCGACCGTCATATGCGGATAGAGCGCGTAGGACTGGAAGACCATCGAGATGTTGCGGGCGCGCGGCGGCAGGTCGTTGACCTTGCGGCCACCGATCTCGATGGCTCCGCCGCTGACATCTTCGAGGCCGGCGATCATGCGCAGCGTCGTCGATTTGCCGCAACCGGACGGGCCGACCAGGGCGATGAACTCGCGGTCCTTCACCTCGAGATCGATGCCGTGAACGACTTCGAGCGCGCCATAGCGTTTGACCAGTTTCCTGAGGGTGACAGGAGCCATGAATGTTATCCTTTCACCGCGCCGAAGGTGAGGCCCGAAACGAGGTGCTTTTGAATGATGAAGGTGAGCGTGAGCGCCGGGACGATCATGACCACGGCGAGCGCGCACATACCGCGCCAGTCGATCGTGAACTCGGCGGTGTAGTCGAGCAGGCCGACGGGCAGAGTTTTCGAGTTGACCGAGCGGGTGATCTGCGAGGCCAGAGCATATTCATTCCAGGACGTGAGGAAGGCGAAGATGCCCGCGGAGGCAATGCCGGGGCCAGCAAGCGGAAACTCCACCTGCCAGAATGCCTGCCAGGGTGTGCAGCCGTCGATCTGGGCGGCTTCCGCCAGATCCTTCGGTACCTGACGGAAGAAGCCGTCGATCAGCCAGATAGTGAAGGGCACGTTCAGCGCGACATAGGTCAGGATCAGCGAGAAATGCGTGTCGATGATGCCGGTGCGGGCATAGATCATGAAGAGCGGGAGGGACAACGCGATGCCGGGAACGGCGCGCGTCAGCATGAAGCCGAGGAAAATCGCCGACTTTGCCTTGAAGCGGTAACGGGCAAAGGCATAACCACCGGCCATGCCGATCGCCAGAGCGATCACCGTCGACGTGACGGAGATGATGAGAGAGTTGCGGAAGTAGTCCCAGACGGGAACCCCGCCCTGCCCGGCGCCGGCGAACATGGCGCGGTAGGCATCCAGCGAAATGCTTTCCGGGATCCAGACCGGCGGCTTTGCCATGATCTCGACGGTCGGGCGCAACGACGACAGCACGATCCAGAGGCCCGGCAGGCAGATCACGGCCATTGCGAGAAACAGCCCGATCAGATGCGCCGTCTTCAGGAGGCGCCGGCGCAGGCGATGTGACGAATTGATATCCATTACCACTCGGCTCCGATCTGCTGGCGCGCGGCGGCGAGCTTGCGGAAGAAATAGACGGTGAAGACGATCGACAGCAGGATGGCGACATAGGCCATGGCGTTGGCCATCCCCATGCGGGCGTCGGCGTAGGCCGTGCGGCCGATCAGGGTCCACAGAAGCTCGGTGCGCTTGGCCGGGCCGCCATCGGTCATGATCTTCACGATGTCATAGGCGCGGGCGACGTCGAGCGAGCGGATCGTCATGGCGATGAAGGCAAAAGGCATGAGATAGGGCCAGGTGACGTAGCGGAATGTCTGCCATGGCGTGCAGCCATCGACATGCGCCGCCTCGACCGGGTCCTTCGGCATCGCCAGAAGACCGGCAAGAATGAGGATCGCGAAGACCGCGGTCGACGACCAGACCTCGGCAATGATGATCGAGATCAGCGCGAGGTTGCCGTCAATCAGCCAGGGGATGGCGCGGTCCGTCAGCCCGAGCGACTGCAGCGCATTGTTCACGAAACCGATGTTGTCGTTGAACATGAATTTGAACTGGAAGCCGACGAGCACCGGTGAAAACATCATCGGGAACATCATGATGGTGCGCAGCAGCCGCTGGCCGTGGGTGGCCTTGTTGACAAGGAGCGCGAGGCCGAGGCCAAGCAGCATCTCCGTGTTCAGTGCGACGGTGAGCAGAAGGACGGTGCGGCCGAAAGCGACCCAGAAATCCCAGTTGCTCAGCACGGTGATGTAGTTGCGCAGACCGACGAAGATCCAGAGCGATTCAGGCTTGGTCAGCCGGAACGGCGTGAAGCTCGAATAGAAGGAGAAGAGCAACGGCACCACGATGACCGCTGCCAGCACGACAAAGGCCGGTAGTAGCAGAAGGACCGGTGCGGACAGTTTCTTGAGCTTCATCAGGCATTCCTGAGGGTGACATCACAGTGCCGCGCGTCAGATATGACGCGAAAAAGACGCTGCAAGGCATTAAACTTGCTGCATAATCCTTCCTGACCATTTCCGATCCAGGGAGTTACGCAGTAAATGACGAAGGCGGCGCCGACACCTTGGTATCGGCGCCGCCTTCCTGTCTCTACTCAGAGCTTTCCTGCGTCTTCCAGGATGCCGGTCGCCTTTTCGGCGGCAGTGTCGAGCGCTTCCTTCGACGTCTTGTCGCCGAGGATGGCGGCCTGGAGTTCAGGATAGACGGCGTTGGAGATTTCGATCCATTCTGCAGTCTGCGGAACCGGGAATGCATGCTTTGCCGCTTCCTGGAAAGCCTGCAACACCTCAGTCTTGTAGGCATCGCCCTCGGCGGCCTTGATGTTGTATTCCCAGACGGCGGTGCGCGTCGGCAGCGGACCGGTCGCCGATTCCAGCTTCTGGCTATCCTCGTTGGTCAGCCACCAGACGAGCGAAGCTGCCGCTTCCTTGTTGGCGCAGTCCTCGGTGACCGAGAAGCCGTGGTGCCCGGACCAGCCCGTGCGCTTGCCCGAGGAACCTGCCGGCTGAACCTTGACGCCGACATTGCCGGCAACCTTCGACGACTTCGGATCGTTGAAGAAGCTCGCCCAGCCAGGCCAATCGAGATTGACGGCGATCGAGCCGGAAGCAAAGCCCTGGCCGAGATCGTCCCAGAGGTAGTTGGTCGTGCCCGGAGGAACGGCCTTGTCCTTGTAGAGCTTGACGAACCAGTCGAGCGCCCGGATGCCGGCTTCGGAATTGAAGGCCGGACGTCCATCCTTGTCGAGGTATTCGCCACCTTCGGCGACCAGCATTTCATAGAAGCGGCCATTGATGGCCTCTTCCTTGCCGGCAAACTGCGTACCGTAGAAGTTCGGCGGGGCCGCGAAGAATTCTGCCTGGTCGCTGACCTGCGCCCAGGTATCCGGCGGCGTGAGGTCGTAGCCGTATTTTTCCTTGAAGGCGGCCTTCTTGGCATCGTCCTGGTAGAGGCTCTTTTGATAGTAGAGCGCCGACACGTCGAACTGCGCGCGTGGAAGCATGACGAGCTTGCCGCCGAGCGTCGAGGCGTCGATGACAGCCGGCACGAACTTTGCGATTTCTTCCGGCGGAAGCAGTGCCAGGAGATCGGTATAGATGTCGGGGTATTGCGGGGCGAAGGAAGAGTGGTTGGAACCGACGCACCAGCTGATACCGCCCGTGGCGATATCCGACTTGATCTCCTTGTCGAGTTCGAAGTGATTCTTCTTCGACAGGATATTGACCTTGGCGCCGGTCGCCTTCTCCCATTCGGCGATGCGCTCATAGAGCTTTTCGTATTGCTGTCCGCCGATCAGCTTGGCGTCGATGGTGACGCCTTCGAACTTGCCGGGCAGTTCCGCGGCGCTGGCCGCTCCCACTGCGCAGGCAAGCATGATGACTCCGGCCGAGACGCCGGAAAGCAGCCTGTTCATAACCTCTCCTCCACTGTAGCGCGCCCTCATCCCGGCCCGCATTTCTCATTTGTGAGAAACTAATTCATATACAAACAACAATTTTATCACTCGTCAAGGGTGAACTTTCTTTTGTCGGCGGCTTTCTCTGCGTATATGGATATCGATATTCACTAAGGAGGACGCCCATGGACACCGAAGAGTCCGATCGCTACCGCGCCCCCGCGCTGGACAAGGGACTTGATATTCTCGAACTGCTGGCGAGCGTCGATGGAGGCCTGACGCAGGCGGAAATATCGAAAAGGCTCAATCGGAGCCCGAACGAATTCTACCGGATGCTCGACCGGCTCGTGCGCCGCGGCTACGTCACGCGAATCGATGGCGATCGCTATTCCCTGACGTTGAAGCTTTTCGGCCTGGCCCAGCTTCACGCACCGGTGCGGCGGCTGGCCTCCTATGCGACGCCACTGATGCGCGATCTTGCCCAGCGGTCGAAGCAGGCCAACCAGTTGGCCGTGTTCGATCGCGGCTCGGCCGTGGTCATCGCCCAGCAGGAAGCGCCTGATTACTGGGGTATCTCAATCAGGGTCGGCTCGCACATCAGCCTGTTCGATACTGGCTCCGGTCACATCCTGCTCGCCTTCCGCACGCCGGAGGAGCGGGAAATGATGATCGCCGAGCACGCGCGCAGCAAGGACGAGATCTTGCTTGGTCCGGAATTCTATGCCCGGCTCGACCAGATCCGCGAGCGTGGCTACGAAATGATGGCAAGCGCCCAGACGGCCGGCGTCTACAACCTCTCGGCGCCCATTCTCGGGCCTGACGGCCGTGGCATCGCGGCATTGACCATTCCCTATATTGCGCTGGTCAATGCGCCATCTGCGCCTGATATCACCGAGACGATCTCGCTCCTGCGCAGCGCGGCAACACAGCTTTCGGTGCTCGCGGGATCGGATGTGGCGCAATCGTCGGAATGAGCAGGTGCCGGATCTACGGTCGGCACACGACGTCCGCGATCGCTGCATACTGTCAATTTCTTATTTGAATGATCTCTTCTCGTGTGAGAGTGTGAGGCGTATGGAGGAAGCCGCATCGTGATCGTTGATACCCATCTGCATCTCATCAACAAGTCCGCGTTGACCTATCCCTGGCTGACGGGCGTCCCGGCGCTGGATCGGGATTTCCTCTATTCGACCTATGAGGCGGAGGCCCGGCGTGTCGGCATCGAGACGGCGTTGCACATGGAAGTTGACGTCGATCCCGGCGAAATGGAGCTGGAGACCTCAGAGGTTCGACAGCTCTCGCAAAAAGCGGGCAGTCTGCTCAAGGGGGCAATTGTCGCATGCCGCCCGGAAGAGGACGGCTTTGCCGCCTATCTCGAACGGCAGCAGGGGGACCGCCTCGTCAAGGGGTTTCGCCGTGTCCTGCATGTGGTCCCGGACGATCTGTCGGAAGGTTCCCTCTTCCGCGAGAACATCAAGCTGCTTGGCGGTAGCCGGTTTACCTTCGATCTCTGCGTCCTGCCGCACCAGATCCCCAAAGCGATTGCCCTTGCCGATCTCGTGCCCGATCTGCAGTTCGTGCTCGACCATTGCGGCGTTCCCGATATCCGCAACGGCGCCGAACATCCCTGGCGTGACCATATGCGCGAGATCGCAAAGCGGCCGAACGTGGTTGCCAAGATATCCGGCGTCGTCGCCTATGCGGATGAAAGCTGGAATGTCGAGACGCTACGACCTTACGTCGAGCATACGATCGCTACTCTCGGCTGGGACCGCGTCGTCTGGGGCAGCGATTGGCCCGTCTGCACGCTCGGCGCCAACCTTTCAACCTGGGTTGCGACCACTCACGCGTTGCTGGAGCACTGCAGTCCGGACGAGCGGACAAAGCTGCTGTCGGCAAACGCACGTCGAATCTGGAATCTCGCGTAAGGAAGCAACGCGGCCCATTGTGGCCACCCACCCGCACGACAAAGCCTGAAACCGCTAGGTCGGCCTTTTTTTGCTGAACACCGGAGATGAGCCGATCGCTTATCTCCGGTGTTTCTCTTTACGCCGCCGCGAAGCTTTCGGTGAAAAGCCGGTTGAGATCGTCAACGACCTGTCGCGCCTTCTCCTTGCGCAATAGCCCGTCATTGATGCGATCCGAGGCCGCCTGCTGGAACGGCATGTAACCATCGTGTCGGGGACGCACCCAGGCGGTTTCGAGCGTCGCACGGGTCGCGCGATAAAAGTTTGATGTCGCCGCGTTCACCGCATCGTCGTCCCAGGCGTCGCCGTGTCCCGGCTGTCCGCCGCCAAAGGCGTAGGCCTGGCGCTGGACCGCACCGCTTGCAACCCAATAGGCAAAGTCGGTCGCGGCGTCGATGGACGACGAGAAGCCGGAGACGGCAATGCCCGTTCCGCCAAGCGCCGAACCGCTTGGGCCATGCTGGCCGGCGACCGGAATGTCGCCAAACCGGATGAGCGACGGCCGGAAACCGGCAACCGAGTAGCTGACGTAGCCGTAGATTAACGGCGCGCAGGCGGCTTTTGCCTCCGGGGCCGACATCGCCTCCAGCACCGCGATCGGATCCATCGCGAAGCAGGCGGGGTCGATCAGCGATACAAGCTCGGAGAGCATCTCGAAGGCGGCAACGCCTCCGTCACGGTCCACCAGGTCCGCTTGTCCGCTCACTGCGCAGGGGTGACCGAGATTGCCGCAGAGCGTGTAGAAGCTCATCAGCGAATGCGGCGGTCGCAGCGGCAGCAGCACCGCACCCTTGCGCGCGAGGTCCAACATGCCGGACCAGCTCGAAACACGCTCTCCGAGATCAGGGCGCCAGGCCTGGACCTGTGCCGCGGCATCGATCGGAAAGGCCCATTGGCGCCCGTTCCAGCTGTAACTCGGATAGGATTGCCCGACCGACCCGGCTGCAAGCACGGAACGTTCCGCTTCTCGACCGGCCACATCAAGAGGCGCAAGGCACCCTTCATTGGTGATCTGCCCGACATGCGGGTGATCGATAACGATCAGATCGTATGCCTTGGCGAGCTCCTCGACCGGATAGGTCTCGAAATCCTGCAGCGAGCGCTTCTCCCAATGGATGGCAACCCCGGTCTTTTCCTGCCAGAGTCTCGAACACGCCACCATGGGGTCGTAACCGCGTGGATGGCTCCACGTCATGCCCTTGAGGGTGACGGTCATAGGCCGAACTCCTTGCGGATCGATGCACTGTGTTCGCCGATTCTCGGGGCAGCGCGATCGACCTGGGCGCGCCGACCGTTGACCCGCAGCGGCGAACGCGTGGTCAGGATTGACACGTCGTCTTCGCGGTTGACCGTCTGCAGCATGTCAAGGGTGCGGAAGCCGTCGCTTTCCAGCAGTTCGTTCCAGTTGAGCACGCGAGCGCACCAGATGTCGGCCGGCTCGAGCACGGCCAGCCAATGGTCCACCGTGTTTTCGCCGATGCGCTCGGCGATCAGGGCCTTGATCTCGTCTCTTGCGGAAAACCACGAAGACGGGTCGTCGCAATAGGGTGCGAGCTGCGGCATCTCCAGGAGGTCGGCAAGTTTCGAGATCGGCGTCATCGCGATGGCGAGGTAGCCGTCCTTGGCGGGGTAGACCCCGTAGGGCGCCGACAGATAGGCGTGTGCGCTGCGGAAATCCGAGCGCTTCGGCAGCCGCCTGCCGTCGTTGAGATGGGTCGTCAGCACCTCGAACTGGAAGTCGACCAGTGCTTCGAGCAGGCTGGTTTCAATCAGGCTGCCCTTGCCGGAGATGCCGCGGCGGACGAGGCCGGCAAGAATGCCCTGGGCGGCTGCAGCGCCGGCAAGCATATCGCCAATGGCAAGACCGAAGGGGACCGGCCCTTGTGCTTCGTCGCCATTCAGCCACATGACGCCGGAACGTGCCTGCGCCAGCAGGTCCTGACCGGGCCGCTTGACCCAGGGACCCTCCTCCCCATAACCGCTGATCGAAGCGTAGACGATGCGCGGGTTGATCGCCCGAACGGCCTCGTAGTCGAGGCCCAGCCGTTGAATGACGCCGGGTCGGAAGTTCTGGATCAGGACGTCGGCCTTGGCGAGCAGCGCCTTCAGCGCCGCCACATCGGATTCGTCCTTGAGGTCGATTGCCAGACTTTCCTTGGCGCGATTGATCGCGTGGAAGATGGTGGAATCGCCACCGATCTCGGTGTCGCTGAGATAGAGGCGGCGCGATAGATCGCCGCCATCCGGGCGCTCGATCTTGATGACGCGCGCGCCCAGGTCCATCAGCCGTAGAGAGCAATAGGGACCGGAGAGAAACTGGCTCATGTCGACGACGACAAGGCCGGCCAAAGGCAGTTCGTTTTCCTCGTGCATCGCTGTTCTTATTTCTCTGTCTTGCCGACGAAGTCAGCCGGATTGTTGTACTTCACCGTCTGCAGATGCTCGCAGTAGAGCACCAGCTCACCCTCGTTCTTGAAGACCTGATAACTGGCCCGGATCAGACCCAGCTCCTTGTAGCGCGGTGTTTTGTCCATGTTGGTGCGGATCGTGTAGATCGTGTCGCCCAGAAAGACCGGCTTGATGAAGCGCAGCTTGTCATAGCCGTAGGAGAAAGCGTTGACGCAGTTGGTGGCGACGAGGCCGAGGCCGGCCGAAAAAACGAAGGCGCCAGCCACCAGTCGGCGGCCGAAGATGCCTTCCCGTTCCGCGAACATCTGATCCTGGACATAAGGGTGGATGTCGACGACCAGCGTGTTGAACAGGTGGCTGTCGCTCTCGGAGATCGTCCGGCGCAACGAGCGGATGCGCTGGCCGACCGGCCAGTTCTCGTAAAACCAGTTTTCGGCATTCCACACCGGAAGGGCAGCGTGATCCTCCGGCATGTCGGTGGGGCGTGTCGTAGACACGCCAACGGTTGGCGAGAATTCATTCATGAGAAAACCCTGCGCTGGCTCGTATCCGCATTGGCAGCTGGCAGCGAGTGGTCGCGCTTATCATATGGGCGCGGCTGTGCTGGTTGGGCATTATCTCCTCCATGAATTTTCTTATGTAAAGATACTGTTCACATATGGAGGCTTTTTGCAAGATGCAAATGACCATTGCGCCCGGCCTGATCTGCCGGCCAAGAAAGCCATGGATCGAAAGAAACGCTGCAGAGCCGGTGAGTGAAAAATGGTGCCGTCCCAAGCGGCGCAGGATGCGAAATCTATCGGGTGGTCTTGCGGATGCGGCTCACCTTCTCGTCGCGAGGCTTGGATGCCTGCGGTTGAGGGCCGGGTTGCTCTTCCTCCTCAACTACCGCTTCGAGCCTGCCGACGACGGAAAGAACAAGAAAGGCGGATCCTGTCGCAAAGGCAGCGATGATCCAGTGGCCGAAGCCGAGAGCGAGGCCAATGGCGCCCGCCAACCACAGACTACCGCCGGTCGTCAGGCCCTGGACCTGTCCGCGCGACAGTACGATGGTGCCCGCCGCAAGAAAGGCGACGCCCGCGGTGACCGCCTCAACGACGCGCAAGGGATCGATCCGGACCCGCTCGTCTATGAAGCCCTTCATAGAGACGCTTTCAAGCGAGATGACTGCAAAGGTGCAGGCGGCGAGGCAGACGAGCATGTGCGTCTTGAGACCGGCCGGGCGGGCTTTGGCTTCACGCTCGAAGCCGATGATCGAGCCCATCAGCAGGGCTCCGAGAATGCGCGCGAAGATGACCGGATAGGGAATCTGCGACGGCGGAAACATGTCTGCTACGATTTGCTCCATGCGGAACCAACGCGAATGCTTCGCATTGGTTCCGCATGATGGCGCCGCCTTCCGCCCGGTGAGCGGCGCCTTCGAGCGGCCCGTCCCCGCCCGCTCGTTTCAGTGTGGCTTTGCTTTAGTTGCCGAGCGCTGTGAATGCGGCGTCCAGCCGTTCCTGCGCCTTCTTCGGGTTCTTGGCGCCCTTCACCGCTGCGAGGTTGGCCGGGCTGTCGCCGACCTGAACCACGCCGACCATGCCCATGCCGTAGTGCGGCGTGCATTTCACGCCGTAGATGCCGGGTGCAGTGAAGGTCACCTTGTAGTTTTCGTTGATCTTGCTCTTGAATGCCTCTGCGCCATCCGGGATCATGCCCTTGATCGTTTCGACGTTGTGGCCTTTGTCGGTCGGGATGAACGTCACCGTGTCGCCGGCCGCAACCTTCAGCGACGCAGGTTCAAACACCATCGCGCCTTCCTTGCCCTTGTTGAGCATGTGCACTTCGAAATCCGCGGCGGTTGCGGGCGCAGCGATAAGCATGACCGCCACTGCGAGGCCCAATCCGCTCTTGATTGCTTTCAACATCGTCTTCTCCGTTTGACCGAGCAGCCCGTGCTTGGGTTGTTCGCCGCAGTATTAGTCCGAAGGCCACGCACCTAATTTGATGCGCGTCAAATTGGATGCGGATTCCCGGCGACGGTGAATTGACACTAAATAGGAGTCCTATATATATCAGGCATGGCAAAGAACACGACGACACCGCCTGCAATCATCGACCGCATAGGCGATGGGTTCGCACGGATAGCGACGGCGATGCGGACCGAAGCATGGACGGCGGCCGACGTGATCGGATTGAACCCGACACAACTGCAGATCCTGATCTTTCTGGTGGGCCGTGGCAAAGCTGGCATGCGCGTCAAACAGATCGCAGCCCATCTCGGCGTCAGCCAGCCGACGGCGACCGATTCGATCAATGCACTGACGCGCAAGGGTTTTGTCGAGAAGCTGGCGGACCCTTCGGATGCGCGGGCCGTAGCGGTGGCCGCGACGGCCGAAGGCGAGGCCGCCGTGCGCCGCGCCGGCATGATTGCCTCGGCGACAGACGCTGCCTTTGCGTCGCTATCGACGCTCGAACAGGAAGATCTGCTGCTTCATCTGGTCAAGATCATCCGCACGCTGCAGGCGTCCGGCGCCATCCCGGAACAACGCATGTGTGTGAACTGCCGATACTTCCAGCCCAATGCCTATCCGGGTTCGAAAGAGCCGCACCATTGCGCCTTCGTCAACGCACCGTTTGGCCAAGCGGATTTGCGCATCGATTGCGGCGAATACGAAACGGCAGACGCCTCAAGCCAGGCCGCCGCCTGGAAGATATTCAACCGTGGCACGGCCTGAGGTGGGGCAGATGCAATGAAGGACACCACCGACCCATCATTTGTTTCGACCAATGCACCGGCGCTGCCACGCCCCAGCGTGCTGACGTCGGCACCAGGACGAACCGCTTCACCCTCGGGACCAAAGGATTTCACCGCATTCAAGCGCGCTTTCGGCCCCGATGATGTCGGCGCCGGCCCGTCGACTGCCATCGGCGGACCGGCATTTTCTCCCTCCACGCAAATAGAAAGAGAAAACCATGAGCAGAATTAATCTAGTTGACCCCAAGACGGCAACCGGTGCCAGTGCAGAACTGCTGGGCAGCATCCACGCGGCCTTCGGCGCGACACCGAACATGTTTAAGGCGGTGGCCAATTCCCCGGCGGCACTTGCCAGCATGTGGGGTTCGTTCGGCGCGCTTGGCAATGGCCGGCTCGGCGCCAAACTCGGAGAGCAGATTGCCGTCGCCGTCGCTGACCGCAATGATTGCCACTATTGCCTGGCGGCGCATACGGCTCTCGGCCGCAAGGCCGGCGCGACAGCGCAGGAAATGGCTGACGCCCAACGCGGCGACTCCGCTGATCCGAAGACCGCGGCGGTGCTTTCATTCGTCCGCATCCTGGTCGACGAGCGCGGTCAGGTCTCGGATGCTGACGTCAAGGCGTTGCGCAATGCCGGCTTCGACGATCAGGACATTGTCGAGATCATCGCGCACGTGGCGCTCAATCTCTTCACCAACTACATCAACGTGGCCCTCGCCGTGCCGGTCGATTTCCCCGGCGTCAAGCTCGTGCGCGAAGCGGCCTGACATCCCGCCGGGCAGGACCTGCCTGCCCGGCCCCTCCCAAAAGGAATGGCCTCATGATCGCTGATCTCTCAAATCAGGCGCCGGAACTGGACGTGAGCAGTTGGTTCAACACCGCAACGCCGCTGAGCCTCGGCATGCTGCGCGGGCGCGTCGTCTTCATCCACGCCTTTCAGATGCTTTGCCCCGCCTGCGTATCGCACGGATTGCCGCAGACCCAGCGCGTGCAGCGGCTGTTTCGCGACACCGATCTCCAAGTGATCGGCCTGCACACGGTTTTCGAACATCATACGGCGATGGGTCCGGAGGCCCTCAAGGCGTTCATCCACGAATACCGTCTAAGCTTTCCGATCGGCGTCGACGCGGCATCACCCGATACGCCGATACCGCGCACGATGCAGGGCTACGGCATGCGTGGCACGCCCACGACCATCATCATTGGCCGCGACGGCAAGGTCCGCCACCATCGATTCGGGATCGAGGACGATCTGCTCGTCGGAGCTTGGCTGGCGACAGCACTTGCAGAACCGCTGCCGGCAACGACTGTGCCGGTGGACATCGCCGGCTGCACGACTGACGGCTGCGCAATTCCCGATGAGATTTCACGTCGAATAGAGACAGGAAAGCGATGACACTGAAATCGGCCCTGGTGATCAGGCATGTTCATTTCGAGGATCTCGGCACCTTTGCCGCTCCCCTTCGCGCTGACTACGGGATAGAATACCGCGATGTCGGAACCGCCGATTTTCTGGATTTCGCGCCGGACGCCCCCGACCTTGTCGTTGTACTCGGCGGACCGATCGGCGCCTACGAGGACCGGACCTACCCGTTTCTGCAGCGGGAGGTCGAGGTGCTGGCAGCACGACTGAAGACCGGTCGGCCGACCCTCGGCATCTGCCTTGGCGCGCAACTGATTGCGCGCGCAAGCGGCGCGCGGGTCTTTCCATTGGGGATCAAGGAGATCGGTTTCGACCCGATCAGCCTTAGCGAGGCCGGCCGTGCTTCTCCGCTTCGTCATCTGGATGGCGTGCCGATGCTGCATTGGCACGGCGATACCTACGATCTTCCCGCCGGCGCCACTTTGCTGGCGTCGACCCCAAAGACCGTGCAGCAGGCGTTTTCCATCGGCAACAATATTCTCGGGCTTCAGTTTCACCCCGAGGCGGATGCGGGAGTGGCGTTTGAGCGGTGGCTGGTCGGTCACGCCTGCGAGCTGGTGGCGGCAAAGATCGACATCGGAAAACTTCGCGACGATGCGACGCAATACGGGGCCACACTAGCGACGGCCGCCGACTCGATGATGACGGCATGGTTGGAGCAGTTGCATGCGGCCTGAGCAAATAGAGCCGATTGCCCTCAATGCATTGCTGGTGGGTTCACTGACCGCCATCGATGAACGCGGGACGCAAAGCGGTATCGACAAGAAGCCGGTCGCCGGGGCGTTGCACCTGTCGCCGACCGGCTTCGTTGGCGATCACCAGGGCGACCTTAAACGACACGGCGGCATCGAGAAGGCTGTGCACCACTACCCCGGCGATCATTACCGGCTCTGGCGGTCGGAGATCGGCCCGGCAGCGGTTCTCGATCACCCTGGAGCGTTCGGCGAAAACCTGTCGACATCCGGACTGACGGAAGATGATGTGGCCGTCGGAGATCGGTTTCGCCTGGGCCGTGCCCTGCTCGAAGTCAGCCAGGGCCGGCAGCCGTGCTGGAAACTGAACAAGCGCTTCGGTCAAAGCGACATGGCCCGGCGTGTCCAGCAATCCGGTCGCACCGGATGGTACTACCGCGTGATCGAGGAAGGGCGCGTTTGCGCGGAAGACGCCCTCGCTCTGGTCGAGCGCCGATACCCGACTTGGACCATCAGGCGACTCTGGCATTACCTCTACGTCGACACGATGAACCGGGACGCCCTTCAGGAGATTGCCAACCTCGATATCTTGCCGACGAACTGGCGCGACTACGCGATCAAGCGGCTGGCGACCCGCAAGGTCGAGGACTGGTCGCGGCGTCTTGAGGGCCAGCACGAAGGGTAGATGTGGCCCCGGCTTGCTTGCCCGGCAAACGTAGAAAGCCTGCTCTGTGTCAGGCGATTTGCACCGCAGGCCTCGACCGGGACTGGCTTGCGAGACGCTGCGTGACCTGATGAGCGACGAAGATCGCATGATCATTCACCTGCGGCAGCCCCATCAACTCGCCGAATGTGCCGCGGGCAAGCGGGCCGGCGATGAAAAGCGCGTCGTCGCTTTTTCCGTCGCGGTCGGCTGCGCGGCTTTGTTCATCGCAGGCAAGGCCGAGGCCCACCCCATCCAGTTGCAAATGGCCAGCATCGGCCATATCGGCCAGCCAACCCTGGCTCCTGAGGATAGCCGTGTGCGCCGGGCCGGTGGTCACGACGCAGGCGTCAAATGTCATCTGCTCGCACTTGCCGGTATGACGGTGTCTAACCTCGGCGGTGATGGTCTCGCCGGCCCGGGCTATCTCTTTCACCGATCCGCCAAGAACCCTGACGTCGCCGTGGTCAAGCCCTTGGCCGATGACCGCATCTATCTGTGGTGCGACCCGGAAGCGATGCACATCCCAATAGGGCCTCAGGTGGCGAACAAGTCGTTTTCGCTCCGGGATAGGTAGGGCTCCCCAGATTTCGCCGCCCTGGGCGCGCAACGCGTCGAAAACCGCGTGCCAGCTATGACCCGCCGTCGGCGCCTCCTGAACTGCCTGGCGTATCCTACGCAACAGCGAACGAGCGGTTCGCGAAGGATCGGTGACGAAATCGCCAAATGGCTCCTGCGCCGTTGTCGCGTGTCCCCTCGACCGAAGCCCCCGGCGGGAAAGGGCGGTGATCGGCCCTCGGTGGCCGTTTCGTCTGAGCGAGGCGATGACATCGGCCGAAGTCAGTCCGTTGCCGATCAGGAGGACGCGATCCTCCCCGCGGATTACGGATAGGGCGCCTGACAATGTCGAGTCGGCGACGAAACGTGGATGGCTGGCGAGCGCCTTGGCAATGTGCCGGGGTGCACACGGTGCCGGGTGGGTCGTGGCAACGATGGCGATGTCGGCCAGGATATCAGTTCCTCCATCGGCCGCGATCCGCCATTGCTCGCCCGTCCTGACGATCTGGGCCACCCGTTCGTGACAGTGCTGGACCTGACCGCTCCGAAGAAAAGGTGCGATGAAGTCGCCGACATAGCGGCCGAAGACCGCTCGCCGAGGGTAGAGATTCCCGTCTTCGGTCAGCGCATCCTGGTCGTCGCGCGGCTCACCTTCAGCGGCCAGCCAGTGCAGAAAATCGTCCGGCTCATCCGGTATCAGGCTCATGCGCGCCGCCGGTACGTTGATGCGATGCGCCGGATCGGAGGTGTCGTAGGCAAGACCGGCACCCAGGCGCCCCCGAGGCTCGAAGACGATGATATCGACCGCCTGACCGGTCGTGTTCTTGGCTAGGTTGGCGGCAACCGCCGCCCCGGTGAAGCCACCGCCGATGATTGCGACAACCGGTCGGCGGGGTCGACGCTTCACGATTGCGACACCTTGAGCTTGGGCCTGTGGTCGCCGGCAATGGTCTCGCCGAACGGACCGGTATTGATCGATGTTTCGCGCGCGGGAACCGCGTGACCCAGCGGCAGGTTTGGCAGCACGAGCTCGCCGAAGCGATAGGCCTCCTCCAGGTGCGGGTAGCCAGACATGATGAACGTATCGATGCCGATCTCGCGGTACTCTTCCATCCGCGCCTTGACCTGATCCGGATCACCGACAAGGGCGGTGCCCGCACCGCCGCGCACAAGCCCGACGCCGGCCCAGAGGTTGGGCGCCACCTCGAGCTTGTCGCGCCGGCCGCCATGCAACCGGCTCATACGACTTTGACCTACCGAATCCATACGCTCGAACACCTTTTGTGCCGCGGCGATCGTCTCGTCATCGACATATTGTATCAGGTCGTCGGCCGCCCGCCATGCTTCCTTTGCGGTCTCGCGCACGATCACATGCAGCCGGATGCCAAATGTAACTTCCCGGCCCTCGGCCTCAGCCAGTGCGCGCACTTCGGCAATCTTTCTGGCGACATCTTCCGGTGGCTCACCCCAGGTCAGATATTTGTCGATCGTTCTGGCCGCCACCTCCTGGCCCTTGCCCGAGGAACCGCCGAAATAGAGCGGCGGATGCGGCGTCTGCACCGACTGGAACAGCAGCTTGCCGCCTTCGATATCGAAATGTTTTCCCTTGAAAGTAACGTCTTCGCCGCGAAGGACTGATTTGTAGACGTTGAGAAACTCCTCGGTGACTTCGTAGCGCTCGCCATGCGACAGGTGGATGCCATCGCCCTTGTTTTCCGTCGGGTCGCCGCCCGTCACCACGTTGATCAGCAGCCGTCCCTCGGAAAGCCGGTCGAGCGTTGCCGTCATCCGGGCTGCCAGCATCGGTGAAAGCAGTCCAGGCCGCACCGCAATCAGGAAGCGCAGCTTCTCGGTCAAGGGTGCCAGGGCTGACGCCACCACCCAGCTGTCCTCGCAACTGCGGCCAGTGGGGATCAACACACCGTAGTAGCCCAGCGCATCGGCAGCCTGGGCGACCTGTTTCAGATAGTTGAGGTCGACATTGCGCCCTCCCCGTGATGTGCCGAGATAGCGGCTGTCGCCGTGAGTGGGCAGGAACCAGAGAACGTTGACTTTGTCAGGCGTGTTGCTCATGCGAATTCTCCTCGGACACGATCGACGGCAGGCGCCAGACAGGGCCGGCAGTCCAAAAAAGATAAACTCTATAAAATTTATTGACAATGAAAAATCCGGCGATCATTTTTGAGTAGAGGAAAAATTTTTTCCCGGATCGCGGCTTCACGACCGGGAAGCAGGTCAAATTTTTCGAGGATTTTGCCATGAACATCGCTCTCGCCGCTTCCAGTGCATTCACGACATCAAGTCATGCGATCGATCGCCCTAACCCCATCACGCCATCGGAACTGAAATCCGCCATGCGCAACCTGTCGGGCGGCGTCTCGGTCATCACCGCCGGTATCGGCGACGATCGCACAGGCGCGACGGTAACGTCGGCAACGGCGCTTTCGGTCGATCCACCGACGATGATCGTCAACATCAACCGGACGTCATCCACCTGGCCGGTGATCGAGCGTTACCAGCATTTCTGCGTCAACATTCTCGCAAGCCAGCAGCAGCACGTGGCCGAGCGCTTCGCGGGCTTTGGTGGTCTCAAAGGCGCGGCACGCTACGGCGGCGCAGACTGGCGGACCCTCGTCAGCGGCGCTTCCGCCCTGAATGGGGCACTTGCCGCGATCGATTGCGAAGTCGAGGAGATCATCGAGCGTCATAGCCACGCCATCATCCTGGGACGGGTCCTGGCGATTGCGGCAGGCTCAGGCGAACCCGTCCTCTACCACAGCGGCCGTTACGGCAGTTTCCTGCCGTAACTGGAGGGGACCACGTTCGAGCGGGCAAAGATGATGCCCAATCGACCGAAGTTTGGAATGGCTTCATACCCCGTCGCACAAACGGGGTATTTTTTATCTCTATAAAATCCATGGGTTTTGAGATTATCAATACAGGCTCCACGACGGGGCCATCGGCAAACCGTTGAGGAGCAGGCAATGACAATAGCAAGACGTACCCTTCTGGTATCAACCGCAGCGCTGGTGTTGGCGACGCAGGGACTGCTTGCGGCTCAGGCCGCGGACACCACACTGACCATCGGTTATCAGCCGATCGTCGAGCCGTCGCGCGTGCCGCAGGCCGATGGCACCTATGAGAAGGTGACCGGCGCGAAAATCAACTGGCAGAAGTTCGACGGCGGCGCCGATGTCATCGCGGCGCTTGCATCCGGCTCGATCGATATCGGCTATGTCGGCTCGTCGCCGCTGGCGGCTGCGGCAAGCCGGGAACTGCCGTTCGAAACCATCTTCGTCGTCGGCCTGATCAGCGACGCGGAAGCCCTGGCCGTCAAGGGCGTAAGCAAGCCCGAAGAACTCGCCGGCAAGAAGATCGCAACACCCTTCGTGTCGACGGCTCACTACAGCCTGCTGACGGCGCTGAAGCACTGGAACATCGATCCTAAATCGGTGGAGATCCTCAACCTGCGCCCGCCGGAAATTGCGGCGGCCTGGCAGCGTGGCGACATCGACGGCGCCTATGTCTGGGATCCGGTGCTGTCCGAGATCAAGAAGACATCGACCGTCTTGGCCACCTCTGCCGACGTTGCCCAGTGGGGTGGCCCGACCTTCGATGCCTGGATCGTCAGCAAGAAATTCGCCGAAGAACATCCGGATATCGTCACCGGGTTCGTCAAGGTGACCGGTGACGCCTATGCCGACTACCGGGCCAAGCCGGAGACATGGAATGCCACATCGGAGCAGGCCGAAAAGATCGCCCGCCTGACCGGCGCCAAGCCGGAGGACGTGCCCGCCCTGCTCAAGGGATATTACTTCCCATCATTGGAGGAGCAGGCAACATCCGATCTTCTCGGCGGCGCAACGGCCAAGGCCATTGCAGAAACGTCGGCCTTCCTGCTCGAGCAGGGAAAGATCCCGGCGGTTCTGACCGATTACGGCCCTTACGTCTCGGCGCGCTGGGCGCAGGAAGCCGCCAAGCTCTCGTTCTGAGCAGGGCGGGATTGCCTTGGGAGCGGTTGGCGGCACGACTGTGGGCGTGAACCCCGCCAACCCATCCTTCGAACCATGTTGTAGATTATGGGAACTGCACAATGTCCGTGCTTGCGCTTGAGAATGTCTCGTTGCGATACGCCCCTGGCGAAGGGGGGGCGCAAGCACCGCTGGTTCTCGACCGGATCAGTCTGGAGATTGCCGGCGACGATTTCGTCGTGGTCATCGGCAGATCCGGTTCGGGCAAGACGAGCCTGCTCAATCTGGCGGCCGGCTTTTTGACGCCAAGCAGCGGCCGGATCTCGCTTGATGGCCGGTCGTTGTCGGGCCCCGGTTCCGATCGTGCCGTCGTTTTTCAGGATGACGCGCTTTACCCATGGCTGAGCGCGATCGAAAACGTTGCATTCCCTTTGCGCCTGCGGGGTGTCGGCAAGGACCAACGATTGAAGGAAGCACAGTCTCTGCTGGAGCGCGTCGGTTTGCCGGATGCGGCAGAGCGCAAGGTGTGGGAGCTTTCCGGCGGCATGCGCCAGCGTGTCGGTATCGCAAGAGCCCTGGCTTCGCAGCCGCGGTTCCTGCTGATGGACGAGCCGCTCGGCGCATTGGATGCGCTGACGCGTGTGCGCATGCAAGGCTTTCTCCTGGACATGTGGCGGGCCAGCCGGGCCGGTGCACTGCTCATCACACACAGCATCGATGAAGCCTTGATGCTGGCGACGCGTATCGTCGTCTTGACCGCGAACCCGGGTCGGATCGCCAAGATCATTCCGGTCAATTTCGGCCGGGGCTATCTCTCCGGAATACCTCAATCCGACCTGCGCGCCTCTGCCGAATTCAAGCAGTTGCACGATGACTTGACCGGTCTCATTCATTCCGAAACCGGTCTCATTCATTCCGAAGACGAAGGTGTGGCAGCATGACCCTTTCCCTGGAAGCGACGTCCACCCGCCCCGATCCAAGCGGCGAAATCGAGGTCAAGCCGCCACGCACGCTGCCCGTTCTTTGGATTTCAGCGGCAACGGTCGCCGCGCTGGTCGGCCTTTGGAGCCTCGTCTCAGCCTATGGCCTGGTGCCGCCGCTGTTCCTGCCATCGCCGCTCGCCGTCCTTCGGGCGCTGAGCGGCCTGACGCTTACGGGCTTTGTCGACGCGACGCTCGTCCAGCATATCGCCGCCAGCCTTTCGCGCATCTTCGGTGCGCTCGGCGTGGCACTCATCCTCGGCGTGCCTGCGGGCCTTGCGATCGGCACCAGCCGCTGGGGCAAGGGCATCCTCGATCCGATCGTCGAGTTTCTGCGTCCGCTGCCGCCGCTCGCCTATCTGCCCCTCGTCATCATCTGGCTTGGTATCGGCGAGGCATCGAAGATTGCCGTGATTGCGCTCGCAATGCTGCCGCCGATCATTCTCTCGACGGCTGCGGGCGTGAAATCCGCGTCGCCCGACCACATCAATGCCGCGCGCGCCTTCGGCGCATCGCGACGGCAATTGCTGCTGCATGTGATCCTGCCGGGCGCGCTGCCATCCATTCTCACCGGCACACGCATTGCGCTCGGCGCCGGTTGGTCGACCCTAGTTGCCGCCGAGCTCGTGGCGGCGACACGCGGCCTCGGTTTCATGATCCAATCGGCGGCCCAGTTCCTGGTCACCGACATCGTCATAGCCGGCATCGTGGTGATCGCTGCCGTCGCCTTCCTGTTTGAAGTCGTTGCACGACGGATCGAGCGGCGGCTGGTGCCGTGGTCGCACCACCGCTGACGGGCAACCACGGCTCTTCCTATGCAGACTTCTGCGTCACCCGGCGGCGCGTGGCGATCAATCGGGCGGCAGCATAGGTTTGCGTGACGATCTCGGGCACCAGATCGATATCGGGCAGGCTGCCGAGACCCAGGGGGCCGATCGCGTAGAGGTTGGCCGTTGGATGGCTGTCCGAAAGCACCTCGCCGGCCGGGCTGACGGCGAGGCCGAGCCCGAGCTCGTCCGGCTGCGCCAGACCGCCGGCAAAGAGGTTCTGAATGACCGGGGCCTTGAGGTCAGGCGCAGAGCAGCGACAGTCGATGACCTGATCTGCCACCAGCAGATCTTCCTGCGGCGCTCCTGCCCAGCGGACCATGAGCCCGTCCGGCCGCCGCCGCCCGGCCCAGCCCTTGCGCACGACGGTGCGGCCGTCGGCCAGTTCCTGCTGCAGTCGCAGGTGCATTGGCGCCGGCAGGCGGTTGCGATGGCTGTCGTAGATCGAGCGCAGATGACGGTTGAACTGACGCTTCTCCTGTTCTGGCAGAGCTTGCCACAGAGAACGCGCGCGGCGCCGGAGCCCGTTCATGGCGGCCTGCCAGCTCAGACCGTTGGCCTCCGCCTCGGCGCAGGCTTGCCTGACGAAGCGGACGATGTCGCGTAGCCTCGTCGGCATCGGATCCACCGGGAAAGTCGGCGCTGCTGAAAGCCGCGTGTGCGATTGCGGCAGGAACCCATGCCGCGAAATGATGGTGATCTCGCCGGCATAGCCGTTGTCGCGCATTTGCAGCAGGCGATCGACGACACGCACCCCGCTGCCGAGCAGCACCGCATGGCGCGGCACCACCAGACGCCGCGCTCTCACCAGGGGACGCTCATCGTCCGCAACCTCCATTTCAAGCGCGCGGATACCGAATCCGGTGGCGAGTACCGCAACGTCGCATTCGATCGAGCCTTCTTCCTGCAGGACCAGGAAGCGCCCGGATGGCAGCTTTCGCAGGCCCAGCACCGCCTGGCAGGAGAGCTGCATGGAGATATCCGGCCGCCGCGTCAACGCTTCGGAAAAGCGCTGGTAGACGTAGTCGCTGAAGATGCTCTTCGGTACGAAGATCTGCTGGAAGCCTGGAATGGCGGCTGAGACGGCGGAGCGAAAATCCTGGTTGGCACAGAGCCAATCGTTGAAATCCTCCGGCTGTCCGGCGGCCACCGACAGATCGCGCACGCGGCTATTGAGGATTTCGCCGCTCTGGGCGGCGGCCATGACCTGCCCGCCACTGATGGTCGGTTGCGGGTCAAAGAGATGAACATGAAATGCTGTTCGCACCGACTTCATCAGCGCGATCGCCATCATGATCCCCGAGAAGCCGCGGCCAATGATGGCAATGCGCGGCTTTTCCCGAGGGCTGTCACTGTCGGGCGAAATCTTGGCAAACAATCCGTGGACAGTCATGTGAGCTCCCTTGTGGCCCGACTGCGGTCAGTCGGCAAAGTTTGAAACGCATGGCTGTTCCGATCCCGAACACGGATCGGACCTTGGGGTATCGCCCAGCACCGAGATCGGCCGCTGACGGGGCTCAAATCTGCAGTGTCGGGGATGGTGCCGCCAGCCGCATGGGCCGGCGAGGAGGTATCCGTTGTTCTGGCTGGCCTGGCACCTCGGCACATGGTCATCCCTATACGGCATACTCTATAAAGTTTATGCGCTATTAAAACGCGATTTCCAGCGGACATCAAGCCCTTTGTGTCGCCCCTGCGTTTCGAGCCGCACGTAGAAGGTGAAACCGCGCCGGTATCTATCGGCCAGCGACGACGCGACCCTCCCGGTTTTCAGCGATTTGTGCAGCGCTCGCCGGGGGCTGTTCGCGCCGTGCGATGCCATTCAGGACTGTCAGCAGGTCGTAGCCGCGCGACCACCGGCCAAAACCGCTCGCGACATTGATGTGCCCGGCATGACCGAGATCGACGAGCCGGCTGCCCCAGCGGGTCGAGATATGCCGCAATCGGTCGAACGACATATAGGGGTCGTTGAGGCTGCCGACGATCAGGCTCGGAAACGGCAACGGATGCTCGGGCATGGCGCCGAACGCGATCGAGCCGGGATGCAGCCGCCCCGTCACGTCTAGATCGCAGGGCGCCACCAGAAGCGCGCTTCTGATCTGCCGTGCCAGCGGTCGACGCGCCAGACTGGCAACGAGGATGCAGCCCAGGCTGTGGGCAACAACGTCCACGACACCGTGACGGAGAATAGTGCGCTCCAGCGCGTCACGCCACCGCTCGAGCACCGGATGGTCCCAGTCATCTTGCTCGACGAGCGTCGCTCGCGGCTGGTCGTCCAGCCAGTGACGCTGCCAGTGCCCCGCGCCCGAGCCGAAAAGACCGGGGATGATCAAGGTTTTTGCCATGGTATCAGCCTCTTGCGACACGGGCCAAGTGGCGGTGCGCCGATCGTCTTCCTATCAAACAATTCATGGGGCGATTATGCGAAGGCAACTGGCATGAGGTAAGCAAGGAATACCCAATATCCATAAAATCTATAGCATAACTTTCTGCGGCTTTGAATCAGTGCACTGAAATTGCCGTATCGGCTGTGGAACAATGCTTGAGGCAGAGTGTTTCCTTTGACGCGTTTCTCAGCGAAATCAGTTTCGTTTTGAGGCCCCCGGCAGTCAAAAATTGCGTTGTTGGTGCCTGCGAAATTGATAGTTTGACGCGAGGACTTCGGCGGCAAGCGCAATCGAAGTTTTGAGGAGTGGTGCTGTGTTCGGCCAACTCGACAAGCCGGACGAAAGAACAGCAAGGTTGGCGGCGGACCAGATAGGTTTTGCCCGACCGGCGGTGCTAAGGCGTCGGGTTTGTTTGAGCTTGATCGGAATGGCGATCGCCTGGTTGGAAACGGCCGGGTCGATCATTGAGGACCGCTTGGGTTTTTTGCCTTGGGCATGAGAGGTGAGTTGGATTTGAGAGAGCATGGCCACAACAGGCGCTGGCGGTTTCGTCAGCCGAGCGTGCTTCCGGGGTTCGGTCTGGCGCTCGGCGTCACGCTATTCTGGCTGGTTTTGATCATCCTCATTCCGCTGTCGGGCCTGATCTGGCGCTCGAGCGGCCTTGGCTGGTCGCAGTTCATGACGCTGGCGCTCGACACCCGCACCCTCAATGCACTCAGGATCAGTTTCGGCACGGCCTTTGTCGCCGCCATCGTCAATCTGATCTTCGGCGTCATCCTCGCCTGGGTGCTGGTGCGCTATCGTTTCCCCGGCAAGCGGGTGATCGACGCCATGGTCGACCTGCCGTTCGCGCTGCCGACGGCGGTCGCCGGCATTGCGCTGGCGACACTGTATGCCCCGAACGGCTGGATCGGCGCGCTGCTGGCGCCGCTTGGCATCAAGATCGCCTTTACCCCCATCGGCATCGTCATCGCGCTGATCTTCGTCGGCCTGCCCTTCGTCGTCCGGACCGTGCAGCCGATCATGGAGGAGATCGACAAGGAAGTGGAGGAGGCCGCCGCCACGCTCGGCGCCAGCCGCTTCCAGACGATCCGCCGGGTGCTGTTGCCGGGACTGCTGCCGGCTGGGCTGACCGGCTTTGCCCTCGCCTTTGCCCGCGGCGTCGGCGAATACGGTTCGGTGATCTTCATCGCCGGCAACCTGCCCTACGTCTCCGAGATCGCCCCGCTCTTGATCGTCATCCGGCTGGAAGAGTTTAATTATCCCGCCGCCACCGCCATTGCCGCGGTGATGCTGGTGATCTCCTTTGCCATGCTGCTCGTCATCAACTCGATCCAGGCCTGGAGCCGGCGGAGATATGTCTATGTCGCCTGATCTGACTACAGCCGCCCATCACGTGCGCGCCGCCACCTCGGAAAGCCGCTTTGCCCGGCTAAGTCTGATCGCTGCAGCGCTCGCCTTCGTCGGCCTGTTCCTGCTGCTGCCGCTGGCCGCCGTCTTTACCGAGGCGCTGCGCAAGGGACCGGCCGAGTTCCTGTCGGCGCTTGGCGATGCCGAGACCTTTTCCGCCATCCGCCTGACGCTGATCGTCGCGGCCATCGCCGTGCCGCTCAACCTCGTCTTCGGCGTCGCCGCCGCCTGGGCGATCGCCAAGTTCGAGTTCATCGGCAAGGCCTTCCTGACGACGTTGATCGACCTGCCGTTCTCGGTCTCGCCGGTGATCTCCGGTCTGGTCTTCGTGCTTCTGTTCGGCTCGCACAGCCTCATCGGCCCGTGGCTGCAGAGCCATGGCATCCAGATCCTGTTTGCCGTGCCGGGGCTGGTGCTGGCCACCGTCTTCGTCACCTTCCCCTTCGTTGCCCGCGAGCTGATCCCGCTGATGCAGGAACAGGGCACCAGCGACGAGGAGGCGGCGCTGTCCTTGGGCGCATCCGGCTGGCAGACCTTCTGGCATGTGACGCTGCCCAACATCAAATGGGGGCTGCTTTACGGCGTGCTCCTGTGCAACGCCCGCGCCATGGGCGAGTTCGGCGCGGTGTCGGTGGTCTCGGGCCATATTCGTGGCCAGACCAACACCATGCCGTTGCAGGTGGAAATCCTCTATAATGAATATAACTTCGTCGCCGCCTTTGCGGTTGCGACGTTGCTGGCGCTGCTGGCGCTGGTCACCCTCGTCTTGAAAACGGCGCTCGAGCTTCGCTACAGCGCCGAGATCGCCGCCAGCCGCAGGCATTGAAAGGTCCGGATCGTCATGGAAGTCCGCGTTCAGAACATACGCAAGGAATTCGGCCGCTTTCCGGCGCTCGACGATGTCTCGCTCAACATCCGCTCGGGCGAGCTGATCGCGCTCTTGGGCCCCTCCGGCTCGGGCAAGACGACGCTGTTGCGGCTGGTCGCCGGTCTTGAAAGCCCGACCGACGGCACGATCTTCTTCGGCGACGAGGATGCCTCGCAAAAGACCGTGCAGGAGCGCAACATCGGCTTCGTGTTCCAGCACTATGCCCTGTTCCGTCACATGACGGTACTCGACAATGTCGCCTTCGGCCTCAAGGTGCGTCCGGCCAACCGCCGGCCACCGGCGGCCGACATCCGCAAGCGCGCGCTTGATCTCATCGATCTCGTCCAGCTCTCCGGGCTTGAGAAGCGTTATCCGGCGCAGCTGTCGGGCGGCCAGCGCCAGCGCGTGGCGCTCGCCCGCGCCATGGCGGTCGAGCCGAACGTGCTTCTGCTCGATGAGCCCTTCGGCGCACTCGATGCCCAGGTCAGGAAGGAACTCAGGCGCTGGCTGCGCGAGATCCACGACCGCACCGGCCACACCACCATCTTCGTCACCCATGACCAGGAAGAGGCGCTGGAGCTTGCCGACCGGGTGGTGGTGATGAGCAAGGGCACGATCGAACAGGTCGGCACCCCCGACGAGATCTACGACCATCCGGTGTCGCCGTTCGTCTACGGCTTCATCGGCCAGTCGAACGCGCTGGCCGTCACCTTGCAAAACGGCGAGATCTGGTTTGAGGACCGGCCGATCGGCCTCAGAGCCCCGACCGAGCCCGACGGCCCGGCCACCCTCTACTTCCGCCCGCACGACATCGAGCTGATCGATGGCTGCGGCGGCTGTCTCGCCGGCCTGGTCACCGCCAGCCGCCGCGTCGCCGGTACCCGCCATCTCGAACTCGACCTCGGCCGCAACCACCCGCATGCCGAAATCGAACTGCCACCCGAACGCACCACAACACAGGACCGCGCAAGGGTCGCATTCCGGCCGACAAAGTGGAAGTTGTTCAGGGAGGGGCAGCCCGTCGCGAAGTCGAAACGGGACGAAGCCGCCACCGAAAAACCGCGACTGGTCGCGCAAGCCTGACCTTGCAAGAGCGCCAGCCCTAGCCGGCGCTCTTTGGATCAATGATTACCGCCCGCGTCGTGTTCTAGGAAGGGACGGGCAGCGACAACGGCGCCAAGTCGCGCATTGGCCGCTTCTTGGGATCATTCTCAGGCGCCTTGCGGCACGCGTAATTCTGCGCGTCCTGTAGCAGCGCCACGGCTCCGTCGTAGTCGATTTTGGTCGCGCGCCCATGGCGCACGACGCATTGTCCATCGACATAGACTTCCTCGATAGCGCGCTCTGCCGCGCAATGCAGCAGATTGCGCAAGGGGTCGTAAACCGGCTGCATCGCGTGGTGTTTCAGGTCAACGATGAGAAAGTCGGCTTTTGCGCCGACGGCAATCCGGCCGATATCGTCACGGCCAAGCGCGCGGGCGCCCGCAAGCGTTGCCGTATCGAGAATATCCGCGGTCGATACGTCGAACACGGATTTGCCCGAAAGCCTCGCACAGATCATCGCCTGGCGCATTTCTTCAAGCATGTTGAAGGGATAGCTGTCAGTCCCGAGGGCGACGTTGACGCCGGCGCGGCGATAGCGCCCGACCGATTCCAGCGCCATGCCGCTGCGCGAGAACGTCACCGGGCAATGGGCGACCGTCGTGCGCCGCTCTGCCAGCAGGCCGAGATCGATATCGGTGCGCTGGCGCGTCCAGGAATGGCTGTCGACGAAGATGCAATGGCCAAGGATCAGGTTGTCGCCGAGGATCCCCAGGCTTTCCAGATACTGCACCGCGGTCAGGCCAGTCCGGCGCAGCATTTCCTCATGTTCCGCCATGGTCTGGGCGGAGTGGATGGTGATCGGCATGCCGCGCTTGCGCGCCTCTGCGGCCGCGTCCTGCAGCAATTCGGCCGAGCAGGTCTCGATCTGCGATGGCGCCACCACCCCGCCAAGGCGTCCGGAGGGATGGGCTGCGGCAGTGTCGACCACATCAAGCGCCCGGGCGAAAGCCTCGCGGCCTCGAGCCTTGTCCCAGATGAAATCAAGGCGATGGCTGTCTTCGACATGCCATTGCGCTTCGCGGAAGCCTGGAGCGACGAAGGCGCGAGCACCGCTTCGCGCCAAGGTCGGCAGCCAGCTTTCATGCGGCCCGGCAATGTCCAGCAGCGTGGTGACGCCGCTACGCATGAGGTCGCCGAGCATCACGGTCAACGACGCCTCGATCGCGCCATCGTCGATTTCCAGCAGGTTGGAATACTCGTAGAGGGCGTTGCCCCAAAGTGCTGCCGTACCCGCGTCTTCGAAGATGCCCTTGGAGATCGGTTCCTCGCCGGAGTGGCAATGCACATTGACGAAACCCGGCATCACCATCCGGTCGGCACCGGAGGTTTCGCTGGCAAAGGCGCCGTCATAATGTCCGCCGACATGGACGAAACCGGTATCGTCATAGGCGACGTCGACGTCGTTGAGATAGACATGGCTTTTCGTCTCGGTGTCGAAGCCGACAACCGTATGCGCCCTGCGGATGAGGTGAATATTGCTAGTCATGCGTGGTCCTGAAATATTGCTCGAGGAAACGGCTATAAGCGCCCATTAATGCGCTGAAAAAGAAGTAAACGACCGCCGCAAAAACGTAGCCTTCGAGCACGGCGATGCCCTGCCATTGCGGATCGCGCATGGCGGTGCGCACGGTATCGAGAAAATCGAGCAGGCCGACAATCGTCACCAGGGTCGTATCCTGGAAAAAGCCGATGAACAGCCCGACGAGCGGCGGGATAACCTTCTTCAGGGCTTGCGGCAGCACGATCTTTCGCATGATCTGCCAATAGTGCAGCCCGAGCGAATGGCCCGCCTCGATCTGCCCCTTGGGAACGGCCTGCAATCCGCCGCGGACGATTTCGGCGATGTAGGCGGCGGCGAAGAGAATGATCGCCACCTGGGCCCGCAGCAGTTTGTCGATGGTAATACCATCAGGCATGAACAGTGGCAGCATGACGGTCGCCATGAACAGGATGCTGATCAGCGGCACGCCGCGAACGATTTCGATGAAGCCGACGCCGAGAATGCGGATCGCCGGCAGGCTCGAAGCACGCGCAAGCGCAAGTGCAATGCCGAGCGGCAAGGCGCAGGCGAGCCCGACGAAGGAAAGCATGAACGACAGCGGCAGGCCGCCCCACTGGGTGGTCGGCACGACGGTCAACCCGAACAGGCCACCGGCCATCAGCGCGTAAAGCGTCGGCAGGATCACCACGATCCATGTGACCGCAAGCGCCCGGCCCCAAGTGCGCGGCACCATCGACACGCCGCAAGCGCCGAGAAACAGCAGCATCGCCGTGAGCGGTCGCCACTGCTCGTCGAAGGGATAGAAGCCGAAGAAGATATAGCGCAGCTTGGTCGACAGGAACGGCCAGCAGGCGCCGCTTGAAACCTTGCACTCCGCCGGCGTGCCGGAAAAGATCGCGTCGAGGAACAGCCAGCCGATCGCGAGCTTGGCAAGGCCGAAGATCGTGCCGAGGCAAAGTATGGTGATCAGTGCGTTGCCCGGCGTTCCGAAATAGGCGGAAAGCCAGGTACGGTTGCTCACCCTCGGGCGGGCGGCGGGCGCCATCAGGATAGGGTCGGCAAGGAAGCCTTCGAACTGGGCCATGGCTCAGCGCTCCCTCAGCGCAACGCGCGCGTTGTACCAGTTCATCACCAGCGAGATCAGGATGGACAGGCCGAGATAGACGGCCATGAAGATGGCAATGGCTTCGATGGCCTGGCCGGTCTGGTTCATGATGGTGTTGGAAACCATCACCAGATCCGGATAGCCGATGGCAATCGCGAGCGAGCTGTTCTTGAAGACCGTGAGATAGGTGTTGGTCAACGGCGGCACGATAATACGCAGCGCCTGCGGCAGGATGACGAGTTTCAGCGTGCGCGAGCGCGGCAGGCCGAGGGCCGTCGCGGCCTCCCATTGTCCCTTGCTGACGGCTTGAATGCCGGCGCGCACGATCTCGGCGACATTTGCCGAAGCGCTCAACGTCAGGCCGATCAGCAGTGCCACGAATTCCGGGCGCACGTGATAGCCGCCGGTCAGGCGGAACCGGCCGAGTTCGGGGACATCCATCGAGACCGAGATGTCGGCGAACAGCAGTGTTGCCGCCAGCGGCAGCAGGAAGGCAAGCGCCGCTATGGTGGCAACGGGCATCTCCTTGCCCGTGGCAATCCGACGACGCGCAAGGACGCGCTCGATCGCAACAGCGGCAGCGGCGCCGACGAACAGGGCGATGAGGAGCGATTCAAAGCCGCTCGCCCATCGCATGGCCGGCATGACCAGACCGCTATTTGACAGGAACACGCCCGGCAGCATCTCGATCGCCTGCTTTACCGGCGGGAAAACGGAGATGATCAGCGAATACCAGAGCAGCAGATAGAGGAGCAGCGGCACATTGCGCAGCGCTTCGACATAGGCAAGCATCAGGCGCGACAGGACCGGATTGTGCGACAGCCTGCCGATGCCGACGAGCACACCGAGGATCGTACCGAAGAAGACGGCGAGTGCCGAAACCTTCACGGTATTGGCGATGCCGACAAGGATGGCACGGCCGAATGTGTCGGTCGGCTCGTAGGCGATCGCAGTCTCGGTGATGACGAAACCTGCCTGACGCGCCAGGAAGCCGAAGCCGGTGGCAATATCCTGCTTGGCAAGGTTGGCGCTCGCGGTGCTGAACATCGCCCAGGCGACGAAGACAACAGCGCCGATCGCGATCGTTTGATAGAGGAAGGCGCGGATGCGCGCGTCATAAAACAGGGACATGGCGACACGTCTGCCGGGCAAAGGGAACGTCCAAGACGAAAAAGGCCCGCGCCAGGGCGCGGGCCGACGAATATCAACGGAACGGCGGTGCGTAGAGCAGACCGCCCTCGCTCCAACGGGTGTTCGGCCCACGGGTCAGGCCAAGCGCGGTCTTGGTGCCGAGGTTGCGCTCGAACACTTCGCCGTAATTGCCGACGCCCTTGACGATGTTGTAGCCCCACTTGTTGTCGAGGTTGAGCATCTTGCCGAGCTCTTCGTTGACACCGAGCATGCGCTGGATTTCCGGATCCTCGCTCTTCGTCATTTCGTCGACATTGGCCTGGGTGATGCCGCGCTCTTCGGCCGCCATCAGCATCCAGACGGACCAGGAAACGATATCGCGCCAGTTGGAATCGTTCTGCCGGACCGACGGAGCGAGCGGCTCCTTGGAGATGGTCTCGGGAAGGACGACATAGTCGTCCGGATTGTTGGCAACCGCACGGATCGACGCCAGGTCAGACCGGTCGGACGAGATCGCCTCGCAACGGCCCGAGAAGAAGGCGTTGCGGTTTTCATCCGGGCTTTCAAAAACAACCAGTTCGAACTTGCCGCCGATCGTGCGGAAGAAATCGCTGAGGTTCTGGGCCGTCGTCGTGCCGGGCAGTGTGCAGATCGCTGCGTCCGTCAGCTCCTTGGCGCTGTTGACACCGAGCGACTTCGGCACCATCAACCCCTGGCCGTCATAGAATACCGTCGGGCCGAAATCGAGACCGAGCGAGACTTCGCGCGAGAAGGTATGGGTGGTCTGGCGCGACAGCATGTCGATTTCGCCTGACTGCAGAGCCTGGAACCGGGTGTTGATGTTCGTCAGAACGAAATCGACTTTTTCCGGGTCGCCGAAAACAGCCGACGCAACGGCACGGCACACGTCCACATCGAAACCCTGCATGTGGCCCTTGGCGTCAGCCGTCGCAAACCCGGGCGTGCTCATCGAGACACCGCAGATCAGCTTGCCGCGCGCCTTGACTGTCTCAAGCGTGGTGGCGGCGCTGGCGGTGAACGCCGTGAGGCCGACCACGATGCCTGCTGCGGTGGCGCAAAGTTGCAGAATTCTTTTCTTCATTTTCCCCTCCCGTTGACTTCGACAATCTCCGCCTCTGCGGGTCATGCGATCCACGTCGCATGCCTCCTCCCGCCTAGGCACACAGCGGATCAACCCGCCGTGTCACCAATTGCATACGATAGCCGGATACGAATGGCAACATTATTGTATACAATATTGACGCGTATAGTTTGGAGACACTATCGAGGTTATGGGGCATGTATTGCAGACCCGCCCGGCTTGCTTGGGGGGACAGCGTTGTCTGAGAGATCAAGTCGCAGCGAGTCCGTCTATCGGTTGTTGCGCAGGCCGTCCTGGAGCACGCGCTGAAGCCCTGCACCAAGCAATCCGAAGACACGATCGCCGATCATTTCAAGGTCAGTCGCACCAGCGTTCGCGGTGCGTTCGTGCGCCTGAATGCCGAAGGTTTCGTCGATCTCAGTGCCGACAGGAGTGCGTGTGTCTCCGACCGCGGCCGCTCTCCATCCGCCTTTCCGGCGAATATCACATCCTGCTTGCCGAACTGACGGGACCCCGGCGCAGACACGGTTCGTGCGTGAGGTGGTCTCACGCTGCTTGTTGATCTTAGCCCGCTTCGCGCGTCTGCGACGGATGGACTGAAGGATTAAGGCAGAGCCGAATACGACGTTGTGTTCATCATCTGCGGCATGAACTGTCGTCGGGTGAGAATCTCAGACGTCTCTTCTCCCACACTATCCTGCAACGTTGCCGGTATGCCGGGCGCGTCTTGCGAGGGAGGGAGTAAGCGATGCCAACAGAACTGGAATACATGAGCCGACAGGTTGCAGCGGGCCGCCTGTCACGACGGGAATTTTTGGGGAGGGCAGCGGCGCTCGGGGTGACGATCGCGTCTGCGCAGACATTGCTTGGCAGTGCCGCCCGTGCGGCGGGGCCAGTCAAGGGCGGGACGCTGCGGGCGGGCCTAGTCGGCGGCGAATCGACCAACAGCCTCGACCCTGCGACATGGGCGAGCCAGGTGCCATACACGCTCGGTCGCTGCTGGGGCGAGCAACTGCTGGAAGTCGCACCGACCGGCGAGATCGAGTACCGCCTGGCCGAGTCCTACGAGGCCTCCAGCGACGCAAAAACCTGGAGCTTCAAGATCCGCAAGGACGTCACCTTCCACAATGGCAAGCCTTTGACGCCGGCTGACGTGGTGGCAACGCTCGAGCGCCACGGCGATGCAGACTCGAAATCGGCGGCCCTGCCTTTTGTGCAGGAGTTCGAGACGATCAAGGCTGACGGCGACAATGTCGTGATCACCTTGCGGCAGCCCAATGCGGACATGCCCTATATCGTCAGCGACTACCACCTGATGATCCAGCCGAACGGCGGCAAGGACGATCCGACCGCCGGCATTGGCACCGGTCCTTACAAGGTTGTCGTGAACGAGGCGGGCGTAAAACACGTCGCTGAGCGCCACGAAGGCTATTGGGGATCGGCCGAACGCGGTCATGCCGACCAGATCGAAATCGTCGTCATCAACGATTCGACCGCGCGCACCGCGGCGCTGCAAAGCGGCCAGATGCATATGATCAACCGCATCGAGCCGAAGCTTGTCGAACTGATCAAGCGCCTTCCCGGCGTGGTCATCCGAAATGTGCCGGGCAAGGGGCATTACGTGTTCATTGCCCATTGCAACACCGCGCCGTTCGACAACAACGACCTGCGGCTGGCGTTGAAATATGCCGTCGACCGCGAGGAGATGGTGGCAAAGGTTCTCGGCGGTTATGGCACCGTCGGCAACGATACGCCGATGATCAATGGCTATCCGCTCTTCGACAACGACATCGAGCAGCGTGTCTTCGACCCTGACAAGGCGAAGTTCCACTACAAGAAATCCGGCCACGACGGCTCCGTGCTGCTGCGCACGTCCGACGTCGCCTTCCCCGGCGCCGTCGATGCCGCCCAGCTTTTCCAGATGAGCGCTGCCAAATGCGGCATCACCATCGACCTGAAGCGCGAACCGGGCGACGGCTACTGGTCGGATGTCTGGAACAAGCAGCCTTTCAGCATGTCCTATTGGACCGGCCGACCGACGCAGGATCAGGTCTATTCGATTGCCTATCTGTCGAAGGCCGAATGGAACGACACGCGTTTCCAGCGCGATGACTTCGACAAGTTGATCTTCGCCGCCCGCGGCGAACTCGACGAGGCCAAGCGCAAGGCGATCTATCGCCAGGCCGCAATGATGCTGCGCGACGAAGGCGGCGTCATCGTGCCGATGTTCAACAACTATATCGACGCCACCAACGACAAGGTCGGCGGGTGGGTCGACGATCCGAACGGCGAACTGATGGGCGGCCATGCCTTGACGAAGTGCTGGGTCACGGCCTGAACCAAGAGACGGAAAGGCCGGAGGCCCTGATCAGGCTCTCCGGCTTTCATCAACGTCGCGAGCCGGCACCGCCATGGCGGCCCGCGTCTTTCAAGGGCAGCGCTTAGCGCATTTCCAGGAAAAGTGCGATGCCGCTTTCCGTCAGGAAATGCGTAAAAACAAACAGATAGAGCGTTTGTCCGGTTTCGTCTAAATCGGAAACGCTCTAGCGACGGTGGCGCAGCGACAGCAGGCCGTCATCGGCAATGCCTGCCTCGATATCATTGTAGCGGGCGAGCGTCAGGTGCGGCGTGTCTGCCGCGGCAGAGTGCGCGCCGGTGATCACGATGACTTCGGCGCCGGCGGCCTTGCCGGCGAGAATTCCGGCCGGAGCATCTTCGAAAACGATGCAGTCTTCCGGCCGCACGCCAAGTTTTTCGGCGGCCAAAAGATAGCCCTCGGGATGGGGCTTGCCGACCGACACGTCTTCGCCGGTGATCATCAGCTTCGGCGTGGGAATACCTGCGGCCGCGAGGCGACGAACGGCAAGGTCGAGCGGCGCCGATGTGACGATCGCCCACTTCTCCGGCGGCAGTGAATTGAGGAAGGCGACAGCGCCCTCGATCTCGATGATGCCTTCGACGTCGGCGATTTCGGCGAGCGCGAGTTCGTGCGCCTCATGCTCCGGATCAACGCCCGGCAGTTCGAGCGTGCGGATCGTATCCACGGCGCGAACGCCATGTACCGTTTTCATCATTTCGACGGGGTCGAGCCCGTTGCGGACAGCCCAGGCGCCCCAGACGCGTTCGACAACGGCCATGGAGTTGAGCAGCGTGCCATCCATATCGAACAGGAGAGCGGCGAAGTTCTTGGCAAAGAGAGATGAAGGCGCGGTATCCAACGGTGATCCCCTGAAGCTGCGATGATGGGCGAGAAAGCCCGCCCAGTCCCGGCACACGTACAGCCTGGAGATCAGGGGCACAACGCAATTCGGTGTCCCCGTGATCATCTTCGGCAACGGCAAGTTACGAATGGTCAGCGCCACGCCCGGTGCTCAGAAAACCGATCGGGCCACCCGGAACGTCATCGTCAAAAATCGCGCAGGACAGACTGCCGCCAAACACGGCAGCCGAATCCACATTGGTCCGGTTGCCGACGGTGCGTGGATTGGAGCGGCTCGGCGTGTGGCCATGGCAAAGGTGTTTGCCCCAATAATCGCCGGAGTGATTGTCGGGCCGCCTGATCCACAGGAAGATTTCCTCGCCCTGGCGCTCCAGCGGCATGGTTTCATCGACGCCCGCATGGACGAAGATGCGAAACGGTTCGACGATAATGGAGGGAAGCTGCATCAGCCACTTCAAATGCGCTGCGGGAATAGTGTGATGGTAGGATGCCAGTGTCTCTTTGCCGCCGTTAAGCAGCCACCAGTCGACATCGCTCTCGCCGCTGCGGGCGCCGAGCAGCATTTCCTCGTGATTGCCCTTGAGCGTCAGCCAGGACCAGCCCTGCTTCTGCGGCCCTGCCATGATCAATTCAATCACGCCTCGGCTATCCGGGCCGCGGTCGATCAGGTCACCAAGAAAGATCACCCTGCCCTCGGGCGCATAGGTTTCGATCTGCCTCAGGAGCGCTTGAAGCTCGGTCAGACAGCCGTGGATATCGCCGACGGCAAAGGTCAGATGCTGCGCGCTCATGCGCCAGTCCTCCGGTACTCGACGAAAGGGTTGACGCCGCAACGGATGTTCGGCGCTTGGATGCGAGCGCCGATAGACTGCATGGATGGCAGAAACACGGCAAGGCCAGCGATGATCAAGCCGAAAAACCAGCCAAGGCGCCGGTCAAGGATGGTGCGCCATCTTGGGCTCGATTTGAACCACTGAGAACCCACTGATTAACGGCGGGAGTTTCCCTTGGCAATCGCCGAGCTGGCAATGGAGACCGGATCGCTTGCCGGGAAGGTATCTTCGAGACCTTCGTCGAGTTGTTCTTCCATGGTTTTACGGTCATGTGCAGTCCGCGCATTGGGGATCGGGCGCAGCGCGGCGGCACTTGCGCGCGGATCTGGCGTATCCTGCAATTTTTCATCGGCTCCGAGCGCGGCGGACAGAATGTCCTTTGCCCTCGTCACCGCATTCAACCTGTTCAGCGATCCTTCCGCATCCTGCGGACATGTCACCGTGACGACCTCGCCCTCGGCGCCAACGAACTCGACCGTGAAGCCGGCCTTGCCGGCGCGTTCAGCGGAAACCTGTATTCCGACGACCTGCATCAGTCTCTCCCTCTGCAAAAGCATGGATCGCCGGCGCCGATTGGCGCTGGCGTCTTTGCCACCCTTCGTTTGCATTGCCGCACTGTGGCGCAAACGAGTGGCCATTCAGGGAAGTGCGCAGATGGTTGCTTTGTTCCACCGGTCGATCAGATTTGTACCGGATCCGCGGTCGGACCGATCGTTTAGAGCGCCTTCGCACCCGGCATGATCGTTGCCGGGACAATCGGCGCCGGCAGGTCTTTTGCCGTATCGGCGGCCTGGAAGGCGGAACCGTTCGATTTGCCGGGCGGATCCTGCCGGGTGCAGTTGGCGAAGGCATCAAGCTCGCGATTATAGACCTTCGTCTCGACATCCATCATGCCAAGCACGGTGTGAAACAGGTTATCGTGCGATTTCGGCTGATCCGTCTCCTTGGCAAGGCAGCTTGTGTCGACGCCCATTGCCGCCTGATACGGTTTCGAGAACCATGTGACGAAGGGAACCTGAGTCTGCTCGCGCGGCGCGATCGCATAGGGCGCGCCGTGCAGATAGATACCGTTCTCGCCAAGGGATTCGCCGTGGTCGGACATGTAGATCATCGCGCCAGAGATGTCGTTCTGATGCTTCTCCAAGAGGCGGGCAACGCTTGCCAGCACATGGTCCGTGTAGAGGATGCTATTGTCGTAGGCGTTGGTGATTTCTTCGACTGAGCATTTCATCAGCTCAGCTGTGCGGCAATCCGGTTTGAACTTCCGGAACTTTTCCGGATAACGCAGATAGTAGGACGGGCCGTGGCTGCCGAGCTGGTGCAGCACGATAACGCTGTTCGACTTGGTCGCCGTCAGCTTCTTGTCCAGTTCGCCGAGGAAAATCTCGTCAAGGCATTCGCCATTGTTGCACAGCGGGCTGTTCTTCTGGTTCGTCATGCTGGCGAAGCTGATGAGGTCGGCAATGCCCTTGCTGCCGGTATTATTGTCCCACCAGGACACAGAAACGCCAGCGCGGGTCAGAACGTTCACGAGGTTTTCGGTCGAGCGGGCCTTCCACTCCGTATACTCGTTGCGCGGATAGACCGAGAACATGCAGGGAAGCGAGATCGCCGTTGCCGTGCCGCAGCTCGTCGTGTCGGTATAGTTGATCACGCCGAGAGATTTGAGCTCCGGATTGGTATCCCTGTCATAACCGTTGAGCGAGAAGTTCATCGCCCTGGCGGTTTCACCGGCAACGACGACCACGACAACCGGCTTGCCCGCCGCGGCGACACGCGCACCCTGCCGGGCGTCAGTGCCTAGCGGCTGAACGGCAATATTGCGCTCCTTATAGGTCGAGGATGCGTATTTTAACGCAGCGGAAACCGGCCCGGTGGGATTGAAGCGCTTCATCAGATCCTTGTGCTCGCGAATGACATAGGCAACGCTTGCAAAATCCGAATAGATCAGCCCGCCGCTGACGAGCAGGCAGGGAATGACAATGGCAAGAGTGGTTGCTGTCTTGGGCAGGACCCGCTGGTGGCGTACCTTGACCCAGACCACGAACAGTGAAGGAACGACAGCATAGAGAAACAGATGCAGCACCAAGCTGCCGGTCAACAGATGGCTCGCCTCGGCCTGCGTCGTCACGGCAGCGTTGCCGATCATGTCCTTGTCGATGATTACACCGAAGTAATCGATGAAATAGGCAGCCGCCGCGGAAGCGACTATGAGAAAGATCAACACCGGCTTCATGATGTACTTGGCCGACGCCAGCATCATACCCGCGAAGGTCGTAAGCGCCAGTGCGGTCCCAAAGGACAGAAGCGACAGCCGTGAATGATCGAAATAGACCGCGGCATGCGTCCAGAAGGAATTATTGGTGATAGCGAGCAAATAAACGCTGACGATCGCACTGAGCGCAATGCTGCCGAGCTCTGGCCGGCGGATTTTCGTGACCATCAAAACAGTCTTCTCCTGCTGCGACTGCCGGGCCGATTTTGCTTTACGGCCGATGCTGTCGCGGGCATCCAGTAGAGGCGAAGGCCACGTCATGCGGGCTCGCCGGTTCGACTGCAGCCTGCCTCTGCTCTGTCGAGATACGCCCCATAAGCTGTCGAAACCCCGTCAAGATTGCTCATTGCCTCTGCGACACCCGCTTTGGTTGGCGTGCGCGGGGGAGTTGGCAGCCCTTGAGAAAGCCCATATGGTCGAACGAAGAATGGTCATGCCGAGACGACTCGATGCGCCTGCTCCTGGTTGAAGACAGTCCGCGACTGGTAGAACTGGTCGGAGAGACCATGCGCGATGCGGGCTGGCGGCTCGACGCCGTTTCGAGCGTTTCGGACGCTGAAGCGGCAATCGCGGCTCAGGAACACGACCTGATTCTGCTTGACCTCGGCCTGCCGGATGGCGATGGCCTGACACTGCTGCGCCGCGTTCGCCAGGAGTATCCGGGGCTGCCCGTCTTGATCATCACGGCGCGAGGATCGGTCGATGAGCGCATTGCCGGACTGGATGCCGGCGCCGACGACTATCTGGTCAAGCCCTTTCATCACCGGGAGCTCTTGTCGCGTTGCCGCGCGATGTTGCGGCGCAATCCGCAAGCGGTGCAGCCGGTTCTCGAGGCAGGCGCCCTACGCTACGACCCTGCGACCGCGGACCTGACATGTGATGGCATTGTAGTACCGCTGCCGCCGCGCGAACGCTCGCTGATCGAAATCCTGATGCGCGAGGTCGGCCGGGTCGTTCCGAAGCGCAGGCTGGAAACCGCACTTTCGGAATATGGCCAGGAGATTAGCCCCAATGCGCTGGAGTTGGCCGTTTCCAGGGTGCGCAAACGGCTGCAGGTCTACGAGACCGGCATCCAGATCGAGACCGTACGCGGGATCGGCTATCTGCTCAGGCGGGCCTTATGAAGCACTCGTCGCTGATCGGCATCGTTGCCCGCCGCATCGTGGCGTTCTCGCTGCTCGCCATGGCAATCCAGATCGGCGTCGTCTTTGCAGATTACTGGTTCGACGACGACAAGCTCAGCGTTCTCATGCTGCAACAGGAGACGGAGGCTCTTTCGCGTGCCATCCACGTCCGCGACGGCGTTGTAAGTTTCGAACCGGATCGCGAACTGAGGGAACGCTATATCGACCGCCATGATCGCGATGGCTCGATCTTCCTCAGGGTCCGAACGGAGACGGGTACGCCGCTCTATTCAAACTGCACGACGGAATGCGCCGAGCATTTTCTTCCAATGAGCATCGACGCGCCGAATTTTTGGAAACGCGAAATTCAACCAGGCAAACCGTTCAGCGTCGCCGGCGGACAAACCTTCGAGCGTGCCGGGGCGACTGTCCTGGTCGAACTGGCGATCCTCAGGGACCCGAACGGCTTCATGTACGGCGCACTGCTGCACGAGATGTTCGATTCCATGATCGTGCCGATGACGTTGATGTTCTGCCTCGTCATCGGCGCGACGATCTGGTCGATCCGCAGCGCATTGAAACCGGTGGCCATGGCGGCTGCGGCGGCAGATCGGTTGGATCCCCGCGATAGCGGTGCTCGGCTGCCACTCACCCGCATGCCCGAGGAGATCGCTCGCCTGATCAGTGCCGTCAACCGCATGCTGGCGCGGGTCGCCGACCTGGTCCAATCCCAGAAACTGTTCTCCTCCTCCATAGCGCACGAGATCCGCACCCCCGTTTCGATCGCAAAAATGGAACTCAGCCACATCAACGACCCTCGCGCCCGCAATGCCGAACGTGACCTCGATGCCCTCACGCATATTCTCGAGCAGCTGACCTCGCTCGCCCGGGCCGATGCCGTCGATCCTTCGGCCTATCAATCGGCCAGCCTCTCGCAGATCGGTGCGAGCCTCGCAGAGGCGATCGCGCCCTTTGTCTTTGACCACGACAAATCGCTGGAATTCGTCGACGAAGGAACGCCTGCGGTCACGGTTATCCCGGCGCTCGTCGAAAACATGCTGCGCAACCTGATCGAGAATGCGGTCAAGCATAATCCAACGGGCACCCGCATTGTGCTGACCTGCGGCCCTGGCGCGATCGTCAGCGTCGAGGACAACGGCAAGGGGCTCGTCGATCTTCCGGAACATCACGAAGATCTCGGCTATATCAAGCGTACGGGACAGCTCGGCCTCGGCCTGAAAATCGTCCAGCGCATCAGTGAGCTGCATGACGCCCCGATCGCCTTCGAGACCGCATCGGATCAAGGCACGAAGATTACCATCGACTTCTCTGCCGCCCGATCGGATGGGTCGCAGACCTGACGACCGATACGCGGGAGGCCGAGGCCCGCGATGCTTCCGACGCAGGCGCCGTGCATATATTTTAATCCATCGCGTTTTTTTGGATGTGGATTTCCTGCCCAATTCTCCGTCATGTGCTATTGGGCTGGGCAATTAGTCATTCTGCCGCCCGCGAGTTGCCATGTCGAAGGCCAGTGCCTATCTCAAGCGTTTCATCCCATCGCTCGTCCCCGTCAGCCATATGGAGCGGCTGCGCGCGTCGCTTGGCGCGCTTGTCGGCATTCTCCTGACCGGCCTCGTCAGCACTCTGGCACTTGGTGCCGATGCCAATCTGCCCCTGCTGATCGCGCCGATGGGCGCTTCCGCGGTCCTGCTGTTCGCCGCGCCGTCCAGTCCGTTGGCGCAGCCCTGGTCCATCCTCGGCGGCAACATCGTGTCGTCGCTGATCGGCGTCACCTGCGCACTTCTCATTCCGGAACCGGTGGTCGCGGCGGCCGTTGCCGTTGGACTTGCGATCGCCATCATGCTGTTGCTCGGCTGCCTTCATCCGCCGAGCGGCGCGGTCGCCCTGACCGCCGTGCTTGGCGGCACATCGATACATGAGGCCGGCTACTGGTTCGTGCTGTCGCCGGTCGCGATCAATTCCGCGCTCATCCTCGTCGTCGCGCTGTTGTTCAACAACGCCACCGGCCGCCGTTATCCGCACCTAGCGCCCGCCGGCAATACGCACCGCACCGATGACCCGCCGCCCATGCAGCGTCTCGGCATCGTGCCGGAAGATTTGCAGGCGGTGCTGGCGCAATATGGCGAAGTTGTCGATATCAGCCCGGACGAACTCGATGCGCTCATTCATCAGGCGCAGATCCGCGCGTTCAATCGGCGCTCGGGCGAAATCACCTGCGGCGAAGTCATGTCACGCGACGTGGCGACGGCGACGCCGGAAACCTCACTGCGCAAAGCCTGGCAGACATTGCTCGAGCACGACATCAAGGCCCTGCCGGTGGTCACGGAAAAAGAAGGCCTCGTCGGCATCGTCACCCAGACCGACTTCATCAAGCATACGATGCTGGCACAGCACGGCGGCCTCGGGCAGCGCCTCGGCAACGTCATCGGATTCGGCCCGAAGCCACCACGGCTGGTTTCCGAGATCATGACGCGTCGCGTCCAATCGGCACTGCCGGAAACGATGATCGCCAAGCTCGTCCCGCCGATGGCTGACATGGGCCTGCACCACATGCCTGTTGTCGACGCCGACAACCGATTGGTCGGCATCATCACGCAATCCGATCTGATCGCCGCCCTTTTCCAGCGAAGGCTGGAAAATGACGAGCGCGACGTCGCGTAGTCTCGCACTTTAGCGTTGGGCCTTTCGAGGGCGACACTGCCAAGCCATCTTCTAGAAAAATGGCGCGCGATCCGTCGGCTTGCTTTTATGCAAATTCATTCGATTGACTTAATCACTCGAATGCCGCAATGTGCGCAGGTGATGAAAAACAAAAACTCCCAGCCCACACCAAAACCCGATCGCGGCGACCTCACCAAAGAGAAGCTACTTTCGACCTCGATCGACGTCTTTGGACGCTATGGCTTTGACGGGGCAAGTACTCGAAAACTCGCAGATGCGGCCGGCGTCAACCTGCAGGCGATCCCCTACTACTTCGGCGGTAAGGAAGGCCTCTACATCGCCGCAGCCGAGCATCTGGCGGCGATCATCGGCGGACATGTCGCCGATCTGCGAACCGTGATCCTGGAACGCCTTGCACGGCTTGATGCGGAAGGTGGCGCCATGAGCCCAACGGAGGCACGCGCCTTGCTGACGCAGATGGCCCAGCGCATGGTCGGCCTGTTCGTCAGCCGGCAGTCCGAGAGCTGGGCCCGGTTCATCATCCGCGAGCAGATGGAGCCGACGGAAGCCTTCGCACGGGTTTACGAAAACATCATGGGGCCGATGATCGGCATTGCCGGCCGACTGGTCGGCGCGATCCTTGGTGAGGACCCGGCATCGGAGCAGGTCCGGCTGAAGACGCTGTCTTTCGTCGGCAGCATCCTCGTCTTCCGCATGGCGCATGCCGCACTGCTACGGCAGATGCGGTGGGAGGCCGTCGGCCCCGCCGAACTGGAGATGCTGCAGCGCCATGCCGCCGGCCTCGTCGAAGCGCTCGGAGAGAATGGGGAGCGCCGCCCATGAACCGGAAAGTACTCATCCCGGTCGTCCTCCTCGCCGGAGCAGTCGCTGCCGGCTGGTGGTTCGAGCTACCCTTGCGGCTTGGATGGACCGAACAGCGCTCGGCCTCAGTGCTTTACGGCAATGTCGATATCAGGCAGGTGTCTCTCGGCTTTCGCGTGAGCGGGCGCATCGACAAGCTTGCTGTCGACGAAGGAGATCCAGTCAAGACGGGCGATATCCTCGGCAGCCTCGACGCCACGCCTTTTCAACAGGCGGTCGACGCGGCCGAGGCGGACCTCGGTGCGCTGCGCGCCAATCTTGAAAAGCTGAAAGCCGGTGCACGCAAGACCGAGATCGCTCAGGCGCGCGCCGCCCACGAGGAGCGTCTCGCCGATCTCCAGAATGCCGAGCTCGCCTATAAGCGCGCCCGACAATTGCGGCCGAATGGCACGATTTCGCAAGCGAATCTCGACGAAGCAAGCGCCGCTCGCGCCGCGGCGGCCGCTCGCGCCACCTCCGCCCGCGAAGCACTTGCACTGCTTGAGGAAGGAAGTCGGGTCGAAGACATCGCGGCTGCCACCGCACAGGTGCAGGCTGCCGAAGCCAAGCTTGCCAGCGCGCGCACTTCGCTTTCCGATACGCAGTTGCTGGCGCCAAGCGACGGCATCGTGCTTTCCCGTGTACGCGAGCCCGGCGCGATGATTGCGCCAGCAGATACCGCCTATGTGCTTTCGCTGAATGAGCCCGTCTGGGTTCGCGCCTACGTCGCCGAACCCGACCTTGGCCGTGTGCATCCCGGCATGAAAGTCGAGATCGTCTCGGATACGGCCCCGGACCGGCCCTATGAGGCAACGGTAGGCTTTATTTCTCCGGTTGCCGAATTCACGCCGAAGTCGGTCGAAACGCCGGAACTGCGCACCGATCTCGTCTACCGCCTGCGTATCGTGGTAACCAAACCGGGAGAGGATCTGCGCCAGGGGATGCCCGTCACCGTACGTCTGCCACCGGCTGAAGGGCGCGTGCCATGACCGACGAACCCTTCGTTCGGATCTCCGGCGTGGTAAAGCGCTTTGGCGAGCGCGCGCCCGCGCTCGATCATATCGACGGGGAAATTCTCGGCGGTCGCATCACCGGCCTGGTCGGCCCCGACGGTGCGGGAAAAACCACCCTGATCCGGTTGATGACCGGCCTGATGCTGCCCGACGAGGGCACGGTGGACGTGCTGGGCTTCGACACCGCGAAGGATCCCGCCAGCATTCAGGCGTCCATAGGCTATATGCCGCAGCGCTTCGGCCTTTATGAAGATCTGAGCGTGCAGGAAAACCTCGATCTCTATGCGGACCTGCGCGGCCTTCCGCTCGCCGAACGCACTGCGACATACGACGAGTTGCTCGAATTCACCGACCTCAAGCGCTTTACGTCGCGCTTGGCGGGCAAGCTTTCCGGTGGCATGAAGCAGAAGCTCGGGCTTGCCTGCGCGTTGCTCCGCAAACCACGCCTGCTGCTGCTCGATGAGCCGGGCGTCGGCGTTGACCCGATTTCCCGACGTGACCTCTGGAAGATGGTCGAAAACCTGACGGCCTCCGGCATCGGCGTTGTCTGGTCCACGGCCTATCTCGACGAGGCGGAGGCCTGCGACGGGGTGTTGCTGCTGAACGAGGGCAAGCTGCTTTTTGCCGGCGCGCCCGCCGAGTTGACGGGGCGCGTCGCCGATCGTGTCTTCAAGATTTCCGGCATCACGGGACGCCGCCGCGAGGCGCTTGCGCGATATCTCGACGAAGACGGCGTCGTCGACGGTGTCATCCAGGGGGAAGCCATCCGCCTTGTCATGGCATCAGGGGTAGCCCCGCCATCGGCATCGCCAGAGAAGAACGACACCGCGCCGCAAGCGACGGTGACGCCGCCGCGTTTCGAAGATGCATTCATCGACATGCTCGGCGGCGGTCCCGGCGGCCGCTCGAAACTGGCCGAGGCGCAGACGCCGTTTACGAACGAGAACGGCAGGCCAGTGATCGAGGCCCATGGCCTGACAAAGCGCTTTGGCGATTTCACCGCTGCCGACGACATCACCTTCGAGATTCCACGTGGCCAGATTTTTGGACTTCTCGGGCCCAATGGCGCCGGAAAATCGACGACGTTCAAGATGCTCTGTGGACTGTTGAAGCCGAGCGCCGGCGAAGGACGCGTCGCCGGCTTCGACCTGCGCCGCGACGCCGCCGAAGCGCGCAACCGCCTTGGCTACATGGCTCAAAAATTCTCGCTCTACGGCGATCTCAGCGTCGCGCAGAACCTGAATTTCTTTGCCGGTGTCTATGGCCTGTCCGGCGAGCGCAAGCGGGAGCGGACGCGATTGATGGTCGAGATTTTCGGTTTCGGCCGTCTGCTCGACATGTCCGCCAAGGACCTGCCGCTCGGCCTCAAGCAACGCCTTGCCCTTGCCTGCGCCGTTTTGCACGAACCGGAAGCGCTGTTCCTTGACGAGCCTACCTCGGGCGTCGATCCAATCACCCGTCGCGAGTTCTGGACCCACATCAATGGCCTCGTCGAAAAGGGCGTGACGGTGCTGGTCACCACCCACTTCATGGACGAGGCAGAGTATTGTGATCGGATCTCGCTCATCTATCGCGGGCGCTCGATCGCGCTCGGCTCGCCGGACGACCTGAAGAAGCAGGTGGCCGATGCGGCCAACCCCGACCCGACGATGGAAGACGCCTTTATCGCCCTGGTGCAGGGGTCTGAAGAAAAACGGGCCGCGGCATGAATACCTCGGCACAAATCGAAACGCCGACGACCGGACGCGGACGCCGCTTTGCAGCACTTGTGCGCAAGGAGAGCTACCAGATCGTCCGCGATCCGAGCAGCATCCTCATCGCCTTCGTCCTGCCGCTGATCCTCTTGTTCCTGTTCGGCTATGGCGTATCCCTCGATACCACGCAAACGCGCATCGGCCTGGTGGTGGAGCAGGAGATGCCCCTGACGCGCGATCTCGCCGCAGGCTTTCAGGCATCGCGCTACTTCTCCGTCAGTCTCGGCCGTGACCGTCGCGATTTCGAAGACGATCTCGTGCTCGGGCGTATCCGTGGGATCGTCATCATCCCTGCCCGCTTTGCCGCCGATCATGCCGCCGGACGACACCCGGCATTGCAGGTTCTCGTCGATGGCTCGGATCCGAACACCGCCAACTTCGTGCAGAACTATGCCCAGGCTACAGTCGCCAACTGGGAGCGCCAACGGCTCGAGGAGGATGCCGGCCGGCCGCCGGCAATCTCCGCGGAGCAACGGTTCTGGTTCAACCCGGAGCTGACGAGCCGGAACTTCCTCGTGCCCGGCTCGATCGCCATCGTCATGACCCTCGTCGGCACGCTTTTGACCTCACTGGTCGTCGCGCGCGAGTGGGAGCGCGGCACGATGGAGGCGATGATGGCAACGCCCGTATCGGCAGCGGAGCTGCTCGCCGGCAAGCTGTTGCCCTATTTCCTGCTCGGGCTGGCGTCGATGACGCTTTGCGTGCTCCTGGCCGTCTTTCTCTTCGGCGTACCGTTTCGAGGCTCCGTTGCAGCCCTCTACGCGCTTTCGGCGACGTTCCTGATGCCGGCGCTCGGCCAAGGCCTGCTGATTTCCGCGGCCACCAAGAACCAGTTCCTGGCCTCGCAGCTTGCGCTGATCTCGGCCTTCCTGCCGGCCTTTCTGCTGTCTGGATTCCTGTTCGAGATAAACTCCATGCCGACTGTCATCCAATGGATCACCTTCATCGTGCCGGCCCGTTATCTCATACCGAGCCTGCAGACGGTGTTTCTGGCAGGCGACATCTGGCCGATGTTCCTGCAGGCGATCGCCGTCATGCTGCTGATCGGCTGCGTGTTTTTCGCGCTCGCGGCCCGAAGCACCCGCAAGAGGATTGGTTGACATGTGGTGGACCCGGCTCAAGGCGTTGATCGTCAAGGAACTGCTGGCAGTGCTGCGCGACCCGAAGGGCCGCGCAATCCTGATCGGACCGCCGATCGTGCAGCTTCTGGTGTTTTCCTATGCGGCCACGCTCGAGGTGACCAATGTCGACGTCATGGTTCTCAATCGCGACAACGGCCATTGGGGACAAGAACTGGTCGAACGGATCGACGGCTCCCCGACGTTTCGAAGCATTGCGTTCACCGATGATCAGCATGAAGTTCGCGACGCCATCGACAGGCAACGCACTATTGCCGCCCTGGAGATCGGCCCAACCTTCTCGCGCGACATAGAAGCTGGCCGACCGGCCGAGGTCCAGATCATTCTCGACGGGCGTCGGTCGAATGCGTCCCAGATCGTCTCCGGCTATCTCGGACGCATCGTCGGCACGCTCGCCGCCGATACGCCGGCCGGCAAGCGCGTGTCGTCCGAGGCGATCACGGTCGTGGCGCGGAACTGGTTCAACCCCAACCTCACCTATCAATGGTTCATGGTGCCCAATCTCGTTGCCAGCATCGCGCTGTTAATCGGGCTGATCGTCACTGCGCTCTCGATCGCGCGCGAACGGGAGCTTGGCACCTTCGACCAGTTGATGGTGTCGCCGTTGCGCACCCATGAGATCCTGATCGGCAAGCTGATCCCGCCGATGATGATCGGGCTGTTCCACATCACGGTCTATATTCTCGCCGCCGTCTTCATCTTCGGCGTGCCGCTGCGCGGCTCGCTGTTCCTGCTCTACGGCAGCGCAGTGTTCTATCTCGCCGCCGTTGTCGGCCTCGGCCTGTTCATTTCCGCATTGTCGATGACGCAGCAGCAGGCGATCCTCGGCGCCTTCCTGTTCATGGTGCCGGCGATGTTGCTCTCGGGCTTCGCCACACCGATCGAAAATATGCCCGCCTGGCTGCAGCCGGTCACGCTTGTCAATCCGTTGCGCTATTTCCTGGTGATCGTGAAGGGCGTGTTCCTGAAGGACATTCCGCTGGCCGAGGTCGTGCGTCAGACGATTCCGCTCTGCGTCATCGCCCTTGTCACGCTCTCGGCCGCTTCATGGCTGTTCCGCCGCCGGCTGGAATGAATATCAACCCTTGATGAAACGCTCGATTGCGGAGATTTCATTCTGGCGGATGTCGTGCCCACCGGCATGCCATTCGATCTCGGTGGCGGTGCCCTGCGCCTTGAAATAGTCCGCCAATGCCTGCGTCTGAGGCGCCGGGCAAATCGGATCGCGCTCCCCGGCCGTGATCAGAACTTGACGCCCCGCGAGCGCTGCATTGTCTCTGGGGCGGAACGGGATTAGCGGATGCATCAGGATAGCCTTGTCGAATAGGCCGTTCTCGATCAGCACGTTGGCAAGAATGTTCGCGCCGTTCGAATAGCCGAGCCCAATGACCTCGGATGCCTGGTGTTCGCCTGCGACGGCCCTGACGAATTCGGCCATCTTTTTCGTTGCCCGCGACAAGTCCGCCATGTCATAGACACCTTCGCCGGTCCGCTTGAAGAAGCGGGCAGCGCCATGCTCCGACACGTCGCCACGCGGCGAAATGATCGTCGCTTCCGGCATCAACTGGGTGCCGAAGGTGAAGAACTGGTTTTCGTCGCCACCTGTGCCGTGGAAGACGAAGAAGATCGGATTGCCGGGCTCGCCGGCCTTCAGTTTATGGACGTAGCCGTGATCGGCCATGGAAAGTCTCCTTGTTGCTTGCCGGATATAGCATCGGCGGCTGAGCGTCGCCCGCCGCCGTGCGCTTCAGCCAATAGATTTAGGCTTCCAGCTTCTGCAGATGGTTTTCGAGAACCGGACGCAGGTGCTTGTGCTGTTGCGGCAGCTTCAGCGCATCGCCGAGATGGGCCAGATCCTCATCACGGTTGAAGCCCGGCTCGTTGGTGGCGATCTCGAACAAGACCCCGCCCGGCGTGCGGAAGTAGATGGCCCAGAAGTAATCGCGGTCGATCACCGGGGTGACCTGGTAGCCGGTGTCCATCAGCGCCTTGCGGACTTCGAGCTGCTTTTCGCGATTGTCGACGGCAAAGGCGATGTGATGAACGGAACCCGCACCCTGAGCGGCACGGTTGAGGTTCGGCATGGTCTCAAGGTCGATCAGGCCCGCGCCGTTGCCATCAGGCATGATCAGGCGGGTGACGCCGTCCTTACGGTCCAGCTCCTCGTAGCCCATGAACTTCAGAAGTTCCGCTGTCGCCCCTTCGTCGCGCAGCCGCATTGCGGCCGAATGGAAGCCGTGGATTGCATGGTCCTGCGAAACGCCGCCATCCGTCCAAGGCGCCCGCGGATCGTCGCGCACTTCGACCAGCGCAAAGCCGTCGCCATCAGGGCCTGCAAAGTTCAAACGCTTTTCACCGAAGGTCTCTTCATCCTTGAGCCCGCTGACGCCGAGGCTCGACAGCCGCTCGCGCCAGAAGCCGAGTGCGCCCTCGGGAACGGAAAAGACGGTGGTCCCGACTTCGCCCGTGCCGGCACGTCCGCGCGGCATCTGCGGGAAAGGAAAATAGGTCATCACCGTGCCGGGCGTGCCGGCTTCATCACCGTAGTAGAGATGATAGACGTCGGGGGAATCGAAGTTCACCGTCTTCTTGACGCGGCGCATGCCCAGTGTCTTCGTGAAGAACTGATTGTTGGTGAAGGCGTCGTCCGCCATCGATGTAACGTGATGCAGGCCCTTGATCTGATTGAGCATTGCCGTGATCCTTTCTCTGCCCGCCAAGACCGGGCTTTGTTATGACGCATAGATGCGCCCATCCGGATCGTTGCGAAAGACGGCCGCGACCAAACGCATTGTCAACATACCGTTGACGACTGGAGAAAATCGTTGAACGAATAGCGAGCAGACGATCCGTGCCTTGTGGGTGGATCGGCTGCTGCTTAAGATCGGCATCGGCCACATTGTGGCTGTCGGGAACGTGCGGGAGGAGGAGCCCAGACATTCCGTGAAATACCGCCTGGTTGTTGCTGTCATCCTGCTGCCGCTGGCGGTTGCCGCGCTTGCCTGGCAAGGCAATGTTGTGGCCACGCGCAGCTATCTCGATGAAGCATCGGCGCAGGCAAATACGGCACTGAGGCTCGCAGTGGCGGCCCTCGATGGTCACCTCAACCGCTACCAGGCTCTGCCCGCTTTGATCGCCGACCACGACGACATCCGTGAACTTGCGACACGACCGCGCGACCGCCCGCTGAGAGAGGCCGTGAACGCCTATCTCAAAGATATCAATGCACTTCTCAACTCATCCGATATCTATGTGATCACGCCGGACGGCGACACGATTGCTGCCAGCAACTATGACGGTCCGACGAGCTTCGTCGGGCAGAATTTCAGCTATCGCCCCTATTTTCAGGAAGCCCTGCGCGGGCAGCAATCCCGCTTCTACGCACTCGGCACGACATCGTTGAAACGCGGCTACTATTTCGGCTCGCCAATCCGCGTGGGTGACGACATTCGCGGCGTCATCGTCTTCAAGGTGGATATCGAGAGCATCGAGGCATCCTGGCAGGGAGGCGAATACAAGATCTTCGTTTCCGACCCGGAAGGCATCATTTTCATGTCCGGCACGCCGGAATGGCTCTATGCGTCAGTCCTGCCGCTGACCCCGGAGCGGCTTGCACGCACGGAGACATCAAGGCGCTATGCCAATGCCACCTTGCGCGCACTGCCTGTCGCGCGCACCAGCCTCACTGATCACGACCTGATGACGATCGCGTCCAGCGACACTAGCCGGGAGTACCTGCTACTGTCGCAATACATGGCCGATGCCGACTGGACTGTGAATGTGCTGACCGACACGGCATCCGTCCGCACCCAGGCGCTGACCACCGTCATCGCTGCCCTTCTGCTTCTATGCCTCACCGGCCTTGCCGCCGCCATTCTCTGGCAGCGCCGCTCCCGCCTCAACGAGCGCATCTCGATGCAGGCGGAAGCCCAGGCCGAACTCGAGCGACGCGTCGACGAACGCACCGCGGACCTTGCGCGCGTCAACGTGCAGATCGAGGAAGAAGTCGCCGAACGGCGCCAGACCGAGCAACAATTGCGTCGGACCCAGGCGGACCTCATCCAGGCGGGTAAGCTCGCCGGCCTCGGCCAGATGTCAGCGGCGCTTTCGCACGAATTCAACCAGCCACTGGCGGCGGCAAAAACCTATGCCGACAGCGCAGCCTTGCTGATCGAGCGTGGGCGGGCCGAAGAGGCGAGTGACAACATCCGGCGCATCTCCGGCCTGGTCGACCGCATGGCGGCAATCAGCCGGCATCTGCGCAATTTTGCCCGCAAGCCCAACGAGAAGCTGGGGCCGGTGTTGATCGAGGATGTCGTGCGCGACACGATGGAGATCGTCGCCGTCAGGCTGAAGGCGGCTGCGGCCGACATCGACATCGACCTTGGTCCAGCGCCGCTGGTAGTGCGCGCCGGTTCTGTCCGTCTGCAACAGGTGCTGGTCAATGTCATCTCCAACGCAGCCGATGCGGTCGAGGGGCTGGACGATCGCCACATCCGGCTTCGCGCCTGGAGCGACGGCGACAAGGTCGTGCTCGCGGTCAGCGACCGCGGTCCCGGCGTACCTGCGGCGATCGCCGAGCGCATCTACGACCCATTCTTTTCGACCAAAGGCGTCGGCAAGGGACTAGGCCTTGGCCTGTCCATTTCCTACAACATCGTCAAGGACTTCGGCGGCAGCCTGACTGCCACGAACCTTGCCGAAGGCGGTGCGGAATTCCGCATCGAACTTCCCGTCGCCAATGAGCAGGGCCAGGAGGCCGCCGAATGATCGAGAGCCGCGTCCTGCTTGTCGATGACGAAGAGGAGTTGCGCCATTCGAGTGCGCAGGCGCTGGAACTCGCCGGCTTCCGCGTCGATACCTTCGCGAGCGCAGAACACGCCCTGGAGTTCATCGGCTTCAGCTTTCCCGGTGTCGTCATCAGCGACATCCGGATGCCGGGCATGGACGGGATGACATTCCTGCAGCGCATCCGCGAGATCGACGTCGAGGTGCCGGTGATCCTTGTCACCGGCCATGGCGACGTTCAACTGGCCGTGCGTGCCATGCGCGAAGGCGCCTATGATTTCGTCGAAAAGCCCTTCACCGCACAGATGCTTGCCGGCACCATTCGCCGCGCGCTCGACTGGCGCGCACTGGTACTCGAAAACCGGCGGCTCAAGGCGGTGGCCGGCAAGCGCGACGACATTGAACAACGCCTGCCCGGCCGCAGTCAGGTCATGGTCGATCTGCGCTATCGGGTCCGCGCAATCGGCGCCTCTGATGCCGACACCTTGATCATCGGCGACACCGGCGTCGGCAAGGAGGTCGTGGCCCGCACCCTGCACGATCTGAGCGGCCGGGCAAACAATCCCTTCATCGCCATCAACTGTGCAGCCCTGCCCGAAAACCTGATCGAGAGCGAGCTTTTCGGACATGAGCCAGGCGCGTTTCCCGGCGCGATCCGTCCACGCTACGGCAAGTTCGAACATGGGCGCGGCGGCACCATCCTGCTCGACGAGATCGGCTCGATGCCGATCGATCTGCAGGCCAAGTTTCTGCGCGTCCTGCAGGAGCGCGTGATCACGCGGCTCGGCTCCAACGAGGTGGTGCCGCTGGATGTACGCTTCATCGCTACCAACAAGGTCGATCTCGAGCAGGAGGTGGCCGCCGGCCGCTTCCGGCCTGACCTTCTCTATCGCCTCAATGTCGCGACGCTGCGCGTGCCGCCGCTGACGCAGCGTCGTGCCGACATTCCGCTCTTGTTCCTGCAGCTCGTACGGGAATCCGCGGCTCGTTACGGCCGCGATGAAGTCGAGGTATCGCAGAACCTGCTGGCCGAGATGGCGGAACGCAACTGGCCGGGCAACGTGCGCGAATTGCGTAACGCCGCCGAAAGGCTGGTTCTTGGGCTCGATACAGCCTCGAACGAAATCAACTCGTCCGAGCCGAACAGCGGCCGTTTGGCCGACAAGGTCGCAGCGTTTGAGAAGGGGCTGATTGCCAATGCCATAGCCACCTACGGCGGCGCCCTGAAGCCCGTATACGAGTCGCTCGGCATCTCACGGAAAACGCTCTACGAGAAGATGCAGAAATTTGGCCTCGACAAGAAGCTCGTTGCGACGGACATGTCTGGCGAAAGCGACGGGCGGTAACGTCGGCGACCACGCGGCGACGCCGGACGTCATGCGCATGGTGTCCCCGCAATACCGCGTACCCGCGACACTGCTGCGCCCAACCCAAAACGAGAACAGGGGCGCGGATGCCGCGCCCCTGCAAAGCCCTGGTAAGGGTTCCGCCTTAAACGTTGAAGGCCGCACCGATGAGCGTCTTGGTGTAAGGCTCCTTCGGTGCAGTGAAGATCCCGTCGGTATCGGCTTCCTCGACGATCTTGCCGTTCTTCATCACGATCACGTAGTCCGACATTGCCTTCACCACCGACAGATCGTGGCTGATGAAGATGTAGGACAGGCCGTGCGAGCGCTGCAGATCGCGCAGCAGCTCGATAACCTGGCCCTGGACGGAGCGGTCGAGCGCCGATGTCGGCTCGTCGAGAATAACCACCTTCGGCTTCAGGATCATGGCACGCGCGATCGCGATGCGCTGCCGCTGACCACCCGAAAACTCGTGCGGATAGCGGTTGCGCGAGGCCGGATCGAGCCCGACCTCCTTCAACGCTTCGATGGCACGACGGTCGCGATCGGCACGGCTAAGCGAGGGCTCGTGCACGTGCAGGCCTTCCGTGATGATTTCACCGACGGTCCTGCGCGGAGACAGCGAGCCATAGGGATCCTGGAACACCAATTGCAGCGCACGCCGTAGCGGGCGCATCTGGCCGCGGTCGAAGCCGGAGATGTCGGTCGTGCCGAAGCGGTAATAGCCGCTGCTCGGCAAAAGCCGCAGCAAAGCACGCCCAAGCGTCGACTTGCCGGAGCCGGATTCACCGACAACGCCGATCGTCTGGCCCTCGCGAAGCCGCAGGTTGACCTTGTCGACCGCGCGGAAGACGGCATTGCCGCGGGTGAAAAACCCACCGCCGATCGCGTAGTCGACACAGACGTCCCGACCTTCAAGGATGATCGGTGCGCTGTCCGCCGGAGGTGCCTTGCGGCCGCTCGGCTCTGCCGCGAGCAGCATCTTCGTATAGTCGGCCTGCGGCCGCTCGAAGATGTCTGCGGTCGTTCCCTGCTCCACCACTTCGCCGCGGCGCATTACCGCGACGCGTTCGGCAAAGTGCTTGACGATGCCGAGATCGTGCGTGATCAGCACGATCGCCATGCCGAAGCGCTTCTGCAACGACTTCAGGAGATCGAGGATCTGAGCCTGGATCGTCACGTCAAGCGCTGTCGTCGGCTCGTCGGCGATCAAAAGGTCAGGCTCGTTGGCGAGCGCCATCGCAATCATCACGCGTTGACGCTGGCCGCCCGAAAGCTCGTGCGGATAGCTGTCGATGCGTCGACCCGGCTCGGGGATGCCGACCAGTTCGAGCAGTTCCAGCACGCGCTTGCGCGCCTGCTTGAACGTGCCGCCGCGGTGGTGCACGATCGGTTCGGCGATCTGCCGGCCGATCGTGTAGAGCGGGTCGAGCGAGGTCATCGGCTCCTGGAAGATCATCGTGATCTTGGAACCGCGCACGCCGTTGAGCGCCTTGGGCGAAAGACCCACCAGCTCCTGACCGCGATAGCGGGCAGAACCGGTAACGGTGCCGTTCTTGGCGAGCAGTCCCATGATGCCCATCATGGTCTGGCTTTTGCCCGAGCCGGACTCGCCGACAACAGCAAGAGTCTCGCCCGTACGCACGTCGAGATCGATACCCTTGACCGCTTCGACCGTCCCGTCAGGCGTCGAGAAGTTCACCTTGAGGCCGCGAACGGCCAGGATGGTTTCGTTTGTGTCAGCCATGTCAGCGGTCCTTCGGGTCGAGCGCATCGCGCAGGCCGTCGCCGACGAAGTTCAACGAGAACAGCGTCAGAACAAAGAAGATGGCCGGGAAGATCAGCAGCCAGGGCGCCGACTGGATGTTGTTGGCACCTTCCGAAATCAACGCTCCCCAGCTCGTCAGCGGCGCCTGAACGCCAAGGCCGAGGAACGAGAGGAAGCTCTCGAGCAGGATCACCTTCGGCACGACGACGGTGACGAAAACGATGACAGGACCGATGGTGTTCGGAATGATGTGCCGGCGGATGATCTGCCAGTCCGTCAGGCCGAGCGCCTGGGCTGCACCGACAAACTCCCGCCGTTTCAGCGCCAGCGTCTGGCCGCGCACGATACGGGCCATATCCAGCCATTCGACCGCGCCGATCACCAGGAAGATCAGGATGAACGAGCGTCCGAAGAAGACCACGAGCACGACAACGAGGAAGACGAAGGGCAGAGAATACATGATCTCCACCAGTCGCATCATGACGTTGTCGACGCGGCCGCCGATGTAACCCGACGTCGCGCCGTAGACGACGCCGATGCCGAGCGACACGAGACTTGCCAAGAGACCGACGGCAATCGAGATCTGGCCGCCGAGCATGACGCGCACCAGCAGATCGCGGCCGTTCGAATCGGTGCCGAACGGGAAATACTCGCGATTGACCTGACCGGTCACCTTGAGAGTACGACCCTCGTCCTCAGTTGCCACGACCTGAGTGTCACGGAACTCGTTGGCACGATCGAAGTAGCGCGTCGCGCGGGCATCGATCGGCTGCTCCGAGGTGATCGTCGCGGTGAAGGTCTCACCGTCGATGTTGAACTCCTTGAGCGTGACGCGGGCGCGTGTTGCGATCCCTTCCATCACCCCTTGCAGGGTGGACGTGTCAGGGCGCGGCTCGAGGCTTGGTCCGATATTCACGTAGGACGGGAACACCTGGTCGTAGGTATGCGGCGAAAACAGTGGCCCGAGGAACGAGAATACTGCGATGAGGGCCAGCATGACGCAGCCGGCCATGGCAGCGCGGTTGCGCTTGAAGCGCATGGCCGCCAGCTGGAAGAGGCTGCGCCCCTTGGTTTCCGGCGTTACCGCCGGCGTCTGGACGACATCAGTCATGGCGAACCCTCGGATCGAGCAGGCCGTAGAGAATGTCGACCAAAAGATTGAAAACGATAACGAAGATGGCGACGAGAATGACCGTGCCCATCACCAGCGTATAGTCGCGGTTGATCGCCCCGAGGACGAAGTAGCGGCCGACGCCCGGAATGGTAAAGATCGTCTCGACCACAGCCGAACCGGTGAGCAATGCCGCCGCGCAAGGTGCGAGGTAGGAGACAACCGGCAGCATCGCGCCGCGCATGGCGTGGGTGATGACGACTGTCCTTGCCGGAAGGCCGTAGGCCTTGGCCGTTCGGATATGGTCGGTGTGCAGCGCCTCGATCATCGAACCGCGGGTAAGCCGCGCGAAGACCGCGAGCTGCGGCAGTGCGAGCGCGATCATCGGCAGGATCAGGAAGCGCAACGAACCGTCACCCCAACCGCCGGCCGGCAGCCAGGCCAGGACGATGGCGAAGACCAGCGTCAAGACAGGACCAACGACGAAATTCGGTACGGTGACGCCGAGCGTCGAGACCGACATGATCGTGAAGTCGAGGATGCTGTTTTGCCGGAGTGCAGCGATCGTACCGGCGGTAACGCCGCCGATCACGGCAAACAGCAGTGCGTACAGGCCGAGCTCCATCGAATAGGGCAAGCCCTTGCCGATCAACTGCGCGACGTTGTTATCCTTGTAGATATAGCTCGGGCCAAAGTCGCCGGTCACCGCATTGCTGAGATAGTGAACGTATTGGCGCCACAGGGGCTGATCGAGCTGATAGGTCGCCATCAGGTTCGCCATTGTTTGTGGCGGAAGAGGACGCTCGAGGTTGAAGGGGCCGCCAGGGGCAAACCGCATCAGGAAAAAGGAAATGGTGACGACAATAAACAAGGTCGGCACCGCACTCGCCAATCGGCGAAGGATGAAGGAAATCATTGACGTGCTCCGGAGGCGACGCGCGGCATTTTCACCGCGCGTCGTCCCTGTTCGTTATTCGGCGACGCTCAGGAACCGGCTCAAGTGCTGGTTCGGCGAGTTGTCCTGCCAGCCCTTGACGCGGTCGGAAACCAGCCACAGGTCGGCCTGGGTCAGAAGCGGAGCGATCGGCTGTTCCTTCATCAGCAGAGCTTCAGCTTCATGCAGCAGCTTGGAGCGAGCTGCCGGATCCTGCTCCTCGTAAGACTTCTTCATCAGCGCGTCGAATTCAGCGTTTTCGAAGTGGCCGTAGTTGAAGGTCTTGTTGGAGCTAAGGCTGAGAGCGAGGAAGTTCTCGGCGTCGGCGTAGTCGGCAACCCAGCCGGCGCGCGCAACGTTGAACTTGCCGCCTTCCTGCAGGTAGGCATAGTGCGAGGACACGTCGAGGTTCACCAGCGACACCTTGGCGCCGAAGGTGTTCTTCCACATGTCGGCAACGGCCGTTGCAACACGCTCGTGGTTCGGGTTGGTGTTGTAGCGCAGCTCGATTTCGAGCGGCTTGCCACCTTCGCCGTAACCGGCTTCCTTCATCAGAGCCAGTGCCTTGTCTTCGCGATCGAGCTGCGACAGGGTGCCGAACTCGGCCTTGGACGGATCACCGTAGCTCTCGATGCCCGGGGGCACCATCGAGTAGGCCGGCAGCTGCGAGCCGGCGTAGATTTCCTTGGCGAGGAAGTCGCGATCGACTGCCATCGACAGGGCCTGACGAACGCGAACGTCGCTATAGGGCTCCTGGCGGGTATCGAAGGCGTAGTAGTAGGTCGCGAGCGTCGGCGAAACATGAACCTGTTCGCCATGGGACTTGCGCAGACGATCGAGCTGATCGGCCGAGAAGTTGTAGGCGAGATCCATTTCCTTCGCTTCGAAGCGGCGAACCGAGGCGGCCTGGTCGTCGATCGGGTAGAAGATGACCTTGTCGAGCTTGACGTTGGCGGCATCCCAGTAGTTGGGGTTCTTGACGGCGGTCAGGCTGTCGTTCGGAACGTGCGCGGCGAGCGTGAATGCACCGTTCGAAACCATGACGCCCGGCTTGACGAAGTCCGCGCCATTCTTTTCGACGCTTGCCTTGCTGACCGGAAGTGCCGTCTGGTGCGCCAGCAGCTCGAGGAAGAACGGGGTCGGGCGCTCAAGCGTGATTTCGAGCGTCTTGTCGTCGACAGCCTTCATGCCGAGCTGGTCGGTCGGCAGTTCACCCTTGTTGACCTTTTCGGCGTTCTTGATCGGGAAGAGAATGTTGGCGTAGCCGGCCGCGACCTTCGGGTCTTCGACACGGCGGAACGAGAAGACGAAATCTTCTGCAGTCAACGGTGAACCGTCGGACCACTTCGCGTCAGCGCGCAGCTTGAAGGTATAGACCGTACCGTCGTCCGAAAGCTCCCACGTTTCGGCTGCACCCGGGACGATCTTGCCCGAGGCGTCATAGATCGTCAGGCCTTCGTAGAGATCCTTGAGGATGAACTCTTCGATGTTGATCGACGTATGGGCCTGGTCCAGCGTCTGCGGCTCACCGGCGTTGCCACGATGCAGGACAGCTTCGGCAAGAGCCGGGCTTGCTCCGATGAGCAACGAGCCGATCAGCGCGGCGGCGCTTAGGTTGAGTTTCAGTGATGCCATTTTGTTTCTCTCCTTCCCCTTTTTTGGGTTTGTGATCGCAGGAGAGAAGTGCAAATCTTTCTCGAACGCAAGGCGGATTCTGCAACCTGCTGCATCTTTATCTATAGAGTTGTAATTTTACGAAATCACAGGTTGTATTTCGTTTGCGGTCCTTTTCGTCGTTTTTGCGACGCAGGTGTGACAACCGGGCGGCAATCCACGCGTTTTTACTGCAACGTTTTAGATGCTGGCGCCGCTCTGTCCCCA